>CAZRXU010000005.1:0-51853 GCA_964604135.1 uncultured bacterium | reverse complement strand
ATGTCATCTGCCAGCAGTCCCCGCCCGCTGAAAGCGAGGTGAAGAACACCGTCTTCCTGGAAGGGATAGAGGTCGGACTTCAGAACTTTAAGAGACCTGTTTCCCTGCAGTATCTGCTCCAGGAACCACTCTTTCTGACGCTCTACGGAATCAAGGTGCTGCAGGGCTTCCAGATGGTTCAGCACATCACTGTGGATAAACAGCCTGTTCTGAAGCTCTGTGCCGAGGGAGTTGATTTCCTGAATCAGGGCAGCAAGGCTGTGCAGAACAGAGCCCTGAAGTACACCCTGTGAATCAAAGTAACGGTTAAGCAGCAGGTGCAGAGGCCCATCAGGCAGTGGGAGTGTTGTGCGTACAGATACATGCTCTGACCTGTGCAGGTATATTTGCGTACCAGGCAGAGCTTCAGCGGCAAGTTTTTTCCACTTTCTGCCCAGAGTTTCGCGAAGATGCAGAAGAACACCTTCGATGTGTTTGCATGTGCCAAGGGTGCTGGTTTTGTAATCGGGACAGGTGCAGGAGTTGATAAGTTGCTCCACAGAGCGGATATGCACAGTGTAACAGCGACCGGATCGGGCCACAACTTCGTAGGTACTGAACAGTGGGTGAGGCCCTGTGTTGGTTACACTTTCAATATCCTGCTTTGCTCTCTGCCGTCTGCGTGCAATCTGAGTTTCTTCTGTAACAATGCCGGTTTCCGCTGTTGAATGCATGCGTTTACTCCCGAATGCTGTTGCTAGAATCAATTCTTCAGAATACTGCAGTTACTCATCTTCAAAGTCGGGGTACTGGGGAGGTGATTCACCCTTCTTTACAGTTACCACCGGCAGTGTGTTTACTTCTGTGCTGCACACCCCTTCAAAGGTGAGTTCATGCCACCACTCATCGCCCCAGTCGAACAGGTAGTAGAACTTCTGCTTTACCGCAAGCCCCAGAGAACTGATTGTTGTGTTTGCTGTATCTGTTTCCCCGTTGGCAGCCTGGGATTCCCATGGGCCTGAGGGAGAGAATTCGGGAGAATTCATTATTACCCTCTTTGATTTTGTGGCGGAAGCCGGGAAGAAGAAAGAGTACATGTGCTCTTCCTCCCGGTCGAATGCGTAAAACACAGCTTCATGAAGATCATCCAGAGTGTGATCCCCCCGGATGGCTATCTTTCTGTATATCCTCTTGTTGCCCACCAGCGCAACTTTAATTCTGTACACACTGCTGTCGGGCATTTCTGTGCTTTTTGAACCGGGCACTTTCTCTGCTTCAGCGCTGTCTGCCGAAAACCTTCTGTTCTTTGAGACATCGAAAAGCTCAGTCTTAATCTGCTCAATGGATTCAAGATAGTCTTCTGTTGTACGCACAGAAAGCGGCAGCTTCCGTTTGCCCATCTGTTGAAGAATGTCTGCAAGTTTATCATCTTCCTGTATCTCCAGGTATTCAGGCTTGATATCGAGATCAACAATGTTCTTTAGAATCAGATTGGGAATGGACAGCTCTACTTCCCTAATGGAAGAAGCCGTTGGATCTATCATTTCATGACACAGTGCATAGCCTGTTTCTTTGTCAGCTATCAGCAGCAAGTATGCCCAGGAAGGTCTGTCGTCCGGTTCTCCTATAGTGGCATGGAAAACAAACAGTGAAGCCTGAAAGACCAGATCCAGGGAAGGCAGCTTCCACAGCTCTTTCACAAGTTTGTTGTTGACGGTAAACTTACCCGGGAGTTCCGGATTTGCCGGTATTTTTTCGATTGAGTCAACCCACTGGCCGTTGTGCTGTTTTCTGTATGGGCACATTGTTGCTTCGGTGGCAATGTCGAGAAATGGAAACTCTTTGATTCTGCTGTACACATCTTCGGTCTGTCTGAGTGATTCAATCAGTATCACAGCCTCTTCTTCGCTGATAAACCACGGGTAATACCCAGGCAGCTGCGATCTGAAAACAGGAATAAGTTCCATCTCTTTGTAGTTTACACCGGCTGATTCAAGCGCCTGAATGTCGGAATCTTCGAGTTCCCCCAGTTGGTTGAAGTAAACCATAAGTGACTTCACTTCCAGTATGTTTTCTGAGGATTTGATGTTTTTAAGCCTGTGAAGAGAGGCTTCTCCAAGGTGTGTCAGCACACAGAAGATATCTTCCTCGCCGATCGTTTGAACATATCCGTTATCGCCGGAACCGGGAAACACCACACCAAACAGCTGATAGCTGGAAACCGAGTTCCACGGCTTCAGTTCGGCTACAGATATGGCAAGTTTGTAAAGCTCTTTCAGTTGCTCAACCGATGATCCTGCTGTTTTCATCAGTACCCCTCATCTGAATTTGTTCACGGAATAATGAAACCCGAATATACGCACTGATAACGAGTGGTACAAAAACTGTCTGTACACCTGCGGTGAGTCAACGAGAGTTGCTTCCTGCGCGCACACGGTATGGTGTTAAGAAGCATAAGCAGACACAGCCGACTGCGAGAACAACAAAAGGAACAGAGAGAGCACGAAAAATACAAGACCATTTAACGCACCCATAACACTCCTGACTGTTGACGAGAGCAATGATCAACCCAGTGCACACAACAGTAGATACTGATGAAGCATGAGCAAAGGGATATCCGGCAGGGAACATGGCAATTAGAATTCCGCATATTGACACGAACTATCTTATTGTATAAAATAAGAAAGATGGAAAGGCGTGGTATCTTGTATTACAAAAGAAGAATTTATCTTGACAAAATCCTGCCATTCGTGGGTACTCCAATGATAAAGGTGATTACCGGTATGAGACGGACCGGTAAAAGTGTTCTTCTTCGCCAGATTGCAGAGATTCTGAAAAAGCGCGGTGAAAAAACCTGTTTTATCAATATGGAGTTAATGGCTAATCATCGTTTAAGAGATCCTGTTGTTCTTTACAGGCATATCATACAGATGAATGTCTCAGCAGTTATCATTGATGAGGTTCAGGACATAACTGGCTGGGAGGAAGTAACAGCATCTTTGCTCGCAGAAGGCAGCACAGATGTTTATATTTCCGGTTCAAACGCAGGCATACTTTCAACTGATCTTGCATCAAGGATTGCAGGACGATACATTGAATTCAGGGTGTATCCACTGGGACTGGAAGAATTTATGCAATTCAGAGGTTCAGATGCTGGCACTCTTGAAGAAGAGTTCTGGTTGTATTTGAAACTGGGCGGAATGCCTGGAATTCACTCAATGGATCTCTCGTCTGAAGTAATCTATCAGTACTTGAATTCAGTTCTGGATACGGTGATTCTTAATGATGTAATTATCAGGAACAACATTCGAAGTGCTGCTCTTCTGGAATCCATATTCAGGTTCCTTGCAGATAATATTGGCTCCCTGTATTCAGCAAAGAGAATTGCAGACTACTTGCGTTCTCATGGAAGGAAAACTTCGGCCAGCACAGTTATCGACTACGTGAAGTACATGGTAGATGCCTGTGCGTTGCATGATGTTAAAAGGTTTGATCTCCGCGGGAAGAGACAACTTGCTTACACAGGTAAGGCATTCCTCTCCGATCTCTCATTCAGGCATACAGTTTCTGGTTACAGAGAAGGAGCGGTATCCGGCTTTCTGGAAAATATTGTCTTTATGGAATTGCTTCGCAGAGGATACTCCGTCAGCATTGGAACTGTGGCAGACAGTGAAATAGATTTCGTTGCTGAGAAAGGAGATTCAACCCTGTATCTTCAGGTCGCTTACCTCATGGTATCCGAGGAAACAATTAACAGGGAGTTTTCCTCTCTTGAAGCTATTCCGGATAATTATCCCAAACTGGTTTTATCAATGGATAAATGCATTCCTTCCAGAGGTGGTATTAAACAGGTTTATCTTCCCGAATTTCTGGTTCACCCGGATAGATTCATACAGAGTTAGGCTGAAGAGAATGGTTCCGTTTGATAGCTTTAAGCCATCATACGCATGAAATACCTGAAGTGTGTGTACCGGTGCTGACATGTTCTGTGTTTTCCCGCAGGGGAGAACGGCGTTATAGTAACCTGTGTTCAGAAGGAACAGGTGTTTTTCAACGGGGGTGGTTGTGGTAAAGGGTTCCTCAGTGGAAATAATGGCTCCTGCCGGGTCTTTCGAGTCTCTGATGGCTGCTGTAAATGCAGGGGCTGCCTCTGTGTATTTTGGTGTGGGAGATCTTAACATGAGGTCGGGATCGGCTAATTTTGAAGTTGATGACCTGGCTTCTGTTGCCGGAATATGTGCCGAAAACAATGTAAAAAGCTACCTTACACTCAACACCATCATGTACGATGAAGACCTGGAAAACGCCAGAAGCATGTGCAACATGGCTGTGGATGCAGGCGTGAGTGCCATTATAGCATCTGACATCTCCGTTATTGAATACGCAAGGTCTGTTGGTATGGAAGTTCATATTTCTACACAGCTTAACGTATCGAACATGGAGGTGGTTCGGTTTTTTTCCCGCTACGCTGATGTGATTGTTCTTGCCAGGGAATTGTCGCTTGCGCAGATAGAGCACATCTGCTCTGAAATAGTGAAGCAGAATATCTGCGGCCCCTCTGGTGAGCTTCTAAGAATTGAAGTGTTTGTTCACGGCGCTATGTGTGTGGCAGTGGCAGGGAAATGCTACATGAGCCTTGCCCAGTACAACAGTTCGGCAAACAGGGGGAAATGCCTGCAGACCTGCAGAAGGCGGTACAGAGTTACAGATGAAGACACTGGTGAGGAACTTGTGGTAGACAACAAGTTTGTTATGTCGCCTGGGGATATGTGCACAATCAAAATGATTGATAAACTCATAGACGCAGGTGTGAGTGTTCTTAAGATCGAGGGCAGAGCAAGAGGTCCTGAGTATGTTGATGCCGTTGTTCGTCAGTACAGAAAGGCACTTGCTCTTGTTGACGCAGGCGAGTACACCGATGAAAAAAAACAGGAACTTGAAACGGAACTGGCAAAGGTGTTCAACAGAGGGTTTTGGAAAAACGGTTACTACCTGGGAAAACGGCTTGGGGAATGGTCCGGTGCCTACGGTTCAAAGGCAACCACAAAGAAAGTAATTGCAGGGAAGGTTGTGAACTTCTACAAAAAGCCCATGGTGGCAGAAATACTTGCTGAATCGGGGCAGATAGAAAAAGGTGACAGACTGGCTGTAACCGGGCCGACCACAGGTATAGCATACACCACTGTTAAGAGGATTCTTGACAGCGGAGACAGGGATGTTTCATGCCTTGAAAAGGGAAGCACCGGAACGGTTAAATTCCAGCAGGTACTAAGAAAAAATGACAAGGTGTTTGTTATCAAACCCAGAGCTGAAAAATAGCTGCTGATCGTGACAGGCGCAGGGAGTTTCTGTGAGTAACCCTGGAATGAACATCCCCGGAAGCAAGTACATTGCAAACAGAGTTCTGCTGATGTCGGCACTTACCGGAGGCAGGTCGGGGATAGGCCGTGTACCGGATAATTCAGACTTAAGAGTGCTGCTTGATTTGTTAACTGACATTGGAATAGTTGTTAACTGGGTTGATGGTGAAGCCGGTCGATGCAGTGTGTGGGGAATAAATTCCCCCCGGAGCAGCATGAAGGAAGCAAGATCTGTTGACGCAGGCGAATCCGGAACTCTGCTGAGATTCATTACCGGTATGGCATGCCTGCTTCCCGGTGAAACTTTCGTTACCGCAGACAGCAGAAACAGACAGCGGCCCATTCTGCCGCTTTTGAAAGCTCTTCGCGATCTTGGGGCAGATGTAAGCTGGAGCAACGGGAAGAATGTGTATCCTCTCAGGATTAAGAACGGGCTGAAGGGAGGCAGAACGGTTGTTCCTGGTGATGTGAGCAGCCAGTTTGTAAGCTCTCTGCTGATTGTGTCACCCTGCGCCGATAATGACGTTGAACTTGTTGTTGTGAAGCCTGTTGTTTCATCAGCCTACATAGATGTCACCCTGCGTGAGATGAGAAAGTTCGGGGTTACGGCAGAGAGAATACGCGGGGATGAGTGCGATGTGTTCCGGGTTCCAGCCGGGCAGAGGTATCAGCCAGTGGATGTTGAAATACCAGGCGACTGGAGCTCGGCAAACACACTGCTCGCAGCCTCTGTAATACTGGGCAGGCGGATAAAGATCAACCGTATGAGAGTAGAGTCGAACCCCGGCGAATCGGAATTTGTTACCATTCTTCAGAGAATGGGATGCAGTATGAACACAGCTGACGACAGTGTGTCTGTTCTGAAATCCGATAGATTGAAGGGTGTTGAGGTAGACATGAAAGACAGCCCCGATTCGGTGCTTACACTGATTGCAGTCGCTTTGTTCGCCAGGGGAACAACCGTTGTAAACAACATCAGCCACCTGATACACAAGGAAAGTGACAGGATTCAGAAGGTGGAAACAGAGCTTAACAAAATAGGAGCGCACATAGAGACCACAAAGGACTCAATCACCGTTACAGGTATGAAGCAGCTGCATGCCGCTGCAACACACTCTCACAACGACCACAGGCTGGCAATGTGCCTGGGGTTGATAAAACTCCGAAACAGGGGTATGACAATAGCAGATTCAGTGTGTGTGCGGAAATCGTTCCCGGAGTTCTGGAATTTCATTGAAGCGATTGACAGCTATGAAGAAGGTGAGAAATGCCTGGAGATTCAATAGGGAAGATGTTCAGAGTTACAGTGTGGGGAGAGTCTCACGGCTCTTCAATCGGTGCAGTTGTTGAGGGTTGCCCTCCTGGAATTGAAATTGATCTGAAAGAAATTCAGAAGCAGTTGGATAAAAGAAAACCAGGCCGAAGCCCGCTGGTGAGTGCAAGGCAGGAACAGGATCGGTTCGAGATAGTGTCCGGGTTGTTTGAAGGAAGAACAACTGGAACACCCATTAGCATTGTTATTAAAAATCAGGGTCATCTGAAAGACAACTACACAGGATTGAGCGGTGCATACAGACCGGGCCACGCAGATTTTACATATCAGGCTAAGTACGGAATCAGAGATTCTTACGGAGGCGGAAGAAGCTCTGCAAGGCTGACGGCAGCTGTGGTGGCTGCAGGCGCCATAGCCGCACAGGTACTGGCAGGGGAAACAGGTTATAAAATTCTTGCCTATGTGAAAAAGATTGGAAGAATTAAATCTGATATTGCTGCGAGATCTGTAAAACCCGAAGATGTGCAGAGCAGCCCCATAAATGTTCCAGACGCAAAGATGGAGTTGGAAGCCCTCGCACTGCTTGAGAAGCTGAAACAACAGGGGAACTCCATTGGCGGCGTGGTTGAATGCGTTGCGGAAAATGTGCCTGCAGGTTTCGGAGAACCTCTGTTCGACAAGCTCGACGGTGATCTGGCAAAGGTAATGGTGGGGCTAAACGCCGCGAAAGGGTTTGAAACAGGCAGCGGTTTCAGCGGCGCAGAACTTACGGGTGTTCAGAACAACGATGAGTTTGCAGTTGAGAGCGGAAAAGTTATAACGAAAACAAACAGTGCCGGGGGAGTGCTTGGAGGTATTTCCACAGGAATGCCAGTTGTGTTCCGGGTTGCTTTCAAGGCGGCACCAAGTATTTCACTGAAGCAGAACACAGTTGATGTTAAGGGGAACAACAGGGAAATAGAGATCATGGGAGACCATGACACCTGCGTTGCGATCCGTGCGGTTCCAGTTGTTGAAGCTCTGGCTTCAATAGTTATCTGTGATCATTTCCTCCGGTACAGAGGGCAGTGTGGTGTGAAATGAACAGAACGGATGAGATAGAGAAACTAAGAGATCAGATCAATGCCGTGGACAGTGAGATAGTGAAACTGCTGAACAGGCGGATTGAAATTGTTCTGAAGATCGGTGACCAGAAAGCTGTAGACAGCCTTCCAGTTGAAGACCTTTCCCGAGAAGAAGAAATTATTTCAAAGCTGGACCACGGCACTCTGAGTGACAGGTTTATAAGAGATATTTACAGAGTAATCTTTAACTATTCCAAGACTGTACAGTAGCGCTATAACTTGCAGTGTTTCAGGTTACCGATTTTCATCAGCTTCCATTCTTTCCGGGAGCTCGTCGGAGCGGTTTGTGCTTTTGGAAGGGCCGACTGAGTGTACAGCCAGCCACATTCAATTGATTTGAGTTCCTAACCGACTACCTGGGGCTCCATATGGTGGCTGTTCATGGGAATCGGGCACATAGACTCGGTTCCGAACCATTTCTCGTAGATTTCTTGGAATTCTCCGGTGAGCCAGAGTTCGTGAAGAGCATAGTTTACCATGTCTCTCCAGTCGGAATCGTTCTCCGGTATTCCGATGGCAAAATAGGCAGGTGAATACAGAGTTTCAGTAACGGAAAGCTGCCCTTCCGGGCTTACTGTGTAACCCGCACGCATGGCAGTGTTGATTACTATGGAGTTGTCATCTGTGAATCCGTCTATCTGGCCGTTTACCAGAGCTTCCACTCCTGCTGTGTGGCTATCAAACTGCTGCAGAGTTGGGGGAACCCAGCCCTGTGCCTCGAAGTAGGCAATGATCTCGCCTTCGGAAGATGATGACCGCTTTATACCGATGGTGGCTCCCTGAAAATCTTCAAGGTCACGCTGTCCGAGTGTGAAGTCGTACATAACACCTTTACCGTCCCATCCGTATGGAACCGAGAAATCAATGTTCTCGTCACGCTTGCGAGTGTTGTTTGTGTGGCACAGTGACATGTGAATTTCGCCGGACTGAACCCAGCTGATTCTTGTTTCGTCTGTTACTGGCACAAAAACAAGGGAAAGCTCCGTTTCAGAAAGATCAGAGAGTCTTTCCACTACTGCTCTTGCGATATCAACATCGTAGCCCACCAGTGCTCCGTTTTCGTCCATGAAACCGAATGGTGCAGCTTCCTGGCCAATGCCAATAATTACTTCACCGGAATCGAGTACCTGCTGCAGTGTGCCTGCATGGGTTTCTGCAGTTGCTTCACCGCTTGTTTCTGCAACGGCTGCAGTTCCCTCTGTGTCTCCGCAGGCTGCAAAACAAAGCAGCCCGGCCAGCAGAACAATTGCAAGGTTTTTCATTGATTCTCCTTTCTGTTGAGGTATCCTTTCAGGGCTCCTGACTCAAGTAGTTTAACGGCTTTAGATCCGAGAAATGAAACTGCCCAGTATACAAGAACGATCAGAAGCAGTATCACAGAGTAGTTCCCCGGTGTGGCTACAAAAAGCTGTCTTCCTGTGTAGGTAAGCTCTCCCACTGCAACTGCTGTGAGAACTGATGTATCTTTAAAAACTGTAACAAGAAGATTTACCAGTGCGGGAACCATAACTCTTGCTGCAATCGGAAGCCTTATTCTGGTAAGAATTGCAAGAGAAGACAGCCCGAGAACCCTTGCTGCCTCTATTGTTTTTATGTCTACAGCATTGAAGCCCGATCTGAATATTTCACCGAGATACACAGAGGCGTAGATTGTAAAAGCTGATACAGCAAGAATTACAGGAGGTACGCGCAGTTTGAAGAGAGGGTATGGAAGGTAGAAGAAAAGCAGTGTAATGGTCATAATGGGGATACCTCTCACGACTTCAGTGAATCCTCTGGCAACAAAAGAGAAAAGACCTGTGATAAGTTTCACAGGAATTGGGGCATTGTTTTTTGACACAAGTTCGGGCAGTGACAGAATAAAACCGGGAACAATTGCCAGAGCCATACTGCATACTGTAATAAGAAGTGAAAGTTGCAGGCCGCCGGTTGACTGAAGAAAGCGGGGGTACTCCGGGTTCATGAATTCCGCAGCTGCCGGAAAGCCTCTCCAGAGAGTTATTAGAATATCAGCTGTATTCATTTGCATTAACCTTCCGGTTCACAACAACAGACACTCTGTTAAGAGCCGCACTCAGCCCCAAAGCCAGTACAAGATAAACCGCCGCCGAGAAAAGCAGTGGCTCGGCCCATGCAAAAGTTTGCCCGGCGATACGGCTTGTTTGACCCATCAGCTCCATCCGATTGAGATTCAGTGGCAGAACAAGGGCAACCGACGAGTTCTTCATGTTGTGAATCAACCTTGTTGCAAGAGCAGGAAAAGAAATCCTGAAAGCCTGGGGAAGAAGAATCAGGAAGAAGGTTCGGTGTTTTCCAAGCCCAAGCGTTATTCCTGCTTCATACTGTTCCTCAGGCAGGCCGTTCAAACCTGCCCTCAGTATTTCCGAAATGTAAGCAGCAGTGTTCAGGGAAAGACCTGTTACAACAAGCAGAAAATCCATTCCCGGCGGGAAAGAAAAACCTAGGTATCTTCTGAACAGATAGGGAAGTCCGAATGACAGCAACAGCAGCATTGGAACAACCGGGATATTTCTGAACACATCGGTGTAGAGTTTTACCGGCATCGGTGTTTTTCTGCCGCCGGTACCAGCAGCTGCAAGAAGCATTCCGGCTGCCAGTGCAAAAAGCCCGCTGAGAAGAGAAATGAGAAGCGTGTTCCCTGCTCCTGTCAGAAGCCAGCCAAGATATGGTTTGGCGAAAACATACTTACCTGCATCCAACTGCTGTGGTTCCTTTCAGTTTATCGAGGATATCCGGGGTGTCGGATAACTCCAGTCTGCCGTTTTCCAGAACGGCAAAACGGTGTCCGATATCTGCAGCAAAAGCGAGGTTATGCGTAACAACAATCATTGGCATTCCACCTGCTGCAAGTTCCCGGATAAGTGTTTGTACTCCGTGTATTGATTCAGGATCAAGGCTGGATGTGGGTTCATCCAGCAGCAGAAGAAGGGGTTCCGTAACCATGGTTCGGGCAATGGCAACGCGCTGCTTTTCTCCTCCTGAGAGTTGATTGGGGTAGCTTGCGTGTTTGCTGTGCAGACCGAACTTGTTCAGGAACTGTTCAGACAATGCTGTTGAAGATGCCGAACTCATTTTTTTAACAACCTTCAGAGCCAGGGCAACATTCTGAAGAGCTGTCATGTGAGGGAACAGGTTTAGATCCTGAAAAACAACGCCAATACGCCCGATGAGTTTCCCGGGGTACCTCCTGCCGGGTTGTATAGAGTGACCGTCTACAATCATTCCGCCGGAGCTAAACCCGGTAAGCCCGGCGATTATTCTGATCAGGGTTGTTTTGCCGGAACCGGATCTTCCCGAAACGGTAAGCACCTCACCTCTGCCGAGATGAAGACAGACACCATCAAGAACTTTTACCTTGTTGTAGCTTTTCTCAACAGACCTGACCGAGAGCAGTAAGTCGGATTCTTTCATCCTGCGGAATAGTGAAGCTCCGGGCTGTTCCAATTGGTTGTCCTGCCTCTGATTTGAAAATACCGACAAGGCGATAATCTCATTTCAGCCTGCAGTGTTGTCAAGAGACTGTTTCAGCGATCTTTGTGCACAGGTAATGCAGGCAGTGGAAGTGATAACTGTCAGGTTAGGAACGCAGTTATCCGAAAGCCTGGTGGTGTACAGGAACTGTGTGCGTGTATATACGACACTGCCTCAAGTGGTGAAACGCTGACAGAAAAGCATCTTGAATCAGGTCTGAGAATGATTTTTGCAAGAGAGAAGAAGGCATACGAAACAGTACTTACAAGTGTTACAGGCTTGCAGCTGAGGTGTCTTGTTGCTCTGGCAGATGACAATCCTGTTAAGGTTCTTTCATCCGATTTTCTTGAGAAATCAGGAATCCGATCATCATCTGTTCAGGCAGCTCATAAACGGCTGGTCAAACTGAAAATTATCTACCGTTACATGGGAGCATACAAACTGGCAAATCCGTATTTTGGCCTGTGGCTGCTCAGAAATGGATACTAATCCGAGAGCTGTCTAAACTGTTAAGCTGAACGCTGATGCAGGCACAGGCCTGCTGCGTATTCCATGTTTGTCAATGTTTTTCGGGTTTACCTCGGGATTAGCTGATTGTATCTTCGCCTGGGTGAATTTGCATATTTCAATATTTCAGGGAAGGGAACTATGAAGCACTTGTCGTTGATTTTGTTGTGTTCTGTGGCGTTTGCAGGCAGTGATCTACCGGGAGTATCCTGCGATCTTGGGGCTCCTGTTGAGGTTACAGGCAGCCTGGTTAATCAGGTTTCAATTATGCCCATATGGCTTACCGGTGACATGGAAGAGGTTGTTGAACCTCTGTTGTTGTTTGAGCCGCCTTCAGAGTATGCCGCAGTTGACTCACTTGATTGCAGGTTTGTGGTTCCCAACAGAGATGGTATCTGCCCTGCAGTCGTTTCTCTCTCGGCAGCAACAATACAGGAGACTGAAGATGTTTCTTTGACAACCCAGGCTCAGCAGGCAGTAGACATTGCCCCCCAGTGGCTGCAGAGATACCTTATCTGGAAGCTGTCTATTCTCACCGATGCCAATCAGGACAGGTACGGGGCTCTGCTACTGGCCCATCAGGGGGAAAACATCTACGATGAACTTGCTTTCACTGTGTCACGCTTGTCTTGGATAATTCTGGCAAACCCCAGCTTTGATGAAACGCTGCTTGTAGACAATGCAGAGGGAATCTACGACCACGATTCATTCCTGAGTTATGTAAATGTAAAAGATTACGGTGGTGTTGATTACTACAGTACAACTGAGTACAACACAGTGGTGGGCTCTGACACTGTGTGGGTAGAGATACCCAGGGATATCTACTACAACTACGTGGTTATGCCCAAGGTTTCCAATGAACCTCCCAAGAATGATGCTTCGGTGTACAATGAATTCTGGAGGCAGTATCTCTGGGACATGGATGATGCAGGCTACCCTGTGCTGAATCAGGTGGTTAACCCGAATGTAACTGTTTTCTGGGACGAGCAGCTTAGAAGCTGGGGGTGGTCTACAACACCTGAGTTCTATGACAGTTTGCAGGCTGTTGAGATTGTAAGCAAGTGGACCCGTGCTACTCTGGATGGCGCAGCCACCAACCCCAGACCTCAACAGCCCAATGTTATTGCCCACGGGCACAGGGGATTCTGCGGGGAGACACAGGACCTGCTCTCTTCAGCTGCCAGAACAATTCTGATTCCCACAACCTGCACCATGGATGTAAATGAAGACCATGTGTGGTGCGAACTCTGGTGGAAAGGGGAATGGCGCGGATGGTATGTGGACACTATTAACAACCCATACTGCGCGTACGATGTCGATCAGGGAGGCTCCAAGGAATGCAGCTGTATATGGTCATGGAGGAATGACGGGTACACCTGGGATGATGTGGATATCTATTCCCAGTTCTGCACTTTCACCGTAACAGTAACTGATTCTGCAGGTACTCCGGTAGACAATGCCACTGTGCAGATTGCCAGTGAGGCCTGGCAGAGCACCAGCTTAATAAGGGGAACATGGGGGCAAACAGACAGAAATGGCCAGATCACTTTTAAGCTGGGAAACAACCAGAATTACTACATCAATATCTCCACCAAGCTTGGTGGTTCAGGTGGGGGATTTTCGGAAGTAATAACGAACAGTATTGCAGGGCAGGCATACACCCTTAACTGGAGTCCGCAATATCTCATGCCCGAGCTTGACTGCACCGAACTCAGTGAAGGCTCATGGACAAAATACCTCATCGAAGTAAACTACGAGCTTCCAGCAGATATAATGAACGGCAGAGACTACTACGCAAGTCCACGTTCCGAGTACGCTGAACCTCTTGAAAACGGAACGGCAGACTTCTTTATAGTTGATTCTGCCAACTGGGATCTTTACCAGGCAGGTGAAGCGTTTGACTGCTACGAATTGATTCAGGGTCAGAGTGCCGGTGAGATCTGGTTCTACGCACCTCACACGGATGACTGGCACATAGTATTCAGTGGTGACCGTCATCAGGGCGTTGAAACATTTGCCGAAGCCGAAATCACCCTGTGGGAACACGACGGTACGGGAATCGGTGGCGGGATTATTCCCGATCAGACCGTTACTGTTTACCCAAACCCCTGTGTAAATCGGGTATCGCTGAGTTTTGCCACATCTGCACAGGGCAGCACCGAAATTGCTGTGTACGATATTCACGGACGCGTTGTGGAAACTGTCTGCAACGAGATTCTTGAGGCAGGTTCCCACGGTATTACAATTGAGACATCCGCTCTTTCAAGCGGCCTTTACTTTGTAAAATTCAAGGGAGAAGGCCTGAACTCCATGAGAAGTTTAACCGTTCTCAGATAGTACATTTTGTGTAAAGCGGGGGAACAACTGATCCCCCGCTCTGTTTCAGCCGCGGCAGTATCGCAGTAACCGGAATTTGTCTTGTTGCAAAAAGTTGCCGGGTTAATTATCTAAGGTCGAATGTTCAACTGGTAGATTTAAGTTATCGTTATACACAGGGGATTTCATTGATGAACGAACGCAGGGTTGTTGTTACAGGTATGGGAGCTGTTACGCCGCTGGGCACCGGTGCTGAGGAGTCTTTTAGCGGATTTTTAGAAGGCAGGAACGGTATTGTAAGAGTCAGTCATTTTGATGTATCCGAGTACCGCTCGAAACTGGCAGCAGAGGTTAGGGGTTTTAATCCAGAGAACTGGACAGACAGAAAGTCTGCAAGCCGGATGGACAGGTTCACACAGTTTGCCGTTGCCTCCGCAGCGATGGCCATGAAAGACTCCGGGCTGAACGGCTTTAACGGTAACAGAGCCGGAGTAATAGTGGGTTCCGGTATAGGAGGCTCTCAGGCCCTTGATGAGGGGTATTCAATTCTTCACGAAAAAGGCCCCAGAAGTTTGAGTTCATTCCTGGTCTCCAGGATGCTGGTTAACATGGCCGCTGCTCTTATTTCCATCAAGTACGGCCTCAGAGGCCCTCTCTCTGCTCTGTCGGTAGCTTGTTCCACAGGGTCGAACGCCATCGGTGATGCTTTCAGAATAATACAGAGGGGAGACGCCGACATCATGCTTGCTGGAAGTTCGGAGGCGTGTATTTCTCCGCTTCCATATGGAGCTTTTTGTGCCACAAGATCCATGACCACAAGCGAGTCTCCGGAAATGGCCAGCAGACCGTTTGACAGGAATCGTGACGGCTTTGTTATGGGTGAAGGTGCCGGGGTTGTTGTGCTGGAGAGTATGGAACACGCGGTGAGCCGGGGTGCAAGGATCTATGCTGAAATAGCAGGGTACGGTAATACTGCGGACGCGTACCATCTTACAGCGCCAGCTCCAGACGGTAACGGTATGATTAGGGTGATGCAGTTGGCCATACAAGATGCCTCTCTGCGATGTGAAGATATCAGTTACATAAATGCCCACGGAACATCTACAGTGCTGAATGACAAAAGTGAAAGTGCGGCCATCGAGAAAGTTTTCGGTGAATCTGCCGCACAGTTAAAGGTAAGTTCAATAAAATCAATGATTGGTCACCTAATGGCCGCTGCCGGGTCTGTAGAGTTTGTATCAACTGTAATGAGTGTGTTCACAGGCAGAATCCCGCCAACTATCAACTACCGGGATCAAGATCCCGACTGCACGCTTGATTATGTAACCAGGGGGGCAGAGTTACTTGATATACAGGCCGCAATTACCAATTCGTTCGGGTTTGGCGGAGGCAATTGCTGTCTTGCTGTTAAGAAGTACGAAGAGAGTGGCAGTTACTGAAGATTACCACTTTCTTAGAAACACTCTGATGTTGTCTACCCGGCATGAACCGGAGCCTGTGCTGTGAACAAAGAACCTCAGTGAGTCGGGCTGGATCACAGACGGTACAGTAATAAACAGACTGTCATTTGCTCTGAAATATACCGAGTCGTTAAAGTTTTCAATTGTGAAGAGCACAGGTTCTGTAACATCGAAGATGACAGGTAGTTCTGCAGTGAACCGGGGAGACACTCTTCCGGTGGAAACTGCAAGTTGCTGTGCCGAAAGGCAGTTCCATGCCATTTCACAATCAGTGTTTTCCGGAAGGTCGGCAGGAAGGATCTGCCCGATTGTACCTATGGTTACATGCAAACTGTCCTGGGGGAGTGTGCTGTTCGTGACAGAAACTTCTGCTTCAAAGCACAGCTCTGGAACCAGCGGAATCGCCTCTCTCTGGATCACAACAGCCCCTGGGGTCAGGGCAGAGTTGCCTTCACTCTGTATCACCCCGGGCTGGTTGCTTCCCTGTGTGCCAACAATCCATTTGGCTCGCTGAATAAAACCTGTTTCCCAGTCTTCAGAGAATACATCAATACCGAGTTTGCATATGGTGTTGTACCTGCCGTCAGGTGTCATCTCGAAGAACCAGCCGTCCTGGTCTCCGAAACTGGTGGTGGTTCCGCCCAGCAGAAGAGTTCCGTCCTGTTCCGCTTCAACGGCTAGTATGTGTTCGTCTTCACCCAGGTCTACCGTTGTTTGCCAGCTGATCTTTCCCGACCTGTCAAGACACAGAATCCATCCGTCACTGTTGCCTTCATCGTCTGGAAGGGTCGAGCCTGCAAGAACAACTGTTCCTTCAGGAAGTACAGTCATATCGGTAACAGTTCCGGTGATTTCACCGTTAAAACTGTTTTTCCATCGAACACTGAATTCATCATCCAGTTTGAAAACAGTAAGCCTGTGGTTGTGGTTGGAACCGGCAGCTATCAAAGTACTGTCTGTAGTGTATTCCACACAGTTTATGGCAATTTCCTGAGAGTCATCAAATGTTAGCTGTTGAACTCCTTCATAGTTCAGCAATTCTGTTGTTGTAGTGTTGTTCAGAACCTCTCTGCTCACATGAACCATGCCGCCAGTGGCAGAAACCGCCATGGACATTGTTTCAATGTTTCCCGGTATCTGGAAGGAACTTCCTTCTCCGCTGTAGGTGTTGATCTTTGTAACAAACACAGTATGCCTGCGGGATCCAGAGAATGATACAGTAAAAGAGGCTGCCACAGTGCTGTCGGGAAGCCAGTTGAGGGATGAAACAGCAGGTTGAACATCACCAGGACACTCTATAAAACCCTGGGTTTCCCAGACCGTTTCACCGAGAGAATTAAGGCGGAGAGTTCTGTAGCTGAATCCGTCTGTATCTGCATCAGAGAAATCGGCGAAAACAGTAATGCAGCCGTTGTCTGCTGTGGATAGAACAAGTGGTCTGCAGTTACCGGAAATAGAATCTGACCAAGTGTATACCGGATTGCCTGATGAATTGAAACCGGTAATCCAGATTTCGCTCCAGTAGCCCCAGTCCCACCCGCCTGCTACAATGAAACCGCCTGCGGCGCCGGGGATTATATCTGAAACGTAATCCCATGAGTCTCTTCCACCTACTGCTGTGTTGGTTAGAGATTCTGTAGGGGCAAGTGGTGGTGAGCTGGTGAAAAAAACAAGAAACAGTATTAATACCGGCACAGCTGCTACTACAGCTACCCACCATTTTGTGTGTTTTGTTTCCCGGGGTGTCTCCACTGGCTTCTTTGCAATACTGAAAAGAGCAGTGATGATCTCCGGTGTGTTGGATTGATTAAGTGTGCAGTTTATCCACTGCTGCCGGTGTGTGTAGTAGCTGATACTTTCAGAAACCTCACCACGGCGGAATTTCAGTGTAACGATTGGTATTCGCTGATTTGCAGCAATGTCAAGCTCGCTTCTGATGTGATGTGAGTCTGAACTGTGTTCAGTAAAAACAAGCAGTAGTGCAGAAGAGTGAAGAATAGCAGAGGTAATGGATTTCTCGGAGTTTTTACCTGTATCGGCATCCCTCGAAGGAAGCCAGCACATGTATCCGTTGGCTTCCAGCTCTTCCACAAGTGCCTCCGCCAGGTCGATATCCGCAGTTGTATGGCATATGAAAAACTGTTTGTCCATGGTACCTCTCCTGTGTCCCGGCAGATAAATATAGCCAGAGAGGGTTCTGACGCAACAGGCTGGATACTACAGAGGAGAAGAAAAATCTGAGATTAGTTCCGCTGTTGCTCTTCTGTATATCCTGAAGCGAAGACCTCCAAGATGTTTTCCACCGTACCAGCGAGCAACGACCACAAGGCAACTCACAGTGTTTGTTTCACGCATTGTCTCAAGAATGCAGTTGCCTGCCCCGGATTCACCTCCATCGTTCCTAATTTCGGTTCCGTCAACAAGACGTACAGCCCAGCTGATATGACTGGCCTTTTTCAACCTGTAGTTTTTTGAAAGAATTTTGATCAGCTCTTTGGGATCATCTCCTGATGAAATTGGGGTACCGCAGGCCAGGAAACGGCTTTGTTTTTCCAGAACAGGCGTTCCAGAAACGGTCTCCTTCAGGGTTCGTGCAGTTCCTATTGAGAAACCTCCGGTTCGAGTTCTGCGGTACCGATTAACGCCGGAATATAACAGTGTGGAAACAGCAGACAAGGCTTTTCAACAGAGCCTGTGAACTTGCCTGTAAAGAAGAATCGTCTGTGCTGGAACAAAAGTTCTGTGTACAGTATATCCATCAATAGATGTTCTTTATTCATTTTTATACCGGTGCTGTATCGGAGGCAAAATGGCATGTACACAGTGAGCAGTATATGACAGAGAAGAACAAACCTGAGTATACAGAGATAATCAAGGCTGTGAAAGCATGGCAGGTGATTGAAGTTATTATTTTGTTGCTGTTGATTCCAGGCACCTTCGGACTTGCTGTTGTTTTCACAGGAGACAGCAACAGACTGTTCAACAATTACGTGGCATTTGTTTTGCCCCTTTTGTTGTTTGCTCTGATTGTAAGGATTGTTGTGACAGTGGCATATTTTTCAAATAAAAAATGGTCTTATTACTACAATTACACAGAAGGAATTGTACTGTTTGTTTTCAGCGCTGTTCTAGTGGGGTTAGGAATAATTGCCGGTATTGTAATGAAGGATATTTCATTGTTGAAAATAGTATTAAGTCTTGTGTTCCCGATTGCGTTCATGTTCCTGTTTTGGAAGCTGATCGGTATACACAGGAAAATACTGAACAGTGTCGCTTTGAAAAGATCAGAATAAGTGTTCCAGAAACACAAAATATCACATATACAGTAATGTGAAGAGTCGGTTACCTCAGCACAGGGAAATATCCTGTACAAGCAAACTCATCTCACTCAGCTCCTGTTCTGAGTACATTAGTTTCAGAAGGGGTGCCTTGAGCTTTCCTGTGCCGTGCTCAGCACTCACCGTTCCACCCAGGTTAACAGCTTCTGCGGCGATCAGTTCCACTGCCTTCATGGCTTTTTCCAGTTCCTCAGTGTCTACGGGAATAAGGTTGGCGTGCAGATGACCCTGCCCGGAATGGCCGAAAACTATGTATTGAACACCGGAATCCTCTAGAATTTTTCTCATTATGGCATAGTAGTTCTGCAGGTCTACAGGCCTTACTGCGGTATCAGTGCTTATTTTGTGGATTTTGCGATTGCCGGCTGAAAGGGTGGAAATAATACGGTTTACAGTTTCCGGAACCAGGTGTCTGAACTCCTTCAGTTTTTTTCTCTGGACACTGTCAAAACCGCCCCAGGTGTTGTCTGGGGAAACTCCCCTTCCTTCGAGAAGTACATCCAGTGATTCCAGTACCGTATCCAGCTCTTCCTCAGAAGAAGCCTCGATTGATGTAACAAGAACCCAGTCACCTGTTTCAGTAAAAGTCTGGCCGGTGTTTTTCTGAAGGAATGAAAGGCAGGGTTCTGCCAGTACTTCAAGCTCTCTTACCCGCAGTTTTGTGTTCATCAGGTCGTTGCGAAGTTCCCAGAACTGTTTTTCGCTGCAGAATACCGCAAAGCTGGTAATTGCATGGGGCTTCTTTTCAAGGATAAGATCGGCTTCAGCAACAAGACCGAGTTTCCCCTCGCTGCCTATGAAGAGATCTACTAGATCCATGTCAGGTTTGATGTACAGACCGGCTGCATTTTTAGTCGGTTGAGGTCTGCTGAGAGAAGGCAGCGTTACAGAGCCAAGAACAGGGTGGTTGAGCCTGCCCTTCCTGAAGAAGTAATCTCCCCTTGATATTTCCAGTTGTTTTCCGGAAGGAAGAATCATCACGATTCTGCTTATCCAGTTTCTGGTGGAACCGTAAAGGTAGCTGCCTGCCCCGGAAGCATCAGTGGCAATTGTTCCCCCTATGGATGCAGAGGTTTCAGTGGGGTCTGGAGGGTAGAAGAACCCCGGTTTTTCTTTTGTGCAGAAGTCTAAAACTGAGTTAAGTGTTTCCCCGGCCCCCACAGTGATTACATGGGCTTTGTGTGTATTCCTTATTCCCTTCATAAGGTTCGTGGAAACAACAGCTCCGCCCATGGGAACAGCTCCTCCGGTAATACCTGTTCTTTCACCCGAAATTGTAAGTGGAACTGTATCTTCAGCGCATTCTTTGATGAATGAGGCCGCGTCACAAAGGCTTTCCGGCCATGCTGCAAGCTGACAGTTTCCTCCTGAAAGCGAAGACTCATCTTTAAGCAGATCCGGGTACTCGTTTCGAATCAGCCGTGTACCTTTTACAGTTTTCACTAATTTCCTCCTCTCATGCTTAACATTAACTGTGAGCAGGCTACAGGCAATGGTTTTATTCGCGGCACTTGAAGGAACATTGTTCATTGTTCATAGTACAACCATGGTAGACGCGGTGGAATTACTTTCAGAAAGGAAACCAATGGGGCAGACATATGTTCAGAAAATTCTTGGACGCGCGGCTGGCAAGAACGTGGAGACCGGTGAAATAGTGTTTGTAGAGCCGGATCTGGTGCTTACCCACGACAACAGTTCAGCCATAATTGGAAAGTTTGAGAGCACAAAACCCGGAGGAAAAGTAAAATACCCCGACAGAATCATCATTGTTCTGGATCATGTTACGCCTGCTGCCACCAGCAAGAACGCAGCTGGCCACGCAAAGGTAAGAAAATTTGTGGCAGAGCAGGGAATACAAAAGTTTTTCGATGTGGGCTGCGGTATCTGTCACCAGGTACTGCCTGAACAGCATCTGGCTCTTCCCGGGGGAATAGTGGTTGGAAGCGACAGCCACACCTGCACGTACGGTGCGTTCAACACATTTGCCACAGGTATAGACAGAACGGAAGCTGCCGGTTTGTGGATAACGGGAAGAACATGGTTCCGTGTGCCGGAAACCATTGAAATCAACCTTGAGGGGTATCTGCAGAAAGGCGTGTCCGCCAAAGACCTTATACTTACAATCATTGGAAAACTCGGCTCAGACGGAGCCAACTACAAAGCGGTTGAGTTCCACGGGAGTTCTGTAGGCGGCCTTCTTATCCACGAAAGAATGACCATAGCCAACATGGGAATTGAAATGGGAGCCAAGATTGCCGTATTTCCTGCAGACAGGGTGACTCAGAACTTCTTTCTGGGGGAAGAACTCTGTAAAAAAACTGTGTGGAGTGATGCTGACGCTGAATTCTGTCAGGTACACAACTTCAACCTGGATGAGATTGTTCCGGTTGTAGCCAGACCTCACACAGTAGACAATGTATGTGCTGTTTCCGAGCTTCCTGAAACGAAAGTGGATCAGGTGTTTCTTGGAACCTGCACAAACGGCAGGGTTGAAGATTTGAAGTCTGCTCTTGAGGTGATGAAGGGTAGAAAGGTTGTTCCTTCTGTAAGAATGCTTGTGGGGCCGGCAAGTCGCGATGAGTATGTAAAAGCACTGCAACAGGGAATAATTGAAGAGTTTGTTAAAGCAGGTGCTGTTGTTCTTCCGCCGGGATGCGGACCGTGTCTTGGCGCGCATCAGGGGGCGCTGGCCCCGGGAGAAGTCTGCCTTTCCACAGCCAACAGAAATTTCAAAGGGCGCATGGGCGAGAAGGATGCGTTTATCTACCTCGGAAGCCCTGAAACCGCAGCCGCCACAGCGATTACCGGCGTAATAACAGATCCCAGGAGGGTTTAGCATGGCCGTTCACTACTACGATCAGAACGATATCAACACAGATCTCCTGTTTCCTGGAAAGTATACATACACCTGTGCTACAGGTCCGGAGATTGTTGACCATCTGCTTGAAGATCTTGACCCTGATTTCAGGAATGAGGTAAAGCCTGGAGATGTTATTATGGCTGGAACGAATTTCGGGTGCGGTTCCAGCAGAGAACAGCCCGCTCTGGGTCTTAAATATGTTGGCGTAAAGGCGGTTATCGCAAAGTCATTTGCCAGAATATTTTACAGAAGCTCTATCAATCAGGGCCTTCTTCTGGTTCAAAGCCCTGACGCTGTAGATTACTTCACTTCCGGAGATCAAGTTGCAGTTGATCCGGCCAGAGGGATTCTTACGGTGGGTAACAGGGAGTTCATCTTCCCGCCTCTTCCTCCGGATATGCTGGAAATTCTTGAAGCAGGTGGGCTTCTCAACTGGATAAAGCAGAACGATGTTTAGCCTTATTTGGGTACTGGCTGCCTTTTCCGGTCTTCCCGGTGGTATGGGAATAGGAGTGGGAACTTCCATTTCCACCTTTGCACCGGTAGAGGAAAACTACGACGCAAGATTTAGAACACCAGGTGTTTCCTACGGAATCGTTGCTTCTCTGGATGCTCCCGGACCGCTGGTGTTTCATCTCGGTGGAGAGTATTTCAGCAAGAAGGCATCTTCAGGTTGGGACGGAAAGATAACATCAATGCTGTACTGGGCATTCCCCTGCGGACAGCTTCGGGTGATGGATGGCTTCAGTGTGTTCGGCGGCCCTGGCATTGTCGGGGTAAACGGCAGTTACTCGGGAACCGATGATTTCGGCAGTTTTGTAGAAGAAGATGGTTCCAGCGTGGGCTTCGCCGCTTCGGCCGGAACAGACATCACACTTTGGGGCCCGGTTTCCGCCCGTCTTGAATACAGGTACGGCTGGATGGATATGAAGAGCGACCGGGTACTCAAAGACGGCAAGGAAACTGTGGTGTATCCGGCAGCAGAAACTGACCTGGGCTACTCGCAGTACATCTTCTCGCTCAACGTGCAGTTGTCTGCTGTTGACGACCGGGGTATATAAAAATAGAATTGTGAACCTCGCGGAGCCGACGTGGCTCAGCTGGTAGAGCAGCGCATTCGTAATGCGCAGGTCATCGGTTCGACTCCGATCGTCGGCTCCAGCGGTTCCGTTTCTGAAAGGTGACATCCATGAACAAGCCTATAATCAGCGGTTCCGGTATACGGGGCATATTCGGTGAAAGCTTTACCGTTCAGGATGCCTGCAGTTTTGCTGCAGCATTCGGTGAACTTGTCGGGCCGGGAAAAGTTGTTGTTGGCAGAGATACAAGAAAGAGCGGTCCGGCAGTTGAAGCCGCAGTTTGTGCCGGTTTGCTTGGTGTTGGGTGTACTCCTGTGCTTCTGGGTGTGGTAACAACACCCACAGTTCAGCTTGAAGCTATGAAGGATGGTGTTTCAGGAGGTATTGCTGTAACCAGCAGCCACAATCCGGGCAACTGGAATGCATTGAAACTTATTGGTTCCGACGGTGTTTTCCTCAGGGCAGAGGAAAGGAACAGGCTTGCAGTTCTTCTGGCTTCAGAAAGAAAGTGGACAGATTATCGGGGCTGTTCCAGAACTGAGGTTCTAGACGGCAGCACTGCAAGGCATGCAGAACTTGTAGCGGAATTGCCGCTTGCAAGAAGAACAGGCAGGAAGTTGAAGGTTGTTCTTGATGTAACCGGCGCAACTGCCGGTTTGCTGGGCCCTGCCATGATGGAGGCTCTTGGCGTTGAGTGGGAGATGATATTTCCGGAAATGACCCCCGAGGGAGACTTCCCCCGGATTGCAGAGCCTAACACGCAGAGTTTGTCTGTTCTTGCAGAAGAGGTAGTTAATAGGAACGCAGATGTGGGTTTTGGGTTTGACCCCGATGGAGACAGGCTTGCCCTTGTTGACAACACAGGCAGATTGATAGGCGAGGAGTACACTGTGGCAATGGCACTGGATTATGTTCTGGCACACCAGAGCGGGCCTGCTGTTGTTAACCTGTCTACCTCCAGGCTCTCGGAAGATGCCGCAGAGAAGCACGGTTGTACTGTGTTCAGAAGCCCGGTTGGCGAAGTGAATGTTGTAGAAGAAATGGACAGAAGAGGAGCCGATATCGGAGGAGAGGGGAATGGAGGAGTTATTCACAGAGACTGTCACTGCGGAAGAGACAGCGCAGTTGCAATGACCTATGTGATCTCCTACCTCAGGGAGCACCCAGAAACCACTGTATCAGAGTGGGCTGATAGTTTCCCGAAGTATATCAACATCAAAAGAAAAGTGGAATACACAGGAGATTTCAACAGGATGACCGTTCTTCTGAAGCAGTACCTGGGAAAGCCGAATGATACATCCGACGGCCTGTGGTGGCGACGGGAAGGCGGGTGGGTTCATATAAGGCCCTCCGGCACAGAACCTGTAGTAAGGTTTATTGCCGAGAACACTGCTCAGGAAATCCTGGATAACGACTATGCTCTGTTCAGAAAGGTACTTAAATGTGTGGAATAGTTGGATATGTTGGAAACGGCAAAGCACTGGATGTTCTTCTGAGCGGGCTGAAAAGACTTGAGTACAGGGGTTACGATTCCGCAGGATATTCCCTTCAGTTGAACGATGAACTGGTTGTGCGCAAGTGCACTGGAAGAGTTGCCGATCTTGAGGAAATGAACCCCGGTGATGCTGCGAATGCCTCTACAGGTATTGCCCACACAAGATGGGCTACCCACGGAGAGCCTACAACGGTGAATGCCCATCCCCACAGTGATTATTCCGGTAGAATATCGCTTGTTCACAACGGAATAATAGAGAACTACAAATCCCTTAGAAAGAAACTGATTGATAAGGGGCTTTCTTTTGAATCGGAAACAGACACAGAAGTGCTGGCTAAGCTGGTTGGCAGTGAAGTTGACAGGGGCAAGGATCTTTTCAACGCTGTAAAAGATGCTCTTGTTCAGGTACGGGGTACCTATGGAATTGCAGTGATCAGCGCCGACCAGCCATCAACTGTTGTAGCTGCAAGGTACGGAAGCCCTTTGGTGGTGGGTATAGGTGAGGGCGAGAACATCATCGCCAGTGATGTGGCTGCCATTGTGGCACACACCAGGAATGTTATCTACCTTGAAGAGGGAGAGATTGTCGAGATAACAAGTGGTGGTATTTCTTCCAACTCATCAGACCCCAGAATGACCAGAGACAGAATACAGCATGTAGACTGGGATCTGGCCGAGATTGAAAAAGACGGATATCCCCACTACATGCTTAAAGAAATCAACTCACAGCCTGAGTCGCTGCGAAATGCGTTCAGAGGCAGAATTGATCTTGTGAACGGTACAGCCAGGCTTGGCGGGCTTGAAATGTCCGAGAGCGACATGCGCGGAGTTCAGAGAATAGTAATCACCGCTTGCGGAACTTCGTGGCATTCAGGGCTTATCGGCAAGTACATAATTGAGAAACTTGCCAGAATACCGGTTGATGTTGAATACGCCAGCGAATTCAGATACAGAGACCCTGTTCTGGAAGACGGTACTGTGATGTTTGTTATCAGCCAGAGTGGAGAAACAGCCGATACTCTGGCAGCTCTGCGCCTGGCAAAAGAAAGGGGAATAAGATCACTGGGCATTGTTAATGTAGTTGGTTCAACCATAGCACGGGAGACAGACAGCGGAGTGTATATTCACGCCGGTCCCGAGATAGGTGTTGCCTCTACAAAGGCCTTTACAGGTCAGACAATGATCCTTTCCCTTATTGCTCTTGCTTTCGGAAGGGCCAAGGGCAACCTCACGAGGGAAGACGGAATAGAGCTGTGCCGTGGAATTATGGAAATTCCTGAAAAAGTTGAAACTATTCTTCAGGGGTGTGATTCCATCATGGAGATTGCCAGGCAGTTTACTTACGCGAGCAACTTCCTCTACCTGGGCCGCGGCGTTAACTATCCGGTGGCTCTTGAAGGTGCCCTTAAACTGAAGGAAATCAGTTACATACATGCCGAGGGTTACCCGGCGGCAGAAATGAAACACGGCCCAATAGCGTTGATTGATGATATGATGCCTGTTGCGGTTATAGCCGTAAAAGATGCTGCTTACGAGAAGGTTATGTCTAATATCCATGAAGTGAAGGCACGGAAGGGAAGGGTTCTCGCAATTGCCACCGAGGGTGACAGCGAGATCAGAACAGTTGCAGACTGGGTTCTGGAAATACCGCCTTTAACAGACATCCTTGTTCCACTTCTTTCTGTGATACCTCTTCAGCTTCTTTCTTATTATGTGGCTGTTTCCAGGGGATGTGATGTTGATAAGCCGAGAAACCTTGCGAAGAGTGTTACCGTGGAATAAATTATTCGCCGGAGTTAAACACTCGTTAAGAGTTACAGGTGTGTTTTTCCACCGGTTCTATATCGGGTGGGGGCGTGATAATGTTTACTTCGGTGCTGCTGCCGTTGCATTCAATGTGCTTGTTACCCTGATACCCCTTACGGTTCTGATATTTCACTTCAGTACACTTGCTGTTATGGGTGACATTTCCTTCAGAGAAGAGTTCATGAATTGGCTCACAGGTTTGAATCCCTTCGTGCCTCAGGGCATTATTGCCGACCTTGAAAAAGCGGTTCTCGGTGGCGGTTCCACCATAAGCATCATTGGTATTGTTACCCTGTTATGGATGGTAAGCCGATTGTTCGGAACCATCCGCACAGCTCTGGACAAGGTGTTTGAAGCTCCTGGCCGTCATATCGTGTGGGGCAAACTCTACGACTTTCTTCTGGCAATTCTGGTAGCTATGTGTTTTCTTCTTGCGGCTGTGTTTACCATCGGGGCAAAGTTTGCAGCTGGTTCTGCTGCAGGTGAATACCTCACATCGTTGCCATTTATTGGCCCTGGGTTAACAGGTTTTCTTGCCCGCATTCTTAGCCTTACATTTACTTTTCTGGTGTTCTTTCTTCTCTATTGGGCAGCGCCAAACAAAGCAATGCCAATGAAAATGTCTGCTCTTATGGCTCTGCTGGCCATGGTGCTGACAGGCGCGGGCACAGATATATACATGAGGGCCGTTAGTGCACCGGACTGGGGCATAGTTTACGGTTCATTCATAGGAATAATGGCTACTCTTATCTGGCTTTACTGGCTGTGCGTTATTTTTATCGGCTCAGCTGAGGTCGGGTCTGTTGTTCACCGGATGAGAGAGTTGTCTAAACAGAAAACTTGATCTCCAGAATGTCACCGTCCTGTACAATGTATTCCTTTCCGTGAAGACCAATTGATCCGGTCTTTCTGAGTTCAGTTTCATCCGGCGTGGTTCTGAAGAGGTTAAAAGGTATTACCTGTGCTCTGATAAAGCCACGTGCCAGATCAGAGTGTATTGTAGCTGCAGCTTCTAGGGCTGTACTGCCGTTCTTTACAGGCCATGCCCTTACCTCGTCTTTGCCCATTGTAAGGAAGCTGATAAGATCGAGAAGTGAATATGCTGCGGAAAGCACCCTTGTCTTTCCGGATTCGGCGAATCCCATTGATTCCAGGAACTCGCCTCTTTCCTCTTCCGGAAAATCACACAGTTCAAGTTCAAACCCGCTGTCTATTCCGAGAAATGCACCGCCGTGTGTGCTGACAAGTTTAGCTGCTTCGGTTTCATCACTGATACCCTTGCCAGCTCTGTTGGAAACAACAAGAAGCGGTTTGAGAGAAGCCAGCGAGAAGGGGGATAGAATATCCAGCTCCTGTTCAGTGAATTCAACAAGTCTGAGGGGAATCTCATTTTCTATGGATTCCATAGCTCGTCTAAGAAGCTGAGCTTCTGCCAGCTTGCCCTTGCTTTCTTTTTGCAGCCTGGCAGTGCGCTTCTCTATGATGCTCAGATCGGAAATCATCAGTTCTGATTCGTTCTGAAGAAAGGTCTCTTCAAGATTTCCAAGGGCATAGTTGTCAAGAACATATGCCACAGCTGCAGACTCTTTGATCCGGCCCATGTTCTTGGGGCTGAATGCCGGTGACGGCACATCAAAGAAGGTAACAGTCGCGGTAACAATACTTTTCGGACTCCAGTGTTCTGCCAGAAAGTCAATTCTTTCATCTGGTACATGTACAGTAAGCGGTTTTGAAGTGTCGGCACTGGAAGAGCCTGCAAGTGCTTTGAACACAGTGGAGCGTCCGCAGCCCGGCTGCCCGGCAAGAGCAATTTTCATATGGGTAACCCCCTGATTCGATTGTTTGTTTCAGGGGGTTAATCTACAAAAAGATAACTGCTGTGACCTACTCGGTGAATACCCTTACAGTATCACCGTTGGCGCTGTCTACACTCACTTCAAGTTCGCGAAGGGCTTCGATAAGTTCGTCTGTTGGAAGATCTTTGAGGGAAGTGAGATCTATACCGTTTTCCTTCATGGTTTCCGCTGCTTCTGCAGGCATTAGCGCAGAGAGCTTGATTCCTGTTCTGATAAGACTCATGGGAACTTTTACATTAACGGTATCCCCATCGCTGCTGTTAACCATAACTCTCAGATACCGGGGAGAAGTTCTGCTACCATCTGTTTTCTCCTCCGGTGTGTCTGTGATACTTTCTGAAGCCGTTACTTTTTCCAGAAGGGAGGAGGCTTCGTCTGCGGTGATCTTACCCTCGGAAAGCATTTCCAGTATTTTCATTCTTGAATCGCTCATTATCAGTCTCCTTTACATGAATGACAGAAAGACTCTGTCGCCTTTTTTGCTTTTAATATCTACTTTAAGCCCGTGAAGACCTGCGATGACCCACCACGCAAGGTGTGCGTGTCTCATAATATTTCCATAGTCTTTGCTGCGGAAAAACGGGCTGGCTATCATGGCAAGAGGAACTACCGGAAGCAGTATCAGCCAGATTGCGAACCAGGGCATGGGTATAACAAATCTGCCGATTTTAAAAAGAAGAAAGAATGCCGGCATGTTACAGAACCTCCAGTGCTTCTGAAACGGTTATTTCGCCTTTGTCCAGCCTGTTTATTACAGCAGACTGAGAAGGTTCTATCTCCATTCCCCTGTTGAGTTTCTCCACAAGCTTTTCCAGCCTTGCTCTGGCTGTGGGATAGCTTACACCAAGGGCTTCCTGCAGCTTTTTTATCGACCCGAAGCTTCTGATGAAAGCAATGGCCAGAGCCTGATCGGCGCTGCTTAGCCCCGCCAGAGCGTCTGTTTCAAAATGGCCTTCAACAGAAAGATCGCATGCAGTGCAGTGAAGCCTGACTGGAGTCAGTGGTTTTCCGCACGACGGGCATCTGATGTCACCAATATTCATATATAACCTCCAATTCATTAAAGAAAATATACAAAAAAATCAACAATGTCAAGGTGTCACTTTAAAAATATGAAATTGATGAGCTACAACATTTGACGGTATTGACTCGAGGTTGAAATTGTTGCTAATTAGAACCTGTTGTGCAACAGTAAAACGGGGGGGTTGTTATGGACATAGTCTCTGTTATTCTCGGTGGAGGCAGGGGAACCAGGTTGTTCCCGCTTACGCTTCACAGAAGCAAACCAGCTGTACCCATCGGCGGCAAATACAGACTGATTGATATTCCGGTATCAAACTGTGTGAACAATGGTATAAAGAAGATCCTCGTTCTTACTCAGTACAACAGTGAAAGCCTTAACAGGCATGTGGGGCAGACCTACAGGTTTGACAGGTTCT
The DNA here is from genome assembly GCA_964604135.1 of uncultured bacterium. Classification (GTDB taxonomy): domain Bacteria; phylum Fermentibacterota; class Fermentibacteria; order Fermentibacterales; family JCC-6; genus Sabulitectum. The sequence continues at coordinate 22,469 of CAZRXU010000005.1, read as the reverse complement.
CAGACGGATTTGTTTCCATACTGGCTGCAGAGCAGACCCCGGAAAACACAAACTGGTTTCAGGGCACAGCCGATGCTGTCCGTCAGGGGCTTGTTCACATTCTTTCCCAGTGCTCTGATATGGTTCTGATTCTGTCTGGTGATCAGCTTTACCGTATGGATTTTACCCGTTTTATCAGCGATTTTCAGGCATCCAATGCCGATATCAGTATTGCCACCAAGCCTGTAAGCACCGAAGAGGCTTCTGGGCTGGGTATCATGCAGGTTGCAACAGATGGCGTTATCAGGGGTTTTGAAGAGAAACCATCCCTGGAAAGGCTGTCAGCTCTTACCAGCGATCAGAAGGGGGTAACCGAAGACCGTCCTTTTCTGGGAAGTATGGGAATCTATCTTTTTAAACCTCAAGTTCTCCGCAGAATTCTTATGGAGGAAGATAGAGACAAAACCGACTTTGGAAAAGAAATTATCCCAGACGCAATTCAGCGTTACAAGGTAACGTCTTATCTGTTTGACGGGTACTGGTCGGATATTGGAACCATAAGCAGCTTTTTCAAAGCAAACATCGATATGGCCATGCCTGATCCCGAGTTTGACATGTATTCCAACTTTACACCCCTTTACACAAGAGCCAGAGCATTGCCGGGAGCCAGAATAAAAAACACTGTACTTAACAATACGATAGTGTGCGGGGCATCTGACATCGCAGGAGCAAACATTGAAAACTCTATCATTGGAATAAGAAGCTACATAGGTTCGGGTACCGTGATATCCAACAGTATCAACATGGGAACTGACTACTGGCGCGGGCATGCCAGGGATTTCGGTGCAGTCAACGCCAGCTACCCCGCTCTTGGTATTGGAAGAAACTGTGTTGTAAGAAACACAATTCTGGACAAAAATGTAAGGCTGGGTAACGATGTCCGACTGGTTAACGAAGCTGGATTGGACTTCTATGATGGAGACGGTATATACATCCGCGATGGGATTATTGTGGTACCAAAAGGGGCCAGTGTACCGGACGGTACTGTGTTGTGAACCTAGTTTGAGATAACTTCTGCAAGTCGCCTTGCAAACTCTTTTTCATCTGGAATCTCATCATAGTCTACGGCCACAGAAGACATTGCATCTATGTAAGCTCTTATTATTGAGGCTTTTGTGATTCTCTGCTGCCTGTTGTTCTTAGATCTGCTAGTTGAAATTGTTCTTACAATACGAGTTAGGACTTCCTCCTGGTCAGGTCTGACTGGAACCGTGAGTCGAACAGAAGCCACTGATTGTTCCTCTATGTCTTTGATGCTGCTTACCAAGCCAGTGTTTTTCCCCATCTTAACCATAATGTACCTCCTGTGAACCAAAGATACAGTTTTCAGAACCTGTGTCAATAGAAATATGAAATTCATCAGTTATGAAATTGGGGTATTGACGAAGGGTGCACATGTTAATAGGGTAACAGCACAGTGAGGTAACGGGTCCCGGTTTTTATTGGGATTAGCGGATTCCGGAGGTGATCAGATGGTAGTTCGGAGTCGATTGCAGGGAGGGGAGACATGCTGATCTTTGGCGGGTCAGGAAAGTCGTCTGTTGGCCTGGATATTGGTAGCCATTCTGTTAAGGTGGTTGAGCTTCTTCGTTCTGGAAAGGGAATAAAGCTCAGTAAGTACGCCATTGTTGAATTGCTTCCAGATACAGTTGTCGACGGAGAGGTGATCAACAGAGATCATCTGGTAGAGTCTATTAAAGATGCTCTTACTAAATCGGGCATCAAAACAAAAACGGTTAATTCCGCAGTTTCCGGCAGAAGCGTCATCGTTCGCCGAATTCCCATGGAAAAAATGACAGAAGCGCAGGCTCGTCAGGCAATTCACTGGGAAGCTGAACAGCACATACCGTTCCGTGTGGACGAGGTGAGTATTGATTTCAAAATACTCAACGAGGAATCGTCCCCTGGTCAGATGGAAGTTCTTCTGGTCGCGGCCAAGAAGGAAATCATCAATCTTCACAGAAGTGTTGTTCAGGGTGCCGGTATCAAGTCTTCGTCGGTGGATCTGGAACAGTTCGCGCTGCTCCGGGCGTATGAGAACTCCTACCACCCTTCTTCCGATGAGTGTGTTACCATTCTGAATGTTGGTTCAGACAACACCAACCTTGTTATAACGAAAGGCGGAGTGCCCAGTTTTAACAGAGACATCGCAATGGGTGGTGCTAGGTTTATAGAGGCTATTCTGCGTACTCTGAGCGTAGACTACTCTACGGCGGAAGCAATTCTTAAGGGTAATCTACCCGAGGGTGTTTCCGAGGCAGATGTTAAAAACGCAGTGAGCAGTGTGCTTGAAGAGCTTTCTACAAGCGTAAGAAGGTCTTTCATCAGTTTCCAGGCATCCGGAGAAAGCAGCCGGATCGATAAGCTGCTTCTCAGCGGTGGATGCTCACTTATGGCTGGTCTTTCAGAAACTCTCAGTGAACACCATGGGCTGCCTGTAGAGAGGTTCGATGTTCTCGGTGATATTGAAATTGATGGATCCCTGATGGCTGACGAGGCTGCCATGCATTCAGTTGAGGCAATTATTGCTGTGGCAGTTGGTCTTGCTCTTAAATCGCTTGAACCCGGCAGCCTTGATATTGATATTCTTCCAGTAGAGGAAAAGACCAGGAAAACCAGGAAAGCAAGCGCTGCGGCTTCTCCAGTTCTCAGCATTTTAAGCTGGGCTCCCCTGGGGCTTATTGTGGTGGGTGTTATAGTTTTGTTCATCCATTACACTGGTCTCACGAAAACCAGAACCCAGCTTGATGAAGAGATCAGTCAGAAAAACACAGAGATTGCCAGTATGCAGGAGCAAGTTTCAAGACAGCAGGAACTCGATGCACTTGAGGCGCGGCTTACCCAGAAAAGGGCTGCTGTTGACGCTCTGTCCCTGGAGCAGAAAAGCACTGTTTACATTCTTGAGTATCTGGTGCGGGTTCTTTATCCTGAGCAGGCGGAGTTTGCCGAGGAATCGGGTAAAAACATTTACCTTACGGAGCTTTCCCTGGGAGACAGCAACCTGCACATTTCGGGGATTGCCAGAACATGGGGAGATATAGTCGCTTTCCAGACCCGGCTCGAGGAAACAAAGCCGGATGGTGTTAATCAGCTGTTTCTTTTGACGGACTTTGGGCAGAATTATAACGTGGAACCTGTTGTCGACGCCGCTGGCGGTGAAAACAGGTACCAGTTCAGTACTGACATAGGCGTAAACCAGGCGTCGCTTGAACCACTTGTTGGCGACTACGCCGGAATCTGATTGGGGGTATCATGAAAAAGACGATCCTGGCACTGGTTGCACTTAGTGCCGTAGTATTTCTTGCAGGTTGCGACCCGTTTGGGTCTACCGAAACAATTGCCTACATAACAGGCAGTATCTTTGTTGATTCTGCTAGGACTGTGCCGGCAGAGGGAGTTGCAGTTCAGCTTCTTGTTAACCCGGACAGTGTGACGCTGACGACTCAAACTGTTTTCACCAACGCTGACGGAGTTTTCTTTATGGAAGCTCAGTTTTGTCCTTCGCTTCCCAACGCAGAAGCGGGAACCGGCTACTCTATGCCTTCCACAGCCAACGCCGGTCTTTTGGCGCATCACGGGGGTACATCCTACAAATACGCCAGTGTAGACGAGGGTTTTCTTTTGACTGCAGGAGATACGCTTATAGTCTGGCCTGTGGATCTTACCATATTTTCAGAGGGATCCCAAGGAGATGGCTCATGAGTATTTGCACTTCCGTAAAAACTGAACCAGGAAGGGAGGCAGACATTGGCTGTTGATTTTCGAGATCCTCGTATCCTCAGGCTAATCATTGGGATCATACTTCTAGTAGCGCTGATTTTCAGTTATTTCAATTTCTTCGCTTCGTCGGTGAAGGTTGAAATTGCCGAGCGTGAGCAGACGCTGGAGATGAAAGAACTTGAGCTCAGACAGCTTCAGGCCCAGACTTCCGATGATCTGGCGATGATAGGACAGAGGATAGAGATGTACACACAGGAACTGGAAGAGCTTGACAGATTTCTTCCTCGGGAATACAACCAGGAAGACATTCTCGATATGCTTACCGGGTTTGCTGAGGGCAGTGGTTTGCAGATAGTGTCCCTTGTGCCAATGGCGCCTGTTGTTGAGAACGACAACCAGGTGTACGACTGGCAGGTAACGCTGACAGGAAGATTTCACCGTCTTGGTGTTTTCTTTGATCGGCTGACACAACAGCCTATGATGAGTTCTGTATCGAACCTGCAGGTTCATCAGCTTAAAGCTGCTGAAGGAAAATTTGACAACATAGAAACAACATTTACTTTCTCGGCGTACATTCAGCCGTAACAGGAAGGGGGAGAAGAACAATGTACAGAGATTTCCGAATGCCGAAAATAACTGCACTTGCTATTGCATCCTTCCTTATTGCAGGTGGATGTGGAGACAAGGCGATAGAGCAAAGTTCAGCCGGAACCGGAGTGATGAATGTAACCGTATTGGAGCATTCACCTGTGGCAGGCTGGCTGGATGTTGCCCTTCCGTCTGACGCTGTAGACATGGACAGCAGGGGCACTGATCTCTGGATTCTTACAGAGGGCGGTGCGGTTATGCAGTGGAGTTCCGGTAACGGTGCGTGGTCCACTGTTGAAACGGATCTGCCTCTGGAAGAAACAGCTTTTGATCTGGCGGCCATTGAGCAGGGTGCTGCTGTGCTCTCGCAGAGCGCGCTTACAGTTTTCAAAGGTGACCAGGTTACCGGAATAGATCTTCCGGAAAGCAGGGTGCCATGTGGTATTTGTGCTGTGGACAGCCGCGTAGCGGTTTTGTACGAAGATGGTTCAGTGGACATACTTAACCAGGATTGTACGGAACTGGAAACAGCGGTTGAGGCAACTGAAAAGAGTGCATCAGGTTGTTTCTGCAGTGACGGGAGCACGCTGGCCTGGATGAACACAGATGGTACCGCAAGCAGGTTCGATGTTTCAGAGAGTCTGCTTGTAGAAAAAAGCCTGCCGGAGAACACAACAAACATATACGCTAGTTCCGGTAAGTTGTATGCAGAGAACGGGCAATCTGTCTACCTTCTGAACGATCAGGACGGATGGGATGAGTTTTCCGGTGGCGCAATTACGGGCACAGATCTTCTGTATGCTACCGAGGGTATAACAGAAATCAGTGGCGGTGATGTTGTTGCTGCAGGTCTTTCGCAGCAGCCGGAGAGGGTTTGCAGGCTTGATGACGGCACAGTGTGGTCAATTTCCCATGGGGGAATTGCAGTCTGGACTGAAATAGGGTCTGTTGAAACAAGGCTTCCTGAAGCCGATATGCAGATGATCAGATACAGGGTTGCCGGACAGACCGGTGGCGGCTCATCATCTGGTTCTGGAGTAGCCTCTGCGGATGTTTCTTTCGGTGGAGTATTCAGAATATACGAGTCGGTTTCAAGCAGGCCGGATCCGTTTAGTGAATTTCCGCTTAGCAGCAGAGATTTGAGGAGGTCTTTAGAAGACCTTACAATAGAAGAGCTTCACCTTGTGGGCATCACACTTGATCCCACAGGCGGAGACCAGGCAATGGTTGAGGATGCAAACGGAGTGGCTTACGTGCTGAAAGAGGGTACAGTGCTTCGAAACAATACTCATATTGCGGAAATAACAGGTAATGAAGTAATAGTTGTTCAGGAAGTTACTGTCGGCTCGGAGGATGGGCTCGGGGGTACCACATCGATACCTACGATATTCTCCATGCGACTCCATGAAGAAGGTGGTCTGTAATGCGTATGATCGCTCTGATCCTACTGGTACTGGCTGTGCCGGTTATGGCTTACCGGGTTACTGATATCTCGGTTGTGCCTAGCGGCGACCGTACCGAGGTTACCATTGTAACAGATGGTCCTATTAGTTACGAGAAGTTTCTACTCACCGATCCAATGCGGGTTGTCATCGATTTGGGAGACGCACTTCACGCTCTTCCGGCAACAGATTTCGCCGTAAACAGGGGTGGTGTAAGTGCTGTAAGAACGAGCCAGTACAAGGCTCCACCAGATGGTATTGTACGGGTAATCATTGATGTCAACGGTGAGCTGATGAACTACAGCACCTCCCTTCAAGAGAGTAACAGGCTGGTGCTTATGTTAAGTACCGATCCTGCTGGAACCCCTTTCACTTCGTGGTCGGCCTCTTCACAGGAGATTCCGCAGGTTGTTACAGGTGGAAATGTTCCCGCACTGTCCAACCCGGCAGGTGCAACAGCCGCGAGTACTTCATACGGCACGGCAACGGTTACTCAGGGTATACAGGTGTCAGAAACTCAGCGGTTTGTAGACGACGGGTTCCCGGTAGAATGGTCCGGCTCTGGAGGCCGTAGGATTACCATAGACGTTGTGGATGCCGAAATAAGAACAGTGATGCGGTCAATTGCCGATGTTAGCGGTATGAACATCATAATACCCGAGAGCTACCAGGGAACCGTTACTGCCAGGCTTCGCAATCTGGGCTGGCGCGACGCACTTCAGGCAATTCTTAATTCTCAGGAACTCATGGCAACAATGTCCGGAAGAAACACTATCCGTATTATGGATCGCAGTGCATTCTACGAAGAAATCAACCAGATGGCGAGCAGCGATGCCGAGCGCGAGAACTTGCAGGATCTTCTTACAGAAGTTTTTGTGATACGCTACGCTCAGTCTTCGGATATTCAGGAGGCAACTCAGTCTGTTCTTTCAGAGCGAGGCCAGATTTCTGTAGATACAAGAACGAACTCTCTTATCGTTTCCGATATACCACGTAAGATAGACGAGATAGGAAGGCTTCTGCCTATACTGGACAGCCCTACTGCACAGGTAATGATAGAGGCAAAACTTGTGGAGATAGATGCAGCAGCGTCAAGTGAGTTTGGCATAGACTGGAGCCTGGGAAACCTCGGCAGAACAGACTACCTTACCCACGGTGGAATGCAGACAAATCTTGGAGTTGGTGCCCCTACCGGTACAGTGCAGTTCGGCCACATCACCAATCTTCTGGATATTAATGCTACCATCAGCTATCTCGAACAAGAGAACCGGGCTCACATTCTGTCAGAGCCGAGAATAGCAATATGCGACAACATGACAGGTACAGTGATGAGCGGAAAGCAGATTCCTCTTACACTTCAGGATGCAGAGGGAAATACATATGTGCAGCTCTACGATGTAGGTGTAAGCCTTACGGTTACACCCCACATCAACGCAGACAACAATGTAACCCTCGAGCTTAACCCTGTTGTAAGTGATCTGGCCGGTGAGGCAACAGCGAACAAGCAGCCCATATTCCTTACGCAGGAGGCGCAGACAACGCTGATGATCGACGATGGAGCAACAGCTGTTATCGGTGGAATCATGCGAAGCAAAACATCGGAGCTCGAGAAGAAAATTCCCATACTCGGGCACATTCCTCTTCTGGGAGACTGGCTGTTTACATATACCTCCACCAATGAGGAAACAAGCGAACTGGTTATATTTGTAACACCTCACATAATCAGACCCTATTAGGGAGATATTTGCTTAGAGTAGGGCGGGGAATCTGGCGTGGCCAGATTCTCCGTCCTGATTTAAGAGGGGTAAGGCCCACGCCATCGCGGGTCCGTGAAGCTCTTATGAGTATTCTGGCAGACAGAGTGGAGGGTGCAGTTGTATGGGATCTGTTCAGCGGAAGCGGGGCATTTGGAATAGACTGCGTGAGTTGTGGTGCCAAGTTGGCAGTGTTTGTAGACAGTTCTGCTGTGAATCTGGGCAGAATAAGAAGCTTCTTCCAGCAAAATGGATCAACCGAGAAGTGTATCACGGTAAAAGGGAAAATGCCAGGTGCTGTTTCAAGGTTGATTCCACCTGCAGACATTGTGTTTCTTGACCCCCCTTACGCAGATACTGATGTATATTCTTGGATACGCGGTTACGACTGGAGTTCTGTAATCAGCCCCGGCGGTATTGTTGTAGTAGAGTCCGGAGGTGAGAAGTTCAGCGATAACTGGAAACACAGAAAGTACGGCGATACGCACATACACGCAATGGAAGTGAAACAGTGAAGGTTGTTTATCCCGGAACATTTGACCCTGTTACTGCAGGGCATCTTGATATCATACGACGCGCGGCAGGTATGTTTGAGGCTCTGGAAGTTGCAGTGGTTGACAAAGGCTCAAAGACCATGGTGTTTGACACGGAAACCAGAGTTAAACTTGCCGAACAGGCCATTACAGAAGAGGGTATTCCCGGGAATATCACAGTTCGCTCATTCGATGGATTGCTGATAGACTATATGCACAAAGAGGGATATCTGATATTTATCAGAGGCCTGAGGGCCAATTCGGATTTTGAGTACGAGTTTCAGATGCAGCTTATGAACAGAAGGCTTGCCCCTGAAATTACAGGTATCTACATGATGCCGTCAGAACACAACATGTACCTATCTTCAACAGTGGTGAAAGAGGTGGCCCGTTTCGGGGGGAACCTCAATACACTTGTTACACCATCAGTTGAGGAAGCACTTAAGAAATACTACCGGAGGAACTGATGCACTACGCCAGGAATGCTTCATCGCTGGAAGGGTCCGCAACACTTATTTACACAGCGAAGGCCGCAGCCATGAAAGCTGCAGGGGCTGATGTTGTTTCACTCACGGCAGGTCAGCCCGATTTTCCCACACCAAAGGCTGCAATAGATGCAGCAAAGAAAGCCATGGCAGAGGGGAAAACTCTTTACACACCAAGCATGGGTATTGCAGAACTCAGGCAGGCTGTTGCAGACAGATGGAGTGCAGTGCACAATCAGCGTTACGGTATAGAAAACGCAATGGTTTCAAACGGGGCCAAACACAGTATTGCAAACATGCTTGAGGCTGTTGTTTCACCGGGGGACAAGGTGCTTCTTCCAAAACCCTACTGGGTGAGTTATCCCCAGATGGTAAGGCGTTTGGCCGGTGTTCCGGTTTTTCCAGAGGCCGGCAGAATGCTTATCACAGGAGACGATATAAGACAGGCGGCAGCCTCGGGGGCAAAGGGGATGATATTCAACTCGCCGTGCAACCCCTCGGGTCTCGTTAACTCTGCAGAGATGATAAAAGATATTGCCGCAGCTGTGCGGGAAACAGGTATATGGGTAATTTCAGATGATATATACGAAGATCTTTACTACGGGTCAGGCAGGGTTCCACACATACTGAAAGCAGATCCCGGGCTAAAAGATCAGGTTGCTCTTATTACTGGTGTATCAAAGACCTATGCAATGACAGGGTGGAGAATTGGTTTTGCGCTGGCGAATCCCGACTGGATCAGAATCGCAGGCAGAATACAGGCTCATACAACTTCAAACCCGTGTTCGATCTCACAGTACGCCGCACTGGCAGTTGTTACAGGCCATGCGGAGGAAGAGCGGGTTAGTATGTACAGAGCATTTAAAAGAAGGCGCGACTTGATTTGCGGTCTTCTGGGCAAACTTCCGGGGCTTGCTTTTGACAGGCCTGAAGGTGCCTTCTATGTTTATCCTAAGATACTTGGAGATAAGAAAATAAATACAGAGAGGTTCTGCATTTCCCTGCTTGAAAAAGGTGGGCTTGGAACAATTCCAGGGAGTGCGTTTGGCAATGAGGGCTACATAAGGCTTTCCTTTGCTGTCTCGGATGATGATATTGCAGAAGCGGTGAAGAGGTTGAACAGCTTTTTAGAACGGGGTGATTTTAAATGATAGTAACCTGCCCTAATTGCGGTAAGAAGTACCATATAGCTGAAGAGAAACTTGCAGGTAAATCAAGAAGGTTGAGATGCAAGAATTGCCGTGAAGTGTTTATTATTCATCCGCCCAAAAAAGAGCAGGAGCCTTCTGTATCTGCTATCGATGAACGCGCAGCAAGGTTTGCCAGGGTTCTGGCCTCAGATATGCTGATTTATAACAAGGATGCCGTTGAACAGTCTCGTGACGAGGGTAATCTGTCGGAAACAATGGCTGGAGAGATAGAACGCTCATGGCAGCTCTGGAAGAGCAGGTTTCCGGAAGCAGCCGAGAGTGAAGAGGGAATAGGTGTTTTTCGCGGTTCGCTGAAAGACATTCTTGCCGGGGGAGATGACCAGTTCGATAACTGGAAACCGGAATAACTGAACTTTCTGCTACGCCTCTGCGATTTCTCTTTTAAGGCAACGAAAAATAATGTGAGTAAGTATCATGTGAACATCCTCTATCTGCTGCATATCACTGGAGGGAACAACGATTGCGTCGGCTGCAACACGCAGGGCAGCCCCTCCGTCAAATCCGGAGAGAAGTACTGAAACAGCTCCGGCATCATTTGCAACATGGAATGCGTTTATCACATTTGGGCTCATACCGCTTCCAGAGAGACCTATAACTACATCGCCCTTTTCCACAAGGTTCTTAAGCTGTTCTCCAAATGTGTTGGTGTAATCGGTATCGTTTGCCCATGCTGTAAGAAGCGGCATGTTCTGCGCAAGAGAGATTGCTTTCAGTCTGGGTTTGCCTTCTGATATGGTTCCCTTGGCAAGATCGCAAACGAAATGAGCGCTGGTGGAGCTGCCGCCTCCATTACCGAAAACAAAAACTCTTTTTCCGCTACGGTAGGCCTCAAAAATCAAAGATGCAACTCTTTCAACAGCTTCTGACGGAACTTTAAGAACCAGCTTGCTTACCTCATCAAGATATTTCTCAATTCTCGCGACCATTGTCATCTCCTAAAAAGCTCAGATACTTATCATATTGAATAGTATTCGGAGGAATCACTGTTTTAGCTGAAACAAGGCAGTTCCTGAGGTTTGAGTTTGCTCCAGTTATTGAATTATCAAGTATAACACAGTTTTCCAGGGTACACCCGTGTTCAACTGTGCAGTTTTCACCCACCCAGAGCGTTCCTTTTATATGTGTATCAGATGGAACCGGGCTGTTCAGTACAACACCATCAGGCGGAATTGCAATGTGAGGCCAGGGCCGCACAAGGCCTGACAGAATGCTGTGCATGGTCAGAAGATAGTTCTCGCGGTTGTCGGGGCATTGCCAGAACCCTGGAAGTACAAATGCGGCTGTGCCGTCTGTAAGGGGTTCACGGGGGTCAAAACTTTCTTTTCCAACCCAGACAAGACCAGAGAAGCAGAGGTTCGTTTCTAGATTTTCCGGGGAAGGGTTCTTTTCGTGTTTTTCTATGTAACCGAGGCCGTCTGTTAGAACAGTGGTGTGTTCCCACGGTTTTGCCGAACAGGCAAGAGAAACACCGAAATCGGCTCCAAGGGCAGTTGTGAGATCGCGAAGCATTAGTGGAGACTGCCTTGTAACGCAGCCGCTGTATACTGCAAGCCACCCTGAGGCGAGTTTTGGTTTGGCTTGGTGAAAACTGCAGTATTCAACGCCCTGAAGCTTTTCATCAGAGTCAGTGAATATTCCGGTAACACCCTGTCTTTTAAGATGAAGCACCAGATCTGCAAACGGTGTTGCATCGCACAAGTCACTGTAAGCTGTAGATCGACCTCTGAAGATGAAACAGTTCACTGATTGAACCTCGCGTACCTTATAATACCGTTGCCTCTGCCCACAGATTTTGCCAGCCTGTACAGAGCTTTCTGCAGGCCCATTCTGAAATAAGCAAACCTTGCCCACTGTTCGTAAAAAGCGCCCACATTGATTTCAGCAGGTTTGATGTGGCGGCGTATAGCACCGTAGTTGCCGCTCTGTTTCCTGAACACTGTAAAGCCACCTTTTTTCAGAAACGCAGCAAGTGTGTCAGGTTCGAAGAAATACAGATGTGCAGGAACAGCGTCGGGGGTTATAGTGCAGCATTTCATTCCCTTAAGCATGGCTTCTGCTTTTTCTTCCCAGTGGGTAAGTTCCCATGGGCACTGAACCACCAGAACCCCACGAGGAGAGAGAATTCTTCCAATTTCCCGCAGGGTTTCAAAAGGACGGTGCAGGTGTTCAAGCACATCCAGAAGCAGAACAACATCAAAAGAATTGCCGGAATACCCGGCATCTTCCAGTTTTCCGTTGTATACATCCAGTCCCAGCTCACCTGAAGCGTAGCCAGCGGCAAGAGGGCTGACTTCAACGCCTTTAACATCCCAGTGATGCTGGCGAAGGTGGTCAAGCAGAAAACCGTGGGCACAACCTACTTCAAGAAGTTTTCCGCCTTCCCTGAACGGCTCAATATCTCTTGCTCTTTTGTTAAAAAGGTTTATAAATATGCGGTTGTACTTACTGAAGTTATCTACATAACCGCCGTATCCAACATCTGCGCTGTCGTAGTACTCTTTGCTGTACATTTCTTCAAGGGCAGATTCCACCGGACGGCTGGAAAGGTATATCAATCCGCAGTTGCGGCATCTCACAACAGGCCAGCTTCTTTGAACGCTAAGGGGCTCAGGGTTATCACTGCCGCAAAGCATGCATTCAACGCTTTCTCTTGGAAACCCCGACCAGTCCATAAAACTCCATGTCAATGCCTTGACAATTTGTCAAGAGTTGACAGATCAATTATCTTAGCTGGAACCATTACCGACTATGGCAATATACAGAGCGAAGGCTTTCTGAAAAACACGCAGGCAGTGAAAGGCGGATATATATTGGCCACAAGAAGAACCGAAGGGCGCTCGCTTGAATTGTATCTTCGAGAAATAGGTACCCGGGATACACTTACTTCCGAGGAAGAAGCGAACCTTGCCCTTAGAATCAGAGAGGGTAATCAGGAGGCTCTGAACGAACTTACCGAAGCCAACCTCAGATTCGTTGTTTCCATTGCGAAGCAGTACGCAAACCAGGGAGTTGCTCTGGAAGATCTTATAAATGAAGGCAACGTTGGTCTCATAAGAGCGGCAAAGGGATTTGACGAAACAAAGGGCTGCAGATTTATTACATACGCTGTCTGGTGGATCAGGCAGGCTATTCTGCAGGCACTTGCCGAACAGTCCAGAATTGTGCGCCTTCCCTTGAACCGTGTTGGCGAGCTGTACAAGATGGGCAGAGCAACCAGGGAACTTGGGCATTCACTGGGCAGAGATCCTTCCACGGTTGAAATTGCCGGGGAGCTTGATGTTTCCCGGGAAGAGGTAGAGGGCATGATGTCTATACACAGCACACACCTATCTCTTGACAGCCCTGTTTACGAGGGAAGCGACAAGACATTCCAGGAGATGATAGCGGCTGAGGGGGGGGTAACACCCAATGAAGCTGTTCTTGTTGATGCGCTGAAAACCAGTGTTGATGATATGCTCAGCATACTCGATCACCGGGAGAGAACTATAATTCAGTTGTTTTTCGGCATTCAGACCGACAGGCGTCATACCCTTGCTGAAATAGGCAGAACAATGGGAATCAGCCGTGAGAGGGTAAGACAGTTGAAGAACAGAGCCATTGCGAAACTGCATGAATGCAGTGACAGCACTACTCTGCTTCATTTTCTGAAATAGGGTATAGGTTTATGTTAAAGGGTTCTCTTAACTGGGTACCAGACAATCCGTCCAGCAGGCGCAGACAGATTATCATGTCACCAGCCCGGGCTGGCTGGACCGGTTTTGCTGTTCTGGGTGTTGTATGCATCTTTATGGCACTGGGGTTCAGTCTTGGTAAGGGGGTTTCTAACAACGGCAGGCTTAGTGCCGACCAGGAGTATCTTACCCTTCAAGGTGAGCTGATTCAGTTGAATACCAGAGTGCAGAACGTCCAGAAGAGTCTAGAGCAGGTTTCCCAGCGGGAAGAGCTTGCTTTTATGGCAGCAGCAGACATGAACATCGATTTTTCAAGGCTGATACGTGATTTTTCTGAAGAAAACACAGGCACAGATATTTTCAGATACATAGACAACATAGAGTTGAGGATGGTTCTGTGTGAGAAGCTTGCCTATTCAGAACAGATTGCGTACGACTCTCTGGCAGTGCTTCTTGTAGACAAAGCAGATCAGTTAAAACATACACCGTCAATATGGCCGGTTAACGGTATTTTTGTAAGCGATTTCGGGGCAAGAGTTGATCCGTTTACCGGAGCAGTGCGTTACCACAAAGGCATTGATATCTCAGCTATTACAGGAACGCCTATATATGCTCCTGCAGATGGAACGGTTACATTCTGCGGCTGGAGCGGTGGCTGGGGGTTGAACCTTGTAATCAAGCATTCCGATACTATCTCAACAAGATTTGCCCACTGTTCCGCCATCGAGGTGGCTGTAGGTCAATCTGTTCAAAGGGGAGACCTTGTTGCAAGAGTTGGCTCAACAGGAAGATCTGTTGGGCCGCATGTGCACTATGAGGTGCTTAAGAACGGTGTTCAGATCGACCCGGAGGGTTTTATCATAAGAGCAGGCCCCATGGAAGCTGCCTTCTAGAATGGTCTGTGTGCCTTGAGCACAAAAGAATTGTGGAACCGGTATGCCAGGTACTTCAATGCTGAAGAGGGTTATATTTTTCCGGCGGATCAGCCTGAACTGGCTTTCTACAGTAAAATCAGAGAACACTACAACGGCCCGTGTCTTGAAATAGGAGCCGGGGCCGGAAGGCTGGCATCTTCGCTTCAGTCCAGGGCGGTTACCGTGGCTCTTGAGCCCAGCGATTCCATGCTGCGTGCATGGAGTGACTTCGATTCCAGGCTGGCTGCGAGACTTCAGGGTACTGGTGAACTTTTACCCTTTCGTTCAGATTCTTTTGATATTGTCTGCTTTCCCTACAACGGTCTTCAGTGTGTACCCGACGGGGTAACCAGGGCTGAGATTGTAAGGGAAGCTTACAGAGTTACAGCACCAGGCGGAGTCTTCGTTCTAGAGGTAAGCCCAGTGTTTGGAAGAAGAGGTTCTGAGCCGCTTACACTGCGTTACAACGCAGCTATGCCAGACGGTACCAGGCTGATTCTAAAAGAAAAGGTAGAAAGCAGACCTGGCACGAATTCCATAAGGTATCACATGTTCTATACCACTGTGAACAGAGACGGTTCTGAGGTTACTGAAAGTATAACTCTGGATCTTGCAGCCACAAGCCGCAATGAAACACTAACCCTTTTGAAGCAGACAGGATTCTGTGATATAATCCAGTGGGGAAACTACGACAGAAGCCCATACAACGATGATCTGTCTCCGCGACTTCTTGTGTCAGCCGGGAAAGAGGAATGAAATGCTTTTACTGCTCGTATTTGCTGCTTCTCTTGCATTTTCCAGTGAGATAACTGATCCCCGGTTTCCCGCCGTTTCGCCTGACGGGTCGGAAATGGTGTTTTGCTGGCGGGGAAAACTATGGAAATCTTCCGTATCGGGGGGTACATCCAGATGCCTTACCCCTGGCATGGGGCTGGTCAGTCATCCTGCATACAGCAGCAACGGATTATGGATAGCTTTCACAAACGACGCAACAGGTTCGGGAGATGTTTATGTGATGCCATCATCCGGTGGAGTATCAACAAGGCTTACCTATCACAGCGGTGAAGACACAGTGCTTGGGTGGTCGCAAGACAGGGTTCTGTTCCGCTCCTCGCGAGAGGGTGGAACGAACTGGGTCTGGAGTGTATCTCCTGAAGGCGGAACCCCTGCTCTGGAGCTGGCTGTATCTGTTCGCAACCTTGCTGTAACAGACAATGGTTTTGTAATCGAGACGGGAATAACTCCGTGGTGGCGCAGGCACTACACAGGCAGCGCATCAAGTTCTTTGTGGAAAGCGGAAAACAATAATGTAATACCACTGGGTCAGGTAAATACTAACCAGCGATGGCCCATGGTGCAGCCAGACGGCACTGTGTTTTATGTAATGGAGGATGGAAACGGTACAGACAGGTTCTACAACACAGCGGGAAATCCGCTTTCAGTACCTGTTCCGGGAGGAATCACTTTTCCATCTGCCAGTGCAGACGGGGAAATCTGTGTATTTGAATCTGACGGAAAATTATTCAGTTGTACACTACCCGATATGAACATGCAGGAAATACATCTTCCGGATGAGGTCGACCTGCCCTTTCCCATAGAGGAACTGTCATTTGCAGGTGTTCACACAACAGACTTCTCGGTGGCACCAGATGCATCGTTTATGGTTATGGAGTCTGAGGGAGAGATTTACGCAGCAAAAATCACCGAAGGTGAGCTTGACAACGCAGTAAGAATTACCGCCACCTCTGCTCTTGAAAGCCGTCCCAGAATAAGCCCTGATGGTTCCATGGTTCTTTTTCAAAGGGAATCCGACGGCAGGGTTGGCATAGTACTGGGATATGTAGAGTTTACCGACGAAGAACCCATAAGAATCAGTCTTGAGGAAATGGACACTGGCCATGATGTCTCCCGAAACGGAGAATGGGCACCATCGGGAGACTTTTCCTTCCTCAACGGTGAAGGTGTGCTTTACACCATGGATGTTCTCAGCGGCAGATCCCGAAAAGTGTGCGACCAAAGCGGAATTCTTCACCATTCCTGGTCTCCGGATTCCAGGTGGATAGCCTTCAGCACCACAGTTGAAGCGCACAGAGAAGACGTTTTCATTGTACCGGCAAGCGGAGGAACTCCGTTTAATGTAAGCCGTAACCCCAACGATGACTTTCAGCCTCTCTGGCCATCAGACGGCAGAAGGCTCATCTGGGCAAGCTGTACCGATGACGGCAACTACTATATCATGCAGGCATGGTTTGACCCGGAAGACTGGGAAGCCGAACACGATGAGAAAGACGAACTTCTAGACCAGCCCATGGAGGTAGTTCAGGCGAACGCAGAAGATCTATATATGCGCACAGAGGAACTCTGTGCGGTGAAGGGCTACTACAACTTTTACGGTATGACTGCCGACGGACGTAATATCTATTTTCCTGCGGAAGATCTTGACGGAAGTACGGATCTTTACTCTGTGAACTGGGACGGTGAAAATCTCACAAGGGAGAGCACGGGAGATTTATCCCCTGCCAGAATTCAACCTACCGATACAGAACTTGCAGGTGTTGTTTATTATTTGGTCGACGGCTTGACTCTTCGAAACACCGATGGTGATATGTTTTTGTGGTCAGCTCCGTATTCAATGGTCAGGTACGAGATGCAGAAGCAGAAGTTCTGTTCCGCTTGGCGGCAGCTTAGAGACAACTTTTACGACAGGGGTATGCACGGTGTTAACTGGGATGAAGTAAGAGAGAAGTACGAGCAGAGAGCAGCATCAGCACTTGTAAATGAAGAATTCAACGATGTTGTCAGGCGGATGCTCGGTGAGCTGTCTGCATCTCATCTTGGTATTTACGGCCCATGGACCTACAATCAAACTGCATACACAGGTGAAACCGGTATTTTCCCCGACCATCGGTGGAACGGTTCCGGTATAAGGGTAGACAGTCTTGTTCCAATGTCACCCGGTTTTTTAGCGGGTTTTCTGCCAGGAGATATAATTACACAGATCGATCAGATTCCTGTGGGACGCAGTTACAATTTCTACGCTCCCCTCCGTAACACAACTGACCGTGAAATTGAATTTGTTTTTGTAAGGAATGGCACAACACAGAGAGTTGAAATAACCCCGGTCTCTCGGTGGAATCTCTGGAACCTTCAGTACGATGAACAGCTTGCGCGAAGCAGAAGGATAGTTTCAGTTCTGTCGGAAGACAGGGTAGGGTACCTTCATATTCCGTCTATGGACCAGGAGTCTGTCAGGAAATTCAGAAGAGATCTGTATGCAGAGGGGCTCGGCAGAGACGCCATGATAGTTGATGTAAGGGGGAACCGTGGAGGCTATACACATGACCAGATACTTGCCAGCCTTGCCAGGAACACATACGCCATGAGTATGGAAAGAGGAGGAGGAGTTTCACTGGAGCCACTGGGTGTATGGAAAAAGCCGTTGGTGCTTCTGATAAACGAGACCTGCTATTCCGATGCAGAGATATTCCCGTCTGCTTGGAAAGAACTAGATCTGGGCCCAATAGTGGGGAATACTACCTACGGTGCTGTTATCGGAACTACGGATGTTCAGTTGGCAGACGGAACAGGTTTCCGGCTGCCTGGAACCGGCTGGTACAATTTGGAAGGTGACAACATGGAGAACAGGGGTGTGCAGCCGGATGTGCTTGTTCTTGAGATGCCCGAAGATGCCGCTTATGGAATCGACAGGCAGCTTGAAGCTGCGGTTCAGGAGGCACTCCAGCAGCTTCAGGGGTACCCGGCAGACTGAGCGAGCTTTATTTTCCCCAAGTCGGCAGGTGCCGGTGCGGTTTTGTTCACATTTTACTTCAGGAGGAATACCGAATGCGGAGAACAGTAGTAACAATGCCCGGTGACGGAATCGGAGTGCCGGTTCTGAAAGAGGCTGTGAGGGTATTGGATGCGGCTGGTTTTGAGGCGGATTATGTGCATGCTGATATTGGCTGGGAGTTTTGGAAGAAAGAGGGAAATCCTCTTCCAGAGAGAACAATTGATCTTCTGGCAGAGCATAAGATTGCCCTGTTCGGAGCTATCACTTCCAAACCAAAAGACAAGGCTTTGAACGATCTTGCCCCATCTTTACGGGGCAAAGGTCTGGTGTATTTCAGCCCCATCGTTTCCATGCGCCAGCACTTCAATCTTGATATCTGTATGCGTCCATGCAGGGCATTCAACGGCAACCCTCTTAACTTTGTAAGAAGGGGGTCCGGTGGTGCAATTGAAGAGCCTCCTGTGGATGCAGTTATTTTCCGGCAGAACACCGAAGGCCTTTATGGTGGTGTTGAGTGGACCAACCCTCCTGATACTGTTTACGATGCACTGAATACACACATTAAGTTCCGGAAGAATTTCGGGAATGTGCCCAGGGAAGACCTGGCAGTTTCAACCAGAATATTCTCCCGCAGGGCTTGCCAGAGAATACTTAGAGCGGCTTTTGAGTACGCGAAGAAATTCGATTACAAGAGCGTTACCATCTGTGAGAAACCCAACGTGATTCGTGAAACCAGCGGCATGATGCGTGAAGAGGGCCGGAAGATGGTAAAGGAGTATGAAGGTATCGATCTCTGGGAGACAAACATCGATGCTCAGATGATGTGGCTTACAAAAAACCCAGAAGACTACGGCGTACTTGTTAGCGGTAACATGTTTGGAGATATAGTAAGCGATGGTTTTGCCGGATTAACAGGTGGCCTGGGGTTTGCCTGCAGTGCCAACATCGGTGATGAGGTTGCCGTGTTTGAGCCCACACACGGCTCTGCCCCAAAGTATGCCGATTACGAAGAGTCAATTGTCAATCCCATTGCCATGTTCCTGTCTACATGCATGATGCTTGATCATATCGGTGAGGTGGAAAAGGCTGCTAAAATAAGAAAAGCCATTGAAACGGTAATCAGCGAAGGCAAAGTTCGTACCTACGATATGATGAAGATGCGCGGAACGGCTGATGTGGTGAACAGAGGTGCAGCAAGTACCTCTCAGATGACTGATGCTGTAATAGAAGCGATGGGCAGGTAAACAGTGAGAGCAACTGTACAGAAACTCTTTGCCGTTCAACTTGCAAAGATTTCCGACGGCGAGCTTAGAAGCAAGGTTGTAGATGTGTGGGCTGACGCGGCGAAGCAGGGGGGCTGGACAGCAGAGGGGCTGCAACAGATCCCCTTTACCCTTCTTACAGAAACCCACGGAGTGAATCTTGTGCAGCACACGATTGCCGTTACAGAAGGGGCAATCGGCCTCGCAAAAGCAATTGAAAGTACTTATGAAACACCTTTTAAGGTAAACAAGAACTGGCTTGTTGCAGGTGGGCTTCTGCACGATGTTGGAAAGCTTCTGGAAAACGAGTTTGTAGACGGGGTGTACCGCAAGAGCTACAGCGGTAAGTGTGCCAGACACCCCATATCCGGAGCTATTCTTGCTGCCAGAGCGGATATCCCCGAAGAAATAATCAATATAATTGGCTGCCACGCGAAGGAAGGCGATGGCAGACCTCAGCGAATTGAAACAGTTTTAATTCATCAGGCAGACTTTGCGACGTTTAACCCAATGGTCATGCTGTCAAAAGGTCTGCTTATTACTAGATAACTTTTTGACTGGGCAGTATTTCAATGCTGCCCAGGTGCCATTGACTTCAGTGCAGAATGCTTTTAGTGTACTGTTGTGTCAGTGCGTATATATATACAAAGGAGGTTACAATGATCAGGGTTATTGCGTTTGTCTTGATTTTTGCTGTATCTGCTTTTGCAGGTGTTGTGTACCGTGCCCCTCAGCCGGTGGAAACTGCTGAGTTTATGGGTACGGATGGAGGCCCAGTAGTCGAGTTCAATCTAACCGCTCTTAAAACAGTAGACGGTTACATTGCCGGTTACGGCAGAGGAACAGTTTTCAGAGTTCCAGGCGGCGGTTACGGGTCAGAGGTCGGCACTCCTGATTTGCCGTGTATCAGAAAAATGGTTCAGATTCCAAACACAGGTGACATCTCTCTGGAAGTTATCAGTTCGGAAACATCTGTTCTGGGAAACTACAATGTTCTCCCAATGCAGCCTTTCGGAGACAGAAGCGGTAACGAGCCACCACTCAATGTGAACGAAGTTGTTTACAATACATCAGAAGCATATCCTTCCAGCCCGGTCGTAATAGAGAGTGTTTCGATTCTTCGCGATATCCGCGTTGCGTGGGTAAGGTTCAACCCAGTGTCCGTTAATCCGGTTACCGGCGAAACATACATAACCACAAATGTAAGGTTCAGGCTTGTTTCAGGTACATCACGGGGTGAGAATGAACTCCTCCGCGCACCGTCCGGAATGACAAGAAGTTATATACCACTCTACGATGATGTGCTTGGTCTTCAGCTTACGGATGCCGTTGTAGACGGTTCATATCTTGTAATAGGTCCGGAAGCGGCTATTGCCCTTGCCGCAGACCTTATTCAGTGGAAGCGGGAAAAAGGTTACGAGGTTCATGTTGCAACAATGGAAAGCATCGGCACTACCTATACCGAAGTTGATGCATACATTGAAAATGCGTTCAACACATGGACCAATCCACCAGAGTACTGTCTGCTTCTCGGAGACGAGAACGCAGTTCCCATTTACTGGATGGGTTCCATTGCCTCAGACAACCAGTACGGTGTAATTGGCACAGGTGTAGACCCCAGTGTTCATGTTGCCAGGCTTTGCAGCGATACAGGCAGCATTGCATACACGGCCTGGAAAGTATTCTCTTATGAAACAGATCCCTATGAGCCTGCATCAAGCTGGTTTCAGTACGCCATAAGCATTGGCTCAACAGATTTTGATGACCCTCTGCTGTCATGGAGATACAAAGGTATATTTGCAAACGACGGCAATATGGATGTTAAACTGTACTGTAACAGCAATGCTTATGGGGGAGTGCCTCCAACAGTGGCTTTGCTTTCTGCCGACATTAACAGTGGGCTTTCCCTCATCAGTTACATAGGTCATGGTGGTCCTACCAGCTGGGTCACAACCGGGTTCAACAACTCTGATGTTGCTGCTCTTACAAACGGAAGAAGGCTTCCGTGGATCAGTTCGATTGCCTGCCTTAACTGTCAGTTCGGGAATTCTGCCCCATGCTTCGGTGAGGCGTGGCTTAACTCCGGTTCTGTTTCCGAGCCTAAAGGGGCTATCGGTTTTATGGGGGCTTCTGTCTCCAGCCCGCCCGGCCCAACAGACTCACTTGCTCTGTACCAGTTCAAGGGTTACTTCCAGCTTGGAATGCATCACATGGGTGCGGCGTTTGACTACGGTAAGATCAAGGCCTACGAGTACACCGGGCACACGGACAACAGCAACATGCATCTCATCTTTGGTGAGCCCGAGCACGATATTTTCTGCACAACAGGGCCGCTGGTTCACCTGTCAGCAAATTACCCAGATCACGTAGAAGCAGGTAACTTTACGGTGAATGTTTCAACACCTGCCGACGCGGCTGTTGAAGGTGCCATGGTTGGTCTCTGCCAGGGCGAGGTTACACTTGGAAGCGGTTATACAGATGCGTCGGGTGCCGTAACAATTGCTGTAACAGGAGTGCCAACAGGTGGTGATGTTACTGTAACAGTTACAGCCCACAACCTCTATCCTCTGCAGGAGACCGTTTCGGCATCGCAGAGCGGTATTGAAGAACAGGGTAGCGCCAGTGGCCGTGTGACGCTTTCTGTTAACACACCAGTCATGGGAGCTGCCGCGATTCGATTTGCCGTACCCTCTTCCGGGCAGGTGAATCTTAGCGTATTCGATATGAGCGGTCGAGTTGTAGAGACTCTTGTAAACAGCGAAGTTGTATCAGGAGAGCACACGGTTAACTGGAATGCCGAAACTGCAGGTGGTATATACTTCCTCAGACTTACAGCTTCAGGTCAGAGTGTTGTGAAGAACTGCGTGGTTCTTCCCTAGTTATTTTTTGAGTGAAGGGGCTCTGCTTTGTGCAGGGCCCCGTATCATAATTGACTCATTAGGCACAAAGTGTTAGATTCCGTGAACTTGCGCAGGGGCGCATGTAACAGCTGACGGCAGATGTTAAGAGCTGATGCTGTCGTCAAAGGAACTGCAATTGCAGAAGGAGATGAAATGAGCA
>CAZRXU010000004.1:0-55516 GCA_964604135.1 uncultured bacterium | reverse complement strand
GCGCACTTGAATGGGGTTCAAGTGGTCGCTGGTTCGAATCCAGTCGCCCCGACCACGGAAACAATGGAAAGGAACCTTCGGGTTCCTTTCTGCACTTTCAGGGAGTTTCTTTGATTTCAAAAGCTGCTGAGATGACTGCTCTTCTAAACAGGCTGTTTCCCGGTCAGAGCCAGGCTGTTCTGAAAGCCATGACTGAGGTGCACAGAGATGTGTTCGTTGACCCTGGCTGGCGGCGTCTGGCATACACTGATCGCAGTTTACCCATAGGGCACGGGCAGACACTGAGCAAACCAGCAACAGTTCTTCGAATGCTCTCGGCTCTGGAGCCTGTGTTCGGCGGCAAGCTTCTTGAAACAGGCAGCGGCAGCGGCTATCTTGCATCTGTTGCCTCCAGACTTTTCAGCCGGGTATTCTGTGTTGAACGGGTACTGGGGCTTGTGGAATCTTCCAGGACCAATCTTCAGAAGACAGGAGCCAGTAACGCTGTAGTTCGTTATGGAGATGGCAGTTCAGGCTGGGCAGACAACGCACCATACGACGGAATACTGTACAGTGCCGGAGCTCCCGGTTTACCGGCTTCGCTTGCAGAGCAGCTTAGGGAGGGTGGTCTTGCCGGTGTGCCGGTTGGTTCAAAAACATCGCAGGAATTCACAGTATGGAAAAAAGTGGAGGGTAAGCTTGTCAGAGTTACTTCCTTTGCCTGTTCTTTCGTACCGCTTATAGGAAGAGAGGGATGGAATGGGTGAGCATATTGCTGTAGCATTGATTCAGACTCTAAACGACATTCCGGGAGAGCTGGTTCTAATGCTGTTGTCGGCGGTTCCACTAACAGAGCTTCGTGCTTCTATTCCTGTTGCGTTCACGGTAATGGCCGACAGCTGGGTCTGGCCATGGTGGAAGGTATACCTTCTTGCTGTTGCCGGGAATATGCTGCCGGTACCATTTATACTGGTGTTGCTGGGGCCTGTAAGCAGATGGCTTTCACGGTGGAAACTGTTTGACAGTTTTTTTACATGGTTGTTTAACAGAACCAGAAAAAGGGTGGGGCCTCATATAAAAAAGTATGAAGCTTTTGGTCTGGCGGTGTTTGTAGCCATTCCCCTTCCTGTTACAGGTGCATGGACCGGCTGTGTGGCCGCTTTCGTATTTGATATTCCCAGAAAACAGTCCATGGTTTCTATCTTCATGGGTGTGCTGGTGGCAGGAGCTGTTATTACCCTGATTATGAAGGGTGTTCTGTCTGGTCTGTCTTTTCTTCTGTGAGTATAGGAGTTGCGATAAGTGTTGCGATTCTTTAGATTTCATCACCATTCGGTCGGGGCGTAGCGCAGCCCGGTTAGCGCGCCTGGTTCGGGACTAGGAGGCCGGAGGTTCGAATCCTCTCGCCCCGACCACCTTCAAAATTTTGAAATATATCGTCTATTTACTATTTTACACGTTATGTACAGACTGATCAGTGTTATAGGTGGAAGCAGCGCCACGGAAGAAGAGTACAGTTTTGCTTTTTCTCTGGGCGGTCTTCTGGCAGGTGCGGGGTTGTCGGTGGTCTGTGGTGGAGGCAGCGGTGTTATGGAAGCTGTCTGCAGAGGATGTTCAGAGGCCGGAGGGCTTTCGCTGGGGGTGCTTCCTGGTGAAAAGAGTTTTCAGGCCAACCCTTTTGTCTCCGTTGCGCTGCCAACCGGTATGGGTGTTTCCCGAAATCGTATTGTGGTTCTTGCTGGTTTGGCTGTTTGTGCTGTGGGAGGCGGGTACGGTACTCTCTCTGAAATTGCGTATGCGTTGCAGGCGGGCAAACATGTGTGTTGTTTTCGCAAGTGGGAAAGTATTCCCGGGGTAGTAAGTGTATCAACCCCGGATCAGGCTTTGAAGTTTGTGATTGACAGGATTGGGGTTGATTGATGCACAGTGTCAGTGATATTGCAGGTTTTTTCAGGGATGTACCGGATTTTCCCAAGGAAGGTATTGTTTTTAAAGATGTTACCACCGTTCTTACAAAACCCGGTGCTCTTGGAGATTCAGTAACACACCTGTTAAAGATGCTTGACGGTATTGAATTTGATGCAGTTGCCGCTGTGGAATCCAGAGGATTCATGTTCGGTGGGATAGTGGCAGACAGGCTTGGCATACCTCTGGTTCTTATCAGGAAGCCTGGAAAGCTGCCTGCCGAGGTTCTCAGTGAAGACTACACACTGGAGTACGGCACGAACACTGTAGAGATGCACCGCAATTCCCTTCCTGAAGGTTCTAAAGTGCTTATTATAGACGACCTTGTTGCCACGGGAGGCACAGTTCTTGCATCGGCTGCTCTTATCAGGCGAGACGGTAGTATTCCAGTTGCCGCAGCATTTCTTATGGATCTGAAGTTCCTTGGCGGTGCTAAGAAGATAGAAAACTCGGGTATTCAGGTTCGTTCACTGATACAGATAGATTGAAGATTGTTGAATCAAACGGATCAGTTAATGAGAACTGATCAAACGAAGGGGAAAGAATGATAAAGATCACAATGATGCTTGCTGTTCTTATCGCTGTGTTTGCTTTCGGCTGTGCCGATCAGGGAAATCCTGAGCCTGCCGATGGAACAGTTGAAGACGGCGGTAACGGTGAAGCGGTTGAAAACAACGGTGCTGGTGAATCAAACGCCAGCGGCGGAGACGTCAGTTTTGAGATCGCAGCACCGGAAGTGGGCCAGTGGATTGCTTACGGTCTTGATGGCGAAGATAGTGAAGTAAAACTTTCCATCGTAGCTGAGGAAGACTACCAGGGTGTTTCCTGCCTGTGGTACCAGGTTGAAGCAGACGGAGAAGCCGTTGCACAGGTTCTTGTTGACACAAGTGTTCTTGATGAGCTTATTGATGTAAGCGGTGTTTACATGGAAGAATTCGTTGCCGACCCTGTTGCCTACATGGAAGAGTATATGCCGGAAGACGGCGATTTCATGAGCAACGACGAGTCAATGGAAAACATGATGCTGGCTCTTACGGCAATAAAGCAGGTCAAAGTTATGCAGAACACTCAGCTTATGCTTATCGACATGGCTGGTGTTCCCGAGCTTGTTGAACAAATGATTACTGAAAACCCCGATATGATCGAGCAGAATATGGAGTTTGATCCTTCTGGAGATCCCGAATATCAGGAATTCATTGCAGAGCTTGAAGAGGCTGAATTCAGCATGGAGGAAGTGGAAGTAGAGGGTCTCAACTGCTACCAGTACACAGCAACTCATCCTGAAAAGGGCAGTATTGTTGCAGTTATTTCCACCGAACTTCCCATCGTTCCCATTATGGAAGCCAGTGTTCTTCCTAACGATCCCGCCGAAGATGGTGGCAGAGTATACGTAACAGGTTTTGGTTTCGACGGTGCGGAAAACCTTATGACTGGCGAACCTGACCAGACCATCCCTCTTGCCATGATGCTTCAGGGTTTTGCCTCCCAGATGCAGGCATCAGCTCCTGAATAGGCTGCAGGGTAGTTGAGTTAAGCACAACGGGTGTTCTGTAAAGAACGCCCGTTGTGTATTGCTGAGGTGTTTTGCTGTGCAGGAAGGCACAGGTATAAAAAACTGGGCGGTTTGGGTACAAACAGAAAGAATTCTATCTGAGGAGCAATTATGAAAACCGGATTGTATGTGATCGCAGTTGTCCTTCTTTTCGGATCATGTTTTGGGCAAACTCTGCTTGCAGAGGAAACCAGTATGTATTATGTGCAGCAGGGTTCTGAGCTCGCGTTTAAGAACACAAATGGTGATTTGTATGTCTCCGTGTGGGATTCAGATTCTGTTCAGGTCAAAACACTTGTGTATGGTGATTCGACACAAGGGGTTCCTGAAGGTCTGGAAATCAGGTTTGACCAGCAGGAATCCATGCTTTCTGTGACTGTAGAGTATCCTTCAAACCACTCTTCATTTTGCTCGGTTGATATTGTTGTGTCTGTTCCCCACAGTATGCACTATGTGATAAGTTCCACAGGAACCAACGGTGATGTAGCAGTATACGAAGCTGAGAAAGTAAATGCAGAAACAACAAACGGAGACATAACCGTTGTAGCATCCTGTTCAGACTATCTTGAAACCACAAATGGAGATATAAGCGCAGAACTGCCTCTGCAGAGCAGCCCGCTGGTTGCAGAAACAACAAACGGAGATTTATTTCTAAAAATACCTTCCGGTATGGAGCTTTCTGCAGAGACT
This sequence comes from uncultured bacterium, assembly GCA_964604135.1. Classification (GTDB taxonomy): domain Bacteria; phylum Fermentibacterota; class Fermentibacteria; order Fermentibacterales; family JCC-6; genus Sabulitectum. Next base: position 51,330 of record CAZRXU010000004.1, on the reverse strand, counting down.
GTAAATGGAGACTTGACTGTTGACGGGATTGAGTTCGATAACAGTGTTACCATCAATGGATCAGGCGAGAATGAAGTGTTCGTTAAAACCGTTAACGGTGATGTGGTTATCAAGTATTTCAGCGGCGGAGATAGCACACAATAGCATTATTCTGAACAGCAATCGCATTAACAGAGGCTAAGAGCAAACCATAACTCCGGTAGTAAGAAGCATTTACCGACTGGCATTTATGCATGTCCTTGACATGATGAGTGTTGGCGTATATACGTTATTTGTAGGAATTGTTTATGACTGGAGGTTGGTTATGTTGTCAAAGTTGATTCTGCTTGTGTTGTCTTCGGCCTTTTTCTCTATCTGTTATGCAGTTGAAGTTGTCTACGAGACCACTTTCCAGGAGTATCCCGATGACTGGTACGCAACCACATTCGAGTTTGGCCCTTCCGGAGCTTTGATTGACTTTAACGGACTTGCCAGCTTTGACGCCAATCTATGCACCGGTGACGGTATTCCATCCACCTGCAATATTTTCCTGCCAGATGGGGCCGATTCAGTTATGGTCTCTATCAATCAAACTCTGTCTGTTTCCGGAGGAGACCAGGCGATGATGGAGTTTTGCATTTATCTGAAAACAGTCGAACATGGTTCCGAGGAAGTCTGGAGGGTTGAAATAACCCCTAATAATCCAGCAGTATATCAATCCGGGTATTTCCATTTCTCGCCAGACTGGATACAAGCGGGAGGCTATCTGGGTTTGTATTTCGGGGCAAATGTTTCCCCTGATGATTTCGGCTCAAGTGTGTATTGGGCAATAAGTCATATTACTGTGTACGCTTACGGTAATGCTCTTTCACTTCAGCAGAAAACATGGGGAGCAGTAAAAGCAACCCTGATGTAGCTGAATCTCAGTTGCAGGCTGTAGTACAAAAACACAACGGCTGAAAAAGCGCAGGGGGTATCGGTGCCCTTTCAATGTGGATTCTGTGTTTTATATTCAGGGAATGAAAAAAACTCTGTTTACAGATACCAGCGGTGTCTCCGCTCCATTTGCCGAGCTGTTCCGCCCGGGAACCATTGAGGACGTTGCGGGGCAGCAGCAGCTGCTCGGAGCGGAGGCGTCTTTTCGTCGTTCGCTTGAAACCGGTTCGCTGGGCTCATTTATTCTCTGGGGCCCGCCCGGTTGCGGTAAAACCACTCTCGCACTCATAGTTGCAAACTATGTTGAAGAGCATTTTGTAAGGTTCAGCGCTGTTACAGGTGGCGTTAAAGACGTACGGAAGATAGTGGCCGAGGCCTCTCTGCGCCGGGAACAGGGGCAGGGAACCATGCTTTTTGTTGATGAAATTCACAGGTTTAACAGAAGTCAGCAGGATGCCTTTCTGCCCCATGTAGAGAACGGAACCATCCGCCTTGTAGGGGCAACTACCGAGAACCCGTCTTTCCATGTGAATGCTCCGCTTTTAAGCAGATGTTCTGTTTACGTGTTGAAGCCTCTTCAGAAGAATGACCTTGTCTCTCTTATCAGCAGAGTTACTGGCAGTGAAGTATTTCAAAGCAGATGTGCCGCTTCTGTGAAACCTGAAGCCGTTGAGGTTATGGCCTCCGCCGCAGACGGCGACGCCAGAAGATGCCTGAATATGCTTGAGCAGCTTACAGGCATTGCTGGAAACTCAGCTGTTACCGGTGAAATGGCTACCAGACTTGTGCAGTCTGCTCCACTGCTTTACGACAATTCCGGTGAGGAGCACTACAACCTTATTTCCGCTCTTCACAAATCTATGCGCTCCAGTGATGTTGATGCATCTCTGTATTGGTTTGGAAGAATGATGGTTTCAGGTGAAGATCCGCTGTATATAGGGCGAAGGATGATAAGGTTTGCAACAGAAGATATAGGGTTGTCTGACCCGTCGGCACTGACAATCGCAATGAGAGCGGTTGATGCCTACAGGTTTCTGGGCTCTCCGGAAGGTGATCTTGCCCTGGCAGAAGCTGTTGTATACCTTGCGGCTGCACCGAAATCAAACAGTGTGTACACTGCGTGGAAGAAGGTGCTGAAGTCGGTCACTTTCCATGGCAGCAAAGCGGTTCCCTATCATCTGCGAAATGCTCCAACTACTCTTATGAAGAGGCTTGAGTACGGAAAAGGTTACCAGTATGCCCACAGTGTTCACAGTGGTATTGTAACGCACAACAATTTTCCGGAAAGCATGGAAGAAACAGAGTATTACTTTCCTTCAGAAAACGGCAGAGAAACAAGGATTGCGGAGGAGTTGAGCAGATGGAAAGCTGCGAGAAAAAGAGCCAGGGAGAATGAAAGGAATCAGAATGATTAAGAATTCAGTACTTTTGTCAATAGAACCGCCTGTTGAGTACAGCAGGTTGTCTCCCGGGTTTTACTGTGTAAACTGTTCGGAAAGATTCGACACCGCTGTTACAGAAGGTCTTATGAGTTTTGCTTCCCTGCCGCTTAATTCAGAGATTTACAGCAATACCTTTCTGGGAATAATGCTTCCATACTTTCTTCACAACAACAACAATCTTATGGTTGGGGTTCTGGGAAACCTAGATCTGGCGGGTATGCTGTTCCCAGACACTGATAAAGCTGAACCGAAGATTACCGCTGCAAGAACAGCCACCGGATCTGTAGTTGATTTTCTCCGCGACCTGGCTGGTTCGATTCCTTTCGAAGATTGTGCTTCTTTCAACGGTGACGCGGTAAAGAAATGCCTGATTCTTCTGAAGGCGGCATGTGGCAGAAGTGTTGTTTCAGATGGTCTTGGTAACATGGTTCTCTCTTACCCGGCCAGGTGTCTTGATCCCTGTCGGGCAGTTGCCGCATTTACGGGCATGGCAGCCTGGACGGTTGTTTCCATGGGTGGCAGTGGAACTGTAAAGGGTTCTTCATCGGATGAAAAACTAACTCTTGAATGGTCCCGGCCTGGAAGCGCAAACCATCCCTACATGCCAGGTGGAAGCAGTGCATCTTCTGTTATCGCACTGGCCGGAGGTCTGGCAGCTGCTTCAGGAATGGCTCTTGTTGTAGAGAGCTGGACAGATAACGGAGGGAAGGTGTCTCTTGTTGTTAAAAAGTAATGCCAGAAGTGTTCTCGACCTTCTTTCTTCAACAGGTGAACGGCTGAGTATTCAGGCCATAAACAGCAGGTTGCCTGAAGTTGCCGACAAAACAGGAGCAGTGGAAACTCTTCTTGGCAAAGGGTTGATCTGGCACGCAGGAAAGGGCAGATACGCGGTTCTGAAAACCTTGGGGATGGAAGCCGGAGCCGTAAGAATGCACTCTGACGGCTCTGCTGTTGTGTTCACAGAAGAGCCTGATTCAATAAAAGTATTTCTTGAGAAGGGCGATACAGGAAGTGCTCTCGACGGAGACACCGTGATAGTGCGGCTTCTGGAGCCGGTGCCCCGCAGCAGTGGCTATACAGGCAGGGTTGTTGATGTTCTGAAGCGTTTCAGAACCAGAATTGCCGGCATTGCCAGAAAGCACGGAGACAGATGGTTTTTAGACCCCCTTGACCCTAAAGTAAAGGGAAACATTCCCCTTGATCCCGGTGACAACATGATAAAACAGGGTGATTTGATAGGGTGTCTTATAGAGTACGGGAAGAGATCTGTAAAAGTCAGTGCTCTGTCGTCTATCGGTTCTCCCGATTCCCCTTCTGCACTCATTGATTCTGTGTGTACAGACATGGAGCTTCCTGAAGAGTTTTCTGAAGATGTGCTGCGGGAATCAGACTCAGTGTGTACTACTCCTTCGGCTCACAGTTCCAGAAAAGATCTCCGTGATATCTATACTCTTACAATCGATCCTGTTGATGCCCGCGATTTTGATGATGCGATATCCATAGAGTCGCTTTCCGAGGGAGGATACCGTCTGGGTGTGCACATAGCTGATGTTTCAGCCTACGCCCGGCCTGGTTCACTGGTGAACAACGAGGCAATGAGAAGAGGAACCAGCGTATACCTCCCTGACAGGGTTATTCCCATGATTCCCGAAATTCTCTCAAACGGTGCCTGTTCCCTGCAACCAGGGGAAGACAGGCTGACCAAAACAGTGTTTATTAACTACGATTCCCGGGGGAAGAGGCTGGATTTCAGCGTGTTTTCTTCACAAATAAGGTCGAGAAAACGGCTTAACTACGCCGAGGCATTCGCCATTCTTTCTGGTGAGCCGTCGTCAGATCCGGAGCTGAACGGTAAGTTTTCATTGTTCGCAGAACTCAACAAACTGCTTGACACAGTAAGAGAGGGCAGGGGAGCGGTAGACCTTGGAGCCTCGGAGTTTAGAACAGAATTTGACGGGAGCGGATACCCAAGCGGTTTCAGCAGAGTTTCCGATGATGTTTCCCACAGAATGATTGAGAACTTCATGGTAGAGGCCAACAGTGCCGTTGCCGAGTTCTGCATGTGGCTGGAACTTGATGTGCTCTTTAGGGTTCACGGAGATCCGGCACCTGAAGCTTCCGAGAAGCTGCGACGAACACTGTCTGTTTATGGCTTCAAGGTACCCGGGCAGATGTCTCCCAGGGCCTCATCGCTTTCCAAAGCTGTGAAGGAGGCTGAAGGAACTCCACTTTACCCCATTGTACGGGATGCGGTTCTGCGATCTATGAAGAAAGCGGTTTACTCTCCGGAAAACTCAGGGCACTACGGCCTGGCCCTGCGAAACTACATGCATTTTACCAGCCCTATCAGGAGGTATCCTGATCTGATTGTTCACCAGGCCATAACTGCATACGAACAGGGTGAAGTGCCTGTTCGTTCTGATTCTATGGGAGAACTTGCTGTTTCGTGCTCACAGATGGAGAGAAGGGCTGCGGCTGCAGAAAGAGTTTCAACAGAACTTATGGCTTTGCTGTTCCTTTCAAGGAAAACCGGTGAAGTATTCAGAGGTGTTGTTCGTGACAAAACAGATTTTGGATTGTTTATAAGATTGCTTGAAGTACCAGTTGAAGGTTTGCTTCATGTATCGGCAATGAAGAAGTACAGACACTTTGTTCCGCCTGATCTTTCCCCCGGAGCAGAGATTTATGTTTCCGTGGAAAAGGCGGATCCTGTAGATAGAAAGCTTTCGCTGCTTCCGGCAGAAGTACCTGAGGAGAACAGATGATTTACGATGAGTTAACAAATAACATTACAGAATGGATAAAAGAGAGGGTTAACGCGGCTCGCGTTAAGAGTGTGGTATTGGGTCTTAGCGGCGGTATTGATTCCGGCGTAACCGCTGCTCTGTGTGCACGAGCACTGGGAGCTGAAAGTGTTCTGGGGTTGGTGATGCCCTGCGGCAGTATTCCGGAAGACACCAGAGACGGGCACAGAACAGCCCGGCATCTTGGTATCGCCGTGAAAGAAATAGAGTTGTCCGGCGTTCTTGACGCATTCGTATCTGCCGGTAAGCTGGATACCACAGATGTTCTTAACCTGGCAAATGCAAAGGCCAGATTGAGGATGACCATGTGCTATGCCCACTCTAAAAACCGTCTGGTGGCAGGAACAGGTAATCTGTCTGAAACAGTTACCGGATACTGGACGAAGTGGGGCGACGGAGCAGCTGATTTTCTGCCAATAGCGGAACTATGGAAAGATGAGGTTCGGGAACTGGCAAAGTATCTGGAACTTCCCCGATGGGTGGTAGACAGAGTACCTTCAGCAGGGTTGTGGGTGAACCAGAGTGATGAGGGCGAGATGGGGGTAACCTACGACGAGATAAAAAAGTACTTTACCGGCGGTGCGGAAAGTGTGTCTTCTGCTGCCGCTGAAAGAATAGCCGGGCTTCACAGCTCCAGCGCGCACAAGAGGGAACCAATTCCCGTTTTCCACGCCAGGAGGTGGCTTGATGAAAGACACTAGAAGAACTGCGCTGATCAGTGCATGGAACAAGGAAGGTCTTCAGGAATTTGCCTCCGGGCTGTTTGAACTTGGGTGGGAGCTATGGGCATCAGGAGGTACTGCTGATGTGATTGAAAAGGCCGGAATCGCAGTTCGCCGTACTGAAGAGATTACAGGAATAAGTTCCATTCTTGGGGGCAGGGTAAAAACCCTTCATCCCGAGCTGCACGCATCCATTCTGGCAGACGGTGAGGCCAGAGAGGAGAGATTCAGAGATGGCAAACCTGTGTTCGACCTCGTTGCAGTTGATTTCTACCCTTTCCACAAGGCCAGCAAGATGAATCCAGTCTCTAAAGAGACAATTGAGCTGGTTGATATCGGCGGCCCTACAATGGCCAGGGGTGCTGCAAAGAACTGGCACCATGTGATCAGTGCCACAGGCGGCGATGTGTTTCCCACTGTTCTGAAAGCTGTTCAGAATGGAACGGATGACCTTGTTTTCAGAAGAGAGATGGCGTCAAGAACATTTTCAATCACATCCGCTTACGATCTTGGTGTATCGCTGAAACTGGAAGAGGGAATTGCTCCGACTCTAAGGTACGGAGAGAACCCACATCAGAAAGCAGCCGTTCATTTTTCCTGGCCCCGCAGCGGCTTCGGAAAAGCGGAGGTTCTGGGTGGAAAGGCACTGAGCTACAACAACTATCTGGATGCTTCCGCGGCGTGTTCCATTGCTGCTGATTTTGTGGATGGCCCTCCATGTGTTGTTCTTGCGAAACACGGTAATCCCTGCGGTGTCGGGTGCGGAGCTGCACCGGCTTCTGCTTTTGAAAACGCTTTCAGGGCAGACAGGGTTTCGCCTTACGGTGGAATTCTTGCCTGTACTGCTGCTGTGAACATGGATATTGTGAAAAAACTCAAGGGTATTTTCCTGGAAATAGTTATTGCGCCGGAATTCGAGGAAGACGCTCTGATCAGGCTTCAGAAAAGAAAGAATCTTAGAATACTGAAGATGCCTGTTGGTTCAGACAGGGCTTTGCTGCTTCGATCCATATGGGGAGGATTGCTTGTTCAGGAACCGGATCTTGCAGTGGAAAATGCTGAAGAGTGTAGAGTTGTAACTGCCAGAAAGCCTTCAGATAAAGAGCTGAAAGCAATGAATCTTGCATGGAAGGTTGTTAAGGGAGTAAAGAGCAATGCTATCGTTATTGGAGACATCAATGGAACTCTTGGTGTGGGAATAGGCCAGCCCAGCCGGATCGAAAGCCTTGACCTTGCAGTGCGCAGGGCACTGCGCGAGGGCAACAGCCTTGAGGGTTCCGTACTTGCCAGCGATGCATTTTTCCCGTTCAGAGACGGGCCCGACAAGGCTGCAGAGGCAGGGGTAAAGGCAATTATTCAGCCAGGAGGCTCCATCCGGGATGAAGAGGTTATTGCAGCGTGTGACCAGCATGGTATTGCCATGGTGTTCACCGGAACCAGACACTTCAGGCACTAGGTGCTACAGTGAAAAGAATTATTACAGTTGCTGTTGTTCTGCTTTCAGGTTGCCGTGTGGTGAACGATGATGTGCCTGTTGAGCTCTGTGCTTCACCGCAGGAGGAGTTGTGTGCATTTCGCGGGGTTGATTCCCTTTTGCAGATTGGTCAGCAGAACAGGGCTGTGAGGGCTTTGAGGCGGATGGATCCGGCGGAGGTCGGGAAACCGGATATGCTTTGGAGATTTGTCGGTGCATACAACGGTAGGGGTATGACCGACAGGTGTATTGCTGTTCTGGACAGTTTGCAGAGGGCCGGCTGGGGAGACCTTACAGGGTGGAAAATATCTGTTCTGGACTTGAATCACGAGTCGCAGCGTGCTGTTGAGCTTGTTGGAGCCCGGGATGTTCTTCTTCTTGGATGGCTTTACAGAGACAGCATACAGAACATGCCTTCAGTATCGTCTGTTCCTGTACCATCTGGTCTTGGGGAACGGGCTGCCAGGCTTCTGCTCGCATCGGAAGGTATTACACCCGGGCAGCTGCAACTTGCCGCTTCCGATGTAAAATATCTTCCCGTAACAGTTGGAACCCGTGTCGAGCGTGAACTGGAACTTGCAGTAACCTCGCCGGGCAGCTGGTGGAGTGACGCTTTAAAAGCTTTTGATCCCAGTGGTACAAGCAGTGAAGGGCAGAGACTTCAGGCTCTGAGAGCGAAATTTCTGGGTACAGGTGACTACTCGTACTGGAGGCAGCTGACAGGTACGTCCGCTGAGGTTACAGCTGCATCTGTAATCGCATCCAGATGGCCGGAAATGGTGAGCTGGGAAGTTGCCGATGTTCTTGTTGAGTGCGGGTACGGCAATACTGCCTCCGCAATAGCAGATTCCCGGGGCGATCCGTCTTTCGGAACAGGTGTTCTGATGGCTCAGCTTCGAAAAGCCGAAAACTATTCTGTTCTTGAAGCTCTGTGTGACTCTGTTCCGGCAGATGCCTCAGCTGAACTTCGCGCAAGGGCAGCTCTCTTCAGGGCCAGATCTCTTCGAGCAAGACGACAGAACACAGCCGCCTACAGAGCCTACTACAGGTTTGCTCAGGATTTTCCCTTTCATCCCACTGCCCGTGAGGCATCTTACCTGGCAGGTAAATACTTCGACAGCGAGCAGAACTGGGCAGAGGCGGCGGATGCATACCTTGCAAGCCTGCGGGCTTCAGGCAGCTGGGAGGGTGATGCCAGGGCTCACTGGCGCGGGGGATTCTGTTTGTACATGAATGGTCGCGGCAGTGTTGGAGATTCCCTGTGGCAGGCAGGTTGTGAGAAGTTTCCGTTCAGCCACTGGGTTGATGAGATGCTGTTCTGGAGGGCGAGGTATGCGGAAAAACAGGGCAATGAGAACCGCAGAATAAGGCTGCTGCAGCGTGTTGCAGAGGAATTCCCGTGGGAGTTTTACGGAATGCTGGCAGCAGACAGACTGGGAGTACCGGGCGAATTGAATTTCACAGTTGTAAGCCCTGTGATCAGAGATGACAGAGTTCTGTCTGCAGCGGCTGATCTGTTCAGCTCCGGGTACGGTACAGCAGCTGTAGAAATGCTGTATGCAGGAAGAGAAGGGAACAGGGCTACCAGGGCTGTAGCCCTTGGAATACTGGGTGAACACGGTAAGTCAATTGCCGCGATGAGATCGGTGGATACGGAATACAGAGATGCCGGCATTGGTATTCTTCCCGACAGTCTTCTGGGGTGGTATTTCCCTGCTCCCTACGTGGAACTGGTCAACGCGGTTACAGATACAATGACATTGGAAGCCCCTTATGTGGAAGGTATAATGAGAGAGGAAAGCTATTTCAACAGATTTGTGGTCTCAAGCGCAGGGGCTACCGGCCTTATACAGCTTATGCCAGGCACCGCAGGAGATGTTGCAAGGTGGAATGGCCTTCCCAGATTGACTTCTGAAGAGTTTTTTAACCCGGCGCATTCAGTTCTTTACGGCAGCCTCTACATCAATTCGCAGGCCAGGCGGTACAGCCACCCTGCTTTGTTTCTTGCTGCATACAATGCAGGCCCTGGAAATGCGTCGAGGTGGGTGGATATGCACGGTTTTGACAGCAGAGATCAAGAGCTTTACATTGAACAGATAACTTTCAGAGAAACAAGAATGTATGCAAAAAAGGTGCAGCGTTCCGCATGGATATACGGAAGGATTAGATAATGTATTTTGTTTTTATTGCTCTTATGGCAGCCGGTGGTTTTACAACCGATCACGATGAAAATACCACTATTGTGTTTCCGCCCTACGGGCATTGTATGGGTATATACCGCGCCGGGCAGGATCAACTGAGCCTTCTCCTTGGGGGAATGCTGCAGTTTGATGATCCGCAGGGTCTTGCTGCGGTGCTGCCGGATGCCTGGGACACACCGGATCCCAGTGATGACGACGAGCTGGCGGTTTACGGTGTAAACAGTGGATCCGGGCATATTATCTACAACGCTTCCATGTACGCTCTTGGGTACTATGGCGGGAAGGGAAGCGGAGATGATCAGCTTCTTGCTCCCCACGGAATAGCAGCTACAACGTCAGGCACGGTCTATGTGGCGGATACCGGTAACCACAGGGTTGCCGTTCTGCACAGATCAGGTCAGAGAATAACCCCGGAATCATTTATCGAGGGTTTTTCAGAACCATGGGATGTGGCTTTGGACGGCAGGTATATCTGGGTTACCGACAGGGCGGCCGGTACTCTGTCAAGATACACTTCAGCCACCGACCAGAGCCCTGCGGTGTTTCAGGTTGATTCTCCCAGGGGTGTTGCGGCAACCGGATACGGTGAATACTCCAACGGACATGCTGCCTTTCAGGTTGTTATTACAGACAACGGCACAGTTCTTACAAAACTAGTCGACGGTTCGGTTGTGGGAACAGCAGATCTATCCAGTTGTGGTGGCAGTTTTTTTAACTATGCAGAGCTTGATTACCACGGAAATGTGTGGGTTACTGATTCCATTGCGTGCAAAATACACAAGTTCGATCCGCAGTTGAACTATCTTGACAGCTGGGGAGACGGCTACGGAGAAGCAGACGGAAGTTTTATACACCCAACAGGTCTTGCAATATGGGACAGGTTTGGGCAAATATTTGTTGCTGAAAGCTCGGGGGCCAGGTACTTCTGGGTAGGGTCTGACATCAGAGATATCAGTTTTTCCAGTGACGGTAACGGGTGTTCGGTTTCCGGAATACTCACGGAAAAGGCTGCTGTGATTGTGAACGTCTATTCGTCAGATGGTTCTCTTGCGAGAAGTCTTTTTTCCGGTCACATGGATCCTGGAAGCTTCAGTCTGCAGTGGGACGGTACGAAGCTGCAGGGGCAAAGAGTTTACAGGGGAGAGTACACCATTTCCATCAACATAGAACCTGTTTATTCAAGCAGAACATACTTCGATAAAACCTGGCTTCAGGAGTTTCATATGGATGGTCAGGAAGAGGCGGAGGCCGCACAGGGAGAGAGGTCCCGCTGAAATACGCAGCTCTCGCGGTTCTGTTCCTGGTTTCCGCTTATTTCAGTGGAACAGAGACTGCATGTTTCAGTTTGAGTCACCCTCAGAAAGAAAGAATGTCAGCAACTGCCCGGGGGCGCAGGGCACTTGTACTTCTCTCTGATCCAGGCAGGCTGCTTACCTCAATTCTTCTGGGTAATACATTTGTGAATGTTGCCGCCTCATCTCTGGCTGCAGGTATTACCGCTGAACTGATTCCCGGAACTCTTGGCATGGGCGCAGGTGTTGTTGTTATGACATTTCTGCTTCTCGTGCTGGGAGAGATAAGCCCAAAAACTCTTGCAAGAAAAAGAAACAGGGAATGGATAGAGGTATCGTCGCCTGTGATGTCTTTGCTGGTAAAGGTCTTTTCCCCACTTGCAAAACTGCTTTCGTATCCGGCGGAAATTGCCGACAGATTTGTTCCCTGGAAAGAGGGGACCGAGGGCTATATTGCCTCCGAGTTGTACATCCTGATGGAAATGGCCAGGAATGAGGGTATTCTGGGGGGAGAAGCCGCCACTGCTGTTGCTATTCTTGAACTGGATGAACGGCGCTGTGTGTCTGCTATGGTTCCAAGGGAAAGAGTTCTTTTCTTCATGTCAGACTGGAGTGAAGAGAGAATGAGAGCAGAGGCAGAGAAGAGTTTTCAGACTGCCTATCCCCTCATCGATTCCGCAACAGGTCTTATGACCGGTGTTGTGGATGTGAAAGACCTGCTGGGAATGGATACATTCACAGTCCGTCAGGTTCCGTTCTTTCCGGAGTCTGCACGGCTTAGCATGGTGCTCTCGGGGCTTCGGGCATCAGGCGGCAGAATGGGTGCAGTTGTGGATGAATACGGTGACTGGACGGGAATTATCTCTGTTTCAGATATACTTGAAAGGGCTGTTTTTGCCGGCAGTGCCGGAATGCCTCTTCCGGAGGGTGTGCAGAAAAGCGGAGATGGTCTGGTTGTTCCGGCAAGTCTTTCCGTTGATTCCCTGGCCTCACTTCTGAGTTCCGACACCCTTTCCGCGAAGTATGCCGAGTCATGCGGAGGGCTTCTTCAGGAGGTAACAGGAAGGTTGCCGCAGAAGGGTGAAGTAATACATTATTCCGGTTTTACATTCAGAATAATCGGTGTTCGCAACAACGCGGTAGACAGGGTTTATGTAAGCAGGGCAGAAGAATCATGATCAGTATTCTGGTTTTTTCAGGTGCCTGTGTTCTTGCTGCGTTCTGCAGCGGAACTGAAACCGCATTCTCTGCCGCAGGCAGAATTCAGGTTGCAGCCAGAGGAAGAAAGGGTGCCCGTGCTCTGTGGTTCATGGAAAGACCTTCCAGATATCTCGCAACAACCCTTGTGGGTACCAATGTGGGGGTGGTTCTTACTTCAAGTATTACCCACAGTTGGGGGGTGCAGCTTGGTGAGGTGTGGCAGGTGGTGTTTGCGTTCGCCACTGCGGTTTTCCTTCTTCTGTTTTCGGAGATAACGCCCAAACACCTGGCTCTTTTCAGAAGCAACAGGGTGTCTGTAGCAGCGGCACCTGTTCTGTTTGTGTTTCGCACGGTTATGTACCCGCTGATTGCTGCCGCTTCGGGTATTTCCAGGCTCATTGCAGGAGATGATACCGGCGGAAGGTTTTTTGAAAGCAGAGAGGAAGTACGTGGTCTTCTGTGTTCCGCTGGTGGAAGGAAGGGCAGGCTTGCCTCCTCTGTTCTAAGTGTGGCTGAAAACCCGGTGAATGTTTACTCGAAACCACTGGATAAGTATCCCGGAGTAGATTCCGATGCGGGAAAGAATCGTGCTGTTGAGATTTTAATGCAGTCAGGAGAGAATCTGATTCTTGTATGGGAGAAAGTGGGGGTGACACTGTCTGGTTCTGTTAAGAGCTCTGTGCTGGTCAGGTGGAACGGCGAAGGTTCCATAACAAAAATAACCACCGGTCTTCCGTATTTCGACGGGAAGTCAAAACCGCTGAAAGTTCTCTCTGCAATATGGAAATCCGATGCAGGCGCTGCCATACTTCTGGACGAAAACAAACAGCCGGAGAGCGTTATAACTGCAGAGATGATTCTTACCCATCTTATTCCGGAGCAGGACGATGTCTGACAGAAATCCCCTTACAGGTCTTCCAGGCAACAGGGCGATAGAAGCCAGGCTGGAAGAGCTGGTCGTTCACGGAGACAGCACAGCAGTTTATATCGATATTATTGATTTTAAGCCCTTTAATGATTACTACGGTTTTGCCCTTGGTGATTCAGTTATTAGGCGTCTCGGCCAGATACTGGAAGAATCTGTTCCCGGGTATTTTGTTGGTCACATCGGGGGTGATGACTTTATCTGCGTGGGAAAGGGCAGCGATTTTTTAACTGGAATAGAGAATGCCCGGCAACGGTTTCGCAGTATTGCTCCGGGGTTTTATACCCGCCGCGACCGTGAACTTGGCGGAATAGAAACATTTGACAGGGAAGGAAGTTACAAATTTCTTCCACTGCTTGATATATCTGTTGTCTACGCCGAAGCTGACGGCACTGCCGTCACAGTGAAGTCGCTTGCCGGAAAAGCCGGGCGCACAAAAAAGCTCTTAAAAGGGCAGCAGGTTGCCTCGCCGGTTTTTCCTGTACTCAGGAAAGCACTTAAACAGCGGTACGGTGTACAGAACACTAAAGCGCTTATTGAAGCCTGTGGCGTTCTTAGGGAAGAGGGTGCAGCGGATATTCTTGAAGAAGTGCTGCTGGGGCATTACAGCTGGAATCTCAGGAAAAGCGCTGCCCTTGCCCTGGGCCATATAGGTAACTCTAAGTGTACACAGCTTCTGCAGAGTGCTTTGAAAGACAGCAATCCCCATGTGCGCACCAGATCTGTGGAGGGGTTGGTGGTTTCCATGGGGCGGGAAGCTGGTCCGCTTATTGCTCCTCTTTTGAAAGACAGGTCCACCTGGGTGAGAAGGGCTGTTTTAAGGGGAACAGGGCATGCCGGGTGGCACCAGGGTCTGCACTATCTGAAAGGTGCAGCAACAGGCAGTGCCCCAGGCGCAGCGATCAATACAACCCAGGAGAGAAGAGCGGCGCTTGAGGGCATTGCCATGCTTGGAAACGCTGAAGATGCGGAATTTCTTGCAGGGCTCTGTGGCTCAGGGGAATACTACCCCCGAGACGCAGCGTGCAGCGCTCTGTGTTCCGTTGGAACTGACCTCGCCGCAGATTTCGTTGTTAAACGGAACAATGTGATACCAGGCGTTCTTAACCTTACTGGAATGAGCAATTCAAATTTGAGGAAACTTGAAGTGATTGCAGCCAGGTCAATGACAGCAGTAGATCCGGTGGTAACAGATGCCCTTAGGTTTTTTGAGGGCTTTTCCCCCGAGTTCAGCAAATCCACCGATGCCGAGCTTCGGAAGAGCCTGGGAAATTTGTCCGGCGACCTGTTCAGAAGGCTGGTCGTTCTGATGGACAGCCGAAGCCTTGCCGCCGACCCGTCATGTATTGCCCGTGTGGCAAGCAGAATAGATTCAGGAGAGCAGATAGGATCATCTGCCCTTAGTGCATTTCTGGGATGGGTTGCGCACCGGGGAGGTGTTTCACCGGGAAGCCTGCTTATGTCATTTTTGCGGCGGGACAGCCGGGCTGTGGCAGCTTCAGCTGCTCTGGCAGTTCGTTCACTTGCTTCAAGGGACTTGACGCAGGTGGAAAATGGCGAAACAATTAGCTAGTCGGCTTAATATCTAATTGAAGGGTGACTGATGAGCGAAACAGTACGGGAATTGCTTGCACAGTTGCGAATTTCTGGCGAGCCTCAGCTCTCGGCGTTTTTGCCTGACGCAGAAGGGCAGAATGTTATACTGAGGAATCTACCCTGTGCCTTGATCGTGCTGGATTCGGATGAAGGTATAGTTCTTGAGCTTAATGACTATGCTTTGGATGTGCTGGGGGTGCAAAGGTTTACACTTATAGGCAAAACTCTGAATTCAGTTGGCCTCGCAATCGATATGAATGAAGAGTCTGCTGCTGCAGCTCCCGGCAAACCAACTCAGGGGTTTATTAAGGATTCCGGCGGAGTACGAATTCCTGTTCTTGTGCTGCAGCGCAGAGTGCGTCTCAGCGACAGAAAGGCCGATATCATTCTTACTATTGATTCTACACTGACAGGTGGCAGCAGAACCGCCGAAGCCAGTTTCGACCTGTTCAGAAGGGCTCTGTCTGAAACCAGAACAGCATATATATTTGCCCGGATCTCCGGCAGTGCTCTTGAAAGAGATCTTCTTGTGGTTGAGTCCGGCGGAGAGCTTCCACCGGATATATCTGATAAAAGCTCTTCCGGAGCCTCTATTTCAGATTTGTTTACGCCTGTAAACGCTGCGAGGATTGTGGAAAATGCCATTATCCTCTCCCGCAATGGAGGCGAGAAGATGCTTGAGCTGGCTAAATGCAGCCCGCTTAAAATGTATGCAGATCCCAGCGGCCAGATTCTTATGGTATTCCCGCCGGAAGACGAAGAGAGAAAGACCATAAGGACAATATCGAGCCAGTTGAGCGCTGGCATAAGAAGAACAGTGCTGTACATTGCCTCGAGTGCCACAGCCAGAAACGCCGGTAAAGAGATGCTCGCCATGATTGGCTTTCATGTTACTGAAATGGATTCCCCTTCAAGTGCACAGATAGTATTCGACGAGAATCCCGGTAGATTCCATTTCGTGGTTTGCGAAGGGTTTACCGATGACCCGGATATGCTTTCCTTTGTTCAGGAACTTGAACACGCCGGAATTGGAATCGTACTGGTTACCGATGAGGAGTTCGATCATGATGAGAGCCTGAAACTGGCAAAGATCCCGCCTCCTCTAAGCATCAATCTTCTTGCCTCTGCCGTTTCCCAGGTAAGCAGTTGACATCTGGAAACAAGTCAGCTGAATAGTAGCGATCTGTATACGGCAGAGCTGTGGAAGAGGAGTGAAATGCAACGTGATCTGAAAATACGAAAGGCAACCTCTGCTGATCTGCTGGCGGTTGTAGAGCTGTGGAAGGAACTTATGGATTTCCACAGCAATCTGGATTCATTCTTCTCCCGGTCTCTGGATGGCCATAAGAGTTTCAGAAGCTGGATTGAGAAGGAACTGGAAAGTGACAGTGCAGAACTGTTTGTTGCCGAGTCTTCAGGCGAACTACTTGGGTATATAAAAACCGAAATATCAAACTATCCTCCTGTGTTTGAACTGAAGAAGTTCGGGGTTATTTCAGATGCAGCTGTAGCAGGGGAATACCGCAGAGAAGGAATAGGAGAGGCACTGTACCGGCATGCAATGAACTGGTTCAGAGAGAAGGATATTAAAAGAGTGGAACTAAGGGTGGCCGATGTAAATCATGTCGCTCTGGGGTTCTGGAAAAAAATGGGGTTTGCTCCATACATGACAACGATGTTCAAACAGACTCAGAAATTAATCTGCAACCAAACCGGAAACGAGTAACAAATACACAGTCAAGATGATTGTTTGCGGGGCTGAGAGACTGCAAAGGCAAATAGCGGTGGGTCTCGGGAGAAACATGTGTTCGCAAACAAGTTCCTTTCCGGATAGCAGGTAGTTGAAGTAAACAGCTTACAAAGTAAACATCCACCTGTGGTACCGGAGGAGGGACTTGAACCCTCACACCCCGAAGGGCAACGGATTTTGAGTCCGTCGCGTCTGCCATTCCGCCACTCCGGCACTTGTATTGAAGGTGGAATGTAACGGATATTCAGCCTTCAGGCAACCTTGACAAAATAATGAAAGCAGGGTAAATTCCGCGTTCAAAGGGCCCATAGCTCAGTTGGCTAGAGCCACCGGCTCATAACCGGTCGGTCCCTGGTTCGAGTCCAGGTGGGCCCACCATTTAGCTTTAATTGAAGGGCGGGTAGCTCAGTTGGTAGAGCACAAGCTTCACACGTTTGGGGTCGCAGGTTCGATCCCTGTCCCGCCCACCAGAACAGCGGACACCCCATGGTGTCCGTTTTTCTATATCCATACCGAGATCGGACAGGTGTATCATGGATGAGTTCATTGCGCGGCTTTTAGATCTACAGGATTGTGATCGTGACATCGACAGATTGAAAGCCGACCTGGAGTCGATACCCCGGGAAATGAAAATACACAGAAGTGATACCCAGGGGCACGAAGCCAGGTTCAGCCAGTTTACAGATACGCTGGACAGTATTCAGCAGAAACAGAAGAAGCTCGCCGGAGACAGGGCTGATAACATTGCTAGAATCGCCGACTACAAAAGCAGACTTATTTCGTTGAAATCCAATACAGAGTACACGGCAATGCTTCAGCAGATAGCGAACACGGAAAAAATGAACGATCAGATAGACAATCTGATTATAGAAGCAATGTACGAAGAAGATGAGGCAGTGCAGACACTTGAACGGGCTACGAAAGAACGTGACCGGGCTGTGAAGAGGTCAGCACTCAGGGAAG
Organism: uncultured bacterium; assembly: GCA_964604135.1. GTDB lineage: Bacteria > Fermentibacterota > Fermentibacteria > Fermentibacterales > JCC-6 > Sabulitectum. The sequence continues at coordinate 34,046 of CAZRXU010000004.1, read as the reverse complement.
AAAGCCTTAAGACGAAACTGCACGAGCTGGAGCAAAAGCTTGCTGTTCTGCAGAAGCGCAGGGAAGAAATTGCTTTGATGATTGATCCCAGGCATTTAAAAGTATACGAGAAAGCCAGGAGTGCCGGTCGAAGAGAAATTGTAACCGGTATTAAACACGGTTCGTGCGGAGGTTGTCTCACAAAGGTACCGTCTCAAAAAGTTGGGGAGATAAAGGGAGGCAAAACCTATATCTGCCCGCTTTGCGGCAGTTATGTAGTCTGGACTTCTGACAGTTCTTTTTAACATTTTAGTATCCGGCCGGGTGGGCGGTCGCGGAACCTGGAATGGTTTCGAGGAAAGTCCGGGCTCCACAGGGCAGGACGCAGGGGAAATCCCTGGTGCAGCAATGCAGGGAAAGTGCCACAGAAACGATACCTAATCCGGTTTTCCGGTTCAAGGGTGAAATGCAGGCAAACCCCGTCCGGTGCAAGGCCAAATAGGAGAAGCGCCCCGCAGGGGCAGGAAGCGGCCCGTTTCCTCTGCTTCTCGGGTTGGCCGCTGGAGGTGTTCGGCAACGGGCACCCAAGATGGATGGCCGTCACTGTTTAGTACAGTACAGGACCCGGCTTACAGCCCGACCGGATACCCTTGTACCAGGGAGAGTTTTGAAATACAAATGGTTACCCAGACCTGAAGTACCCGGCAGAGATGAAGATCTGAACGGCATTGCGGGAATTCCGGAACCAGTTATGTCTCTGGCGCGCAGAAGGGGTTTAAACCCAGCTTTTTTTCGCTCAGATTACAGTCTGTTGTCTTCATGGCAGAGCCTTCCTGGTGCAGACAGCGCATCACTGATTCTTGAAGACGCAGTAAAAAATGGTAAACTGATTCTGGTTCATGGTGATTTTGATGCCGATGGTATAACAGCCACAGCCACAGCTGTTCGTGTTATCAGGGCTCTGGGAGGGCAGGTGCAGCACTACATACCCGGCCGTTTTCAGGACGGATACGGTCTGGGTGATGCTGCAGTAGATCTGTGTATCCATCGCGGTGTGAAAGTTCTGATTACTGTAGACTGCGGAATAACATCAATAGATGAAGTTGCAAAACTTAGGGCGAACGGTGTTAAGGTAATTGTAACCGATCACCACAAACCGCAGAACACTCTTCCCGACGCGGATGTTGTGGTTGATCCAGAGCTTTCCTCCGATAGAAATGCCAGGTGGAGATACCTTGCAGGCGCAGGGGTTGTTCACTCCGTCTTGCGGGGGCTCGCGGAAAGAATGGATTCAGCATCAATTCCGGAACTTGAGCCGGATCTTGTTTCTATTGGAACAATCTGCGATGTGGTAAGTCTTACAGGCGACAACAGGACTCTGGTCAGACGGGGTCTTGATATTCTCAGGAAAAAACCTGTTCCCGGTGTGCTGGCTCTTATGAGAGCAGTGGGAATTGAGTATGCCGAAGTTACAACCAGAGACATCAGTTTCGGGCTGGGGCCTGTTATCAATTCTTCCGGAAGAATCGCACACGCGGATCAGGCGGTTGAATTGCTTTTGGAAACCCAACCGGATCTTGCTGCCGGGATGGCTTCAGGGCTTGAAAAAACAAACAAAAAAAGAAAGAGCCTTGATTCCAGTGTGTTTGCAGAGGCGGATAGCCTGCTTGCAAACACGAAAACAGAAATAGCCGTGGCCGCTTCCGAACACTGGCATGCCGGGGTTATCGGCATATCCGCTTCAAAGATTGCCAGGCAGATGAATAAACCTGTTGTTCTTGTTGCCTGGGATGGAGAGACTGGCCGTGGAAGTGCCAGGGGAGTTTCTGGTAAGCCTGTGTACCCTGTACTTAAAAAGGCGATGGAAGAAGGGTTGCTGCTTAGCTTTGGCGGGCACAACCAGGCAGCAGGGATCTCTCTTAGAAAAGACAAGTATGCCGATTTCAAGTCTTTTGTGGAGGGTATTGCAGACAGTCTGTACGCGAAAGCGCCCGATCCTGTGTTGTACATAGACGGAGGTCTGACTGCTGAACAGTGTAACATCGGCATTCTCAACGCACTCAGAAACTTTGAGCCGTTTGGTGAGGGAAATCCCGAGCCAGTCTGGATAACCCGTGGATTGTACCCGGTTTCTTTCAGATCGGTGGGCCAGGGTGGCAAACACCTGCAGATATCTTTTCAGTCAGGAAACACAACTCTTCGCGGAATCGGTTTTGGCATGGGGCACAGAACTTCTGAACTTGATCGCATGCTTGATGTGGCTTTTACACTCTCTGCAGATTCATGGCGAGGAGGCGACAGTGTACAGCTTGTTGTTGCAGACATCAAACCGGCTGCAGGGCGAATAAAATGACTCTTTCACGCAGGGTTGAAGAGATTTTTACAGGTGGCGCGGCGGCTGCAGGTATGCCGGGATACACTGTTCGCCGTGAACAGGTAGACATGGCATGCGCAGTTTCAGACCTTGTTGAGCTTGGCGGTATCTCTGTTCTTGAAGCAGGAACCGGCGTGGGGAAAAGCCTTGCTTACCTCATTCCCGCTGTACTGTCCGGGCAGGTCTGTGTTGTTTCAACGGCAACACTTACCCTTCAGGATCAACTTATCAACCGGGATATACCCGGGGTTGGCAAAATCCTGGGTGAGAAAATTGAGGCAGAGGTGCTGAAAGGAAGATCGAACTACCTGTGTTTGAGGAAGTGGTACCAGTGGGGAAGCACAGTTGTTCCTGAACTGAAAGACTGGGTGGAAGCCGGGAACGGAGACCTCTCTTTGGCTGGTGTTGATCACGGTAAAGAAAACCTGAGGAAAGTTGCAGGAGACAGCCTGGATTGTCTGGGAAGCAAGTGTCCAGAGATGCACAGGTGCCACTACTACGCCGCAAGGAACAGGGCAAGAAAGGCCAGAATTCTGGTTGTTAACCATCACCTTCTTCTCACCGGTCTGGTCGCTGCCGATCTGATACCCGACGCATGGTTTCTGGTTGTTGATGAGGCTCATGCTCTTGATAACGCCGCTTCAGCCAGTCTTGGATATTCCCTGTCCGGGTCTCTTCTAAACAGTGTGTTTGACTCTGTTGTTCTCAGCGGCCGTACCCCGGAGAGGAAAACAGTTCTTTTAAACCAGGCTCGTCTTCTGGCAGAACAGCTTTCACAGCTGTGTTCACAGACAGGAGAAAATGGGGAAATTGAGCTTTCAGATATTCTTCCCGATCTGCAGAATATTGCTGATGGTGCTTCCTCATTCAGGAACGAGATACAAAGCGAAGATGATCTGGCAGGTGCATCGCAGACTCTGCACAACCTTCAGCGCTCTGTTCTTTCCCTTACACAGGTTAACCCGCAGAACTGGTGCTGCTACGCCGAGAAGAACAGGAAGAACCCGGTGCTTCGCTGCGTTCCCGTTCATCCAGGCTCGCTGCTGCAGGATACTCTTTACAGCAGTTTTCCATCGGTTCTTCTTACCAGCGCCACCCTTGCCGCTGGTGATTCATTCCTGTATTCCGATTTCAGATTGGGTGTACCTGAAGAAGCAGACAGACAGGTATTTCACAGCCCTTTTAACTATGCTGAGCAGTCTGTTCTTGTTCTTCCGGATAACCTTCCAATGCAGAATGACCATCAGCTTGTAGCAGGATATGCCTGGGAGATCGCCCGCGAGACAGCAGCAGTTCTTGGAGGGCGTACAATGGTTCTTTTTACCAGTTACAGAAACATGGAGCTTTGCCGCAGAGCCGCAGAGGAGAACCCGCTGGACGGAATTCCTCTTCTGGTGCAGGGAAAGATGAACCGCTCACTTATTCTGGAAAAGTTCAGAGAAGATCCCAGGGCGGTTATTCTGGGTACTGCCAGTTTCTGGGAGGGAGTGGATCTTCCAGGAGAGCTTCTGCATTCGCTTGTAATAGATAGAATACCTTTCCCCAGCCCGGGCCATCCGCTTACCAGGGCAAGGATGAAAGTTCTTGAAGATCAGGGGAAGAGCAGTTTTACGAACCTTATGCTTCCGGAAGCGGCAATAAGACTGAAACAGGGTACAGGACGGCTTATTCGGTCGGAAACCGACACGGGAGTTGTTTTTATTCTAGACAGAAGGATGAAGACAGCCGGTTATGCCAGGTTGCTTCTGGCTTCAATGCCCCCGTTCAGAGCAGGAACAGTCAGCACAGCCCTTGAGTTTTTAAGGGAACAAGCCGCCAGACTGTGAAGTACCACTATAAAAAGGGGATGATGCCATGCTGATAATTCCAGGTTCCGGTTATTGCATGGGGCTTTCCGGGGCCGGTGAAGGGCCGGATTTCATTCCGGAATCGGCTGTTTTTCTTAAACAGATACACAGCAACCGCATAGTAGTTAATCCGCTTGGTGGTGAAAGAGCGGATGGAATGGTAGTTGAAAAGCATTCCCGTGTTCCCGCGCTGAAAGTGGCAGACTGTCTTCCTGTTTTTGCCCTGTGGGATGATTTCGCAGGAGCAGCGCACGCCGGATGGCGGGGTCTTGCCGGGGGAATTGTTGAAAACCTGCTGCAGGCAGTGAATCAACCCTTGAGATGGTTTATCACAGGGCCTTGTATATGCGGAGATTGCTATACAGTCGGTGAAGAGGTGCGAGAAGCTGTGTTCAGAGATGATCCCACCGTAGGAGAAGACCATCCACAGGGAAGGGTAGATTTAAGGGGCAGTGCAATACGCAGAGCCAGAAAACTGTGCGGAGATCAGTTCAGAGTTGTTACTGCAGGTGAATGTACCCTGGAGTCTGTAAATCTTTACAGTTACAGAAGTAATGGAACAGCTGGAAGGAATATCGTCTGGCTTGCAGAAATTGAACAAGGTGAACATATTCGGCAGCTAAATGGTAGAAACAGTGGATACACTGAGAGGAGAAAGAATTGAAAAGAGTAACTGTGTTGCTGGCAGTTATGACAGCGCTTGCCTGTTCAACAGCTCTTGCCGGGAGTTCCGGTGATGCGACTGCTGTTGGTATTATTCCATTTGGATACAGTGATGATAACTCCCGCTGGATCAGCGGGAAGCTCAGTGATTTCCTCAGAGATAACCTTGATGCCAGTGAGGACTTCAGTCTTGTAGGCGAAAGTGATCTAAACCACGCATTTGAAGACATTGGATTTGACCCGGATCAGTTCAGGTACGGTGTTCCACCGGAGATGATTACTGAAGCTGGAGCGGCAATGGGTGCCGATCTGGTTATTTTCGGATTCGTTGTTCCAGCTGGCGGGGATCAGTATCAGGTTCTCTGGAACCTCGTTGTGGTCGCCAGCGCGAACACCATTTCTCCGGCCCCGTCCATGGTTGTAAAGAACACTGATCCCGTGAAAAATCTTGCAGAGAACATAGTTTCAGAGATTAACAACAATGTGGGCGCGAGGGCTGATGAATCTCTCAACATGGCCAGGTATCACAGTGCCAACGGCAGCTGGAACAGTGCCATTTCTTCGTATCTTCAGGTTCTCGATGTGGATCCCGGGCACATTGATGCCATGAACGAGCTTGCCGGTGTTTATCTGAAGAGTGACGTTGATTCTGTTGCTCGTGCAGAAGAAATGTACAATCAGATTCTTGTCATTGATTCTCAGAACTCGCAGGCCCTCGGAGGCCTTGGTGCTGTGGCTTTGAAGAACGAGAACTACGAGGCAGCGAAAAACTACTTCGATCAGGCCATAGAGGCAGATCCAGACAACACAGCTGCCTATTCAGGTCTCGCCAGTGCTTACAACGCGATGGGAATGACAGATCAGGCTATCGACAGCTTTGAGTCTGCTCTGGCCGCTAATCCGGACAATCTTCAGGCAAGGTATGCTCTTGGTCTGCTGTATGTTGAAATGGGCAACTACACAGAGGCAATCCCCCACATTGAGGCCATTCTTGATGTCCGGCCTGATTACACCAATCTGAGGCTTAAGCTGGCAACTGCATACTCGGAGATCGGAGACCACAGTTCCGCTGCAGACAACGCTGTACTGGTTCTGGAAGCCAACCCCGACGATACGGATCTTGCTCTTTTTGTGGCTCAGTACGAGGCCAGGGCCGGAAGAACCACTGCTGCGGTAAACAGACTTAACGATATTATCGCGTCTTCCGGAAGCAGACAAGCTTACCTTATGCTTGCAACTGTATACAGAGACAGCGGTCAGCGCGGTTCCATGCAGAATGTATTCAACAGGCTTCACAACGCTTATCCCGGGGATCCTGTCGCGAACTACATGGTTGGGGCTTTCTACTACCAGAGTGGAAGTTCCGCTGCGAGGGTCAGCGAGCTTGTTCCGGCCAATGTACCAACATGGGAAGGGGCAATAAGCGAGCTGAGTTCAGCAATATCGTTCCTGAATCAGGTTACAGGTTACAGAGCCGCTCAGGCACAGAACATGGTGGCGGCGGCACAGAATGCCATAAGTCTGTGCGAAGAGAAAATAGACAGGGTTAACAGATACTCGCAGTGACAAGAGCACTGTAACGAAGATAAAGAAGGGGCGCTTTAAAGCGTCCCTTCATACATGGAAGGGCATTTCAGTGGAAGGCAGATTTCTCGATAGGGTGGTTATTACCGTGAGAGCTGGTAAGGGTGGTGATGGTATCATTGCCTTCAGGCGTGAGGCTTACGTTCCCAAAGGTGGTCCCAGCGGTGGTGACGGTGGCAGAGGAGGTCATGTCTGGCTGGAAGTTAACAGAAAACTGACCACACTTGTAGACTTTACCAACGGGTCAATTTTCAGGGCGGAGAAGGGTACTCCCGGTGGAAAAAACGATATGACCGGGGCCAGGGGCAAAGATCTTGTTCTTTACATACCGCCTGGTACAGAGGTTTTCGATCACGATACAGGTGAATTGCTTGCGGATATGACTGAGCCCGGTCAGCGGATTCTGATTGCCAGAGGTGGCGAAAACGGCCTTGGGAACGCGAACTTTGCCACGCCTGAAAGAAGAACTCCGCGTATTCGGACAAGGGGCAGACCAGGCGAGGAATTGAAGCTCAGGTTTGAGCTTAAACTCATGGCTGATGCAGGGCTTGTTGGTTTTCCCAACGCAGGTAAGTCTACTCTTGTTTCCAGAATCAGTGCTGCCAGACCGAAGGTTGCCGGTTATCCGTTTACCACACTCAGCCCTTCTCTTGGAGTTGTAAAGTTCACAGACGGTTTTAGTTATGTGGTGGCTGACCTGCCGGGGCTTGTTGAAGGAGCCAGCAGGGGAGTGGGTCTGGGTCTCAGGTTTCTTCGCCACGCGGAACGAAACAGAATCCTTGTGTTTGTTGTTTCGCCGGATATGGAGGTTACTCCTGAAGGGCAGCTGGCTACTCTGAGGAATGAACTGCTCGAGTACGGTACTGATCTTACCGGTATCAGTGCCATGGCGGTTCTTTCCAAGTGCGATACTTTGACAGCCGAGGAAGAAACAAGGCTTCTGGCTACTCTGCCCAAAGGTACTATGCCGCTCAGTTCTGCAACTGGAAAGGGGGTTCAGGAATTTCTAAGAAGGCTTGGAAAACTGATCCTTCAGGAGAGACGAAAAGGCTCCGAGCCCTCCTGATACTTGCAGCCTGCAGCAGTTTCTCAAGAGCAGAGCTTATCCGGCTGCTGCGCACTGGTACACCGGAACAAATAGCTTCAATGATTCCTGACACGCATGTGGAAAAGGCCTTTTCAGTTTCACTGAAGCTGGGAATTAAGGCTGTTTTTTACTCCGGAGAAGGTTACCCCGAGATGCTAAATAGCATTCCCGATCCCCCTGCTGTTCTGTTTTACAGAGGCAAGTACCCGCCTTCAGAACTGTCTCCTGCAGTGGCAGTAATCGGTTCCAGAAGGTGTTCTCTGTACGGCAGGAAAACGGCGAGAAAGATATCCATGAAACTCAGCAATTCCGGTGTGTGTGTTGTAAGTGGCCTGGCACGTGGAATAGACGGAGAAGCACACCGTGGTGCCCTCGATGGAGGTTCGCCAACGGCTGCTGTGATGGGCGGAGGGCTTGATGTGATGTATCCCCCGGAACACGCCTCTCTCGCAGAGAGGGTGGCTGAACACGGTTGTCTTATATCCGAGTATCCTCCCGGAGTTAAACCGGCCAGATACACCTTTCCCGAGCGGAACAGAATTATCAGCGGTTTGTCAAAGGCGGTGGTGGTTGTTGAGGCAGGCGAGAGAAGCGGTACAATGATTACTGTTGCCACAGCACTTGATCAGGGGCGGGATGTATTTGCCGTTCCGGGCGATATAACAAGATCCAGTACCATGGGCTCGAACAGGCTTCTCCGCGACGGTGCTGGTGTGGTTCTTTCTGCGGAAGAACTTGCGGAAGAGCTTGGGTTTGGGTGTGCCCATGCACCCTCAGTACCAGTTTCAGATCCGATTCTTGCATCTCTTTCAGGGAAACGAATCACAGCTCAACAGCTCTCTTTTGATTTAAGGCAAGACGCCTCAACTGTAAACGCAAGACTTCTCGAGTTGGAACTGCAGGGTCTTGTTATAAGAATTCCCGGAGGCCTGTACACCCTTGTGTGAAGCAGCTTTCACACTGGTGTAACCATCGCTTCACTTCTAATCGCGCATTATGATTAGCAATAGTCAATAAAATAGCAGCTATTTGTGGCACCTAGTATGCATAAGTTATGTGCATGAAAACAATAACACACACAAGGAAAAACAGTACAGGTGCCGCGCTGATGATTGCGCTGCTGGCAGCGGTAGTTGTAATGCTCGCGGCTACACTGCTTATCAGTCTTACTGGAAGAATGATAGATTCTCACATAAACAGGCTGAACGATGCTCAGATATCTCTGTCGGAGGCAAGTGCCGCCGACGGCCTTTCCATGCTTCTTTCGCAGAGCGGCCCAGGGGCGGCAAACGGAGACCTTCAGTTTGATCTGGCAGGGGTTTCAACTGAGTTTACCCTTCTGGAAACAGGTACTGCCGGAGTAAGAACCGGTTTTTTCCCGCTGGATAATGCATCCAGTGCTGTTGTGGTTCCTGCAGGCAGCCGTCTGGTCGCTATCCGGCGAGCAGGAGAATCCGATATTATGGTTACTTTCTTCAGCGGAAACAGTTTTAATCCAACTGCGCAGTTTACCATGGAAACAGACATGCACCCGGTTGCCGGCACCCCGTTTGTGTTTAACGGGGAAGATGCTGTTATTGCGGTTTTTGAAGGGGCAGGAAGAACATACTTCGCCTGTCTTACTGCAGATGGTGTTCAGGCAGGTACTGTGGTTGATTCCGATGTTTGTTCTCCCAGATCGATGTTTTCTGCGGCAGAGGCTCCTGACGGATCACCTTTGATCATCGTAACCCAAGGCACAAATCTGGGTGTTGTTTTTAACTGTGAAACCGGCGAGTTCAGTCATGTGGGTTCACCAGGAGGAACCTGCCCTGTGTTTCTTTCCGATGGAACCATGTTTGGTTCGGCTCAGCAGTCTGTTCCATCATTTGGCGGGGCTCACATAAAAGATGTGTTTGGCGGCGACTTCAACAACGATGGTATGGCGGATATGGCGTTTGCTACCCGTTTTTCACTGTCTGTGTATTCCGGCTCAACACATGAAATATTGAAGGCGAGCCCTGGAGGCTCTCTGATTTCATGGGGAAGTGTAGGCGGCAGAACCGGTCTCTGCGGTATGTGGAAAATGGCGTCAGGGGAAACAAGGTGGTTAAGGCTGGCATACGATGGTTTTACCGAATTTGATCCGGAGATGGTTTACGAACTTGGATGGCAGGGCAGATTCACCGGAAGAGGAAACACCATAACTGGCATTATAGATGGAAGTGCAGTTATTGCTTCGTCCACCGGACATATTCTTGAGCTGTTAACCGGCGATGTATTTACAGGAAATGCCGACGGCGGAGAGACAGATTTCTTCAGGATCGCGGAAAACGGTGTTGAAACCTGCTTTAATCCTGTAAATGGTGACGGAATTCAGATGTCATTCTCTACTCAGAACAGGTACAGAGGGGAAACAACCCCAGGCGAAACCTACACTTACTCAATCTACGAGTCGGAAGGCAGGCTGAACGTATTTCACACACTCGAGGGGCTGGACAAATGAGAAAAGGTTTTACCCTTGTAGAGGTGGCGGTTGCTTCTGTGATAATACTGGTTGTACTCTCTGCTCTTTTTGTTGCCCTGGTTTCATTTGTACGCGGTGGAAAAACCCTGGAACTTCAGGACGGGGCACTTACCCTGGCACGGGTTGAAATTGCCGCAATAGAAAGACGGGAAGAGGTTCCTGCACCAGGCACATCACAGCATCCGGATACCCTGTGGGGTAATCAGTACGAAGTGGAAACAACAGTTGGATCTTCCGGGGATAACACCGTAGATGTATTTGTGGAAGTAACTTCAGGAGATTCGGTATCAATAGAATTAACAAGGCGATTTTACGTGGAAAGCAACGCAAACAGACAGGAGCTGCTATGAAAAAACAAAGATTGAAGGGAAGAGCGGGATTTACCCTGATTGAGGTTGTGATTGCCTCGATAATTCTGGCCATTGTTGTAACTGGAATTGCATTTTTCTTCATGCACATCATAAAGATGTCTGATCAGATGGATGACCAGGGCCAGGCCCTTGAAATCTGTCGTGAAGGCATTGAACTGTTGCGCACGCAGGATGTGGTTTCCATGAACGACGGGTGGCAGAACCCGCCTTACGTTGTAGAGGGGTATACCAGATCAGTCTATATCAATACCCCGTATTCTACCTATCCAGAAGCGAAGTACGTTAAGTGCCAGGTAACATGGTCAGGTATTGAGGGTCCGGATACCCTCAGCCTGAGCACAATTTTATAGGAGGTGAATGGAATGTTAAAACGCCAGATGAAGCCGCGAAAAAGATCGGGAATGACCCTTATCGAGCTGATGGTAGTCATGGGAATCATGGGAGTTCTTTTCGCCGCCGTATACATGTTTTTCGTTAAGGGAACAGAACAGTTCCACTTTACGCGCAGACAGAATCAGCTCGCATCCACCGGCAAGCTTATCCTCGAGTCCATGTCCGATGTTATTCTGTGGGCTGGCTACATGCCGAATGGAGGCTGGACAGAGGATGAATGGAAGCCTGTAGAGCTTGCCACCACAAGCTCTTTCCACTTCTATGCCGATTTTGAGGGAGACGAATCCCTCAACGGCAACGATCACAGACAGATTTTCAGAGATGCCTACGATGTTGTTCACATAACCGACAGCACAGGAGCAGATCGTGCTATAGGAACACAGGTGGTTGATCTTCAGTTCAACTACATGGATGAAGACGGTACTTTCCTGGCAAAACCTCTGGATGAGGCGAGCAGGGAAGCAGTGAGGCATGTGGTTGTAAGAATCACATTGGAAGACACATACATGGATGATGTGTACCAGACTGTGATGCAGACTGTGATCACCCCCAGAAACCTGGGTGTGTCTCACAACTTTGACCCGCTGTTCTACAGGCCGCCAGCTCCCGATGCCAAAATAGTGGTAAATGTTGATGGGGACTCCACTGCCCATGCACCAACTTTAGATCAGGCCAAGCTTCTTGATCTGCTCGACGGCTGGGGGTTTACCCTTGTTGATTTAACCGATGATGAATTGGAATCATACGAATACGACAGTTCCGGAGTTGATCTGGTAATACTGCGGGAAGTGCCCGGTGCGCTGGATCACAATACAATTGCCGGAGCATTGAATAACATAAAAGTGCCCATCATTGCCCTTGACCCTGGAGACGCTAAAAATGTTTTTGCCATGGGAGATGTTGTCGGAACGATTTCCGGAGATGACTGCACCATAAACAAGAATGTGTCTCATACCATATTCAAAGATCTTCCGGATCCTTTCAATATCTACAATACTTCGGTGGGAACGCACATAACCACACTGAGAACCTTTACCTCTGATACACGTCTTGTTGCAGGGCTCAGCTCGGATACCACAGTTTCCGGAGTGTCGGTGATTTTTGAGGACAGTTTACCCCGCAGGCGTATCCACTACTGTGCCCCCGACTTCACTAAATACACCGCTGATGGAGAGACGTTCCTCTACAATGTGGTAATATGGAGCCTTCCTGAACCGGTTCCGCCACCGCTTGGTGAAGAGATCAACCTGGAGGATTTTGAAGGAGACTCTCCCGGGGATGTTCCTGTCGTAACATGGGAAGATAATCTTGAAAACGGGGCTATGATTCCCGACTCTATACCCCTGTACAACGACTTTGGGCATGCCTCAAAGTCTATGGTGTGGGCCTACCAGTCCACCGGCTCAGGTGATATTTCTGTTCTCGCAGATTCTTCGCTTCAGATGCACAGAACCAGTGCAGGCGGTTACGATCGAAATATTGCTGCTACAGCTGTTGATCTTTCTGCCTACAACGCTTCCACAGACGATCTTTACATTACTGTGAACAGCAGGGCTGGCGCATCTGAAACGATCAATTCCGAAGATGGTGTGTTTGTTCTGTCTCGCACTGGAACAATTGATACACTGGTTTCAGAGAACTTTGAAAACCTTGTTTTATCCAACGGTGATGTAACATTCTGGGCTGGCAACCACGGGCGCCACAGAGTTCATTCACCCGGGTGGAACAACGCAACAAAATTCGTTACACTGGATTGCGACAGAAACGGTAACTTCAGTAGGTCGCGTATGCTGATTGAGGTGAACACTTCCGGTGTTGCAGACGGAACACCTATCACTGTGTTCTATAGAATGGCGGATCACGGAGACGAAACACACAACTTCATATCCTCAACCAACAGAGGAGATTACATAGGCTGGAGCCTGGGTGATGGAATCGCCAGCACTGTGGAAGGCTATAAAAACCTTGATCCAGGGTCAGTAGGCGACGGTCAGTGGAACAGTTACAGCTACACATTCACACCTTCAGGTACAATGCCTGCGAAGCTGTACATAGTGTTCAGCCAGTATGATAACTATCGGGCCATAAATGCCACCAGATACGATGGTATCAGTTTTGATGATGTAATAATTGTCGCAGACAATTCCACCATTGTCATGAACAGGGTGGGAACACCTTCTTCCAGCACTGCCTGGCAGAGAATTGGTGTTGATCTTGACGACGCAGCCGTGACCAATTCTGTTCCGTTCTCTACGAACTTCGGAATAGCTCTCAGCCAGTATGGAATAGGTCCGTGGGCTGCTTACGGTCTGCAGTGGCACGGGTTTGAGCTCGGTGTTATCCGCGATAAGTATGCGGCGCTGGGCTGGCATCACGAAGCGGTTGCAGCAGGCGGAACCGATGACTGGCTTCTTGAAGATATTTCCGGAAATCACAAGTGGACTCTTCACGCGAACAACGCAACACAGTACAGCAACAACACAGACTGCTGGTTGGAATCTCCTCTGGTTACTATTCCATCAGGTACAGCGAACTCTGTGCTTTCATACACCCAGTCGGTTGATTTTGATCCCGGCTTCGATTTCGGGTGGATAGAAGTATCCACAGATGGTGGAACCAGTTGGAGTACCCTTGATTGCACATCCTACAACTCCAGCTACTCAGGGCACAGTGCTTTTACCGGAACATCCGGCAGTACAACAATAGACATTGCTCTGGATTCGTACGTGGGCACAAGCGTTAAGTTCAGATTTGTTTTCCACTCCAATGGTAGCAGAGTCCGGAACGGGTGGACTCTTGACGATTTCAAAGTCAGCGGAACTGTTTCCGGTGTTGTTCTTCAGTCTATAGGTTTCAAGCCGGAAGCACCGTCGGGAACCTGGTACTACAATGAGGTAAAGGTATACCTCGGCAGTACAACAGACGACATTTTCGCAGATGACGGTGAGTTGGACAAGAGCACACTTACCTACTGCGGTTCGTACACTGTTGTACCCACTGCCGGTGAGTGGGTAGAGATAAACCTTGTCGATGATTTTGTGCTGCCTGCTTCCGGCAACCTGATAGTAAAACTTGAGATGATGCATACAAATCCTGCCGCCGGCTACGGCTGGTTTGCCGGAACCCACCCCAATACCGCAAGAAGAGCTGTATCCGGCAGTAGCGATCCCAATTACCTTAACCGGGCTACCATGCGGCCTGCTTTCATGATAGGCACCCTCAGCCATGGTTTGCGCTACGTTGACGAAGACTCAACTGCCACTGTGGATCTTATGCCGTTGTCGTCTGGAAACATGTACAGTGATTTTGAAGCCATCTACACCCTTACCGAACTTGGATTCGGTGGGCAAACCACCTGGGTTTCAGGTGGAACCCAGAACGACTGGGAGATAGGAGTTCCGCTGTTTACACCGAACACTGATCCTGCACTTATTCCCGACAATGAAAACAGAATTGCCGGAACTGATCTCACAGATGACGGTCTGTATATGTCAGGTGAATGGAGCTGGTTGAGTTCAAGTGCCTACCAGATATCAGACCTTTCTTCCTACGATTCCATAACAGTTTCCTTTGACAGGTGTCTCAGGCTGGCCTCCAACGACTTCGCCTACGTTCAGATGGCATTTAGCACAAGTGATACCCTGCCAACTGCAGGAAGCGACTGGACTACTGTGAAGGAATGTCACTACAACGATAGTGATTGGGTGGTCGAGACTATTCCGGTTACCCACTACTTCGAGCAAGCGATAGCTGACGGGGAAACATACTACTTCATCAGATTCGTAATGGACTCCGGTCCATTTGTGGAGCTAGGTGGCTGGAACATCGATAACATCGGCTTTTATGGCCGTTACATCTATTAGGAGGATGGTGATGTACACAAATAACACAAGAGGTTCGGCTCTGGTTCTTGTTCTGGTCGCCTCCGTGTTCCTGATCATCCTTACCGCTGGAGCCTACCAGTACTTCAAGATGAATGCCAACACGCAGATTTGGGCCAGAGACAGGATACAGGCTAAACTTTCAGCCGAAGCCGGTGTCAATCTGGCTACCCACATGCTCACCGCAGGAGCAGCCCTTCCCCCGGATTCTAATCCGGGGGACATTCTGGGCACCGAGAACTCTTTCTATGACCTTCCAGGAGGCATGGGCAGCGTTTACGCATCGGTTGATCCCAGCAATGAAAACGATCGGGTTACATCTGCCAATGCTTACATGATAAGGTGTTTAGCCAGAGTTCCGGGGCGCACCATGGATACCTACGGAATGCAGTGCATCGTGATGCCCGAGAACCTGGCGAGGTTTTCGGTGTTTATGGACAACCCAACCACCAACGGTTACTACACAGACGGTTACAGGTTTGACGGTCCGTTTTACGCTAACGGGGCGGTGAGGGTAATAAGCCCATCGGCGTCCACTGAAAACGATCCTTTCTTTTATTCTTTTAACCTTACTTCCGGCTATTATTTGTCGCAGGGCAACACTCACAGAACCACTCCCTCCAATGGAAACCTGCAGATGCAGCCATTCAACAGACTGAGCATGGGGCCGCCGTTCTTTGACCTGAATGTGGACCCAATTCCATTTGGTGCAAACGAACTCAACTGGCAGGGTGTTAGATCGGCGGCACAGACCGATGGTCTTTACTTTGCCTCTGGAACCATTGCCGACAGTTCACGGCTGGCGTTGAAGGGGGATACCCTGATGATAAAGGCAACCCCCGCCTCAGCTGTCCAGAAGTTCTACCTGGGAGGTTTGGTGAACCCGGTGGTGTGGATAGAAAACGCGCAGGATGAGTGCTTCTTTCTTCGGGGCAGCCAGCTGCTGGGGCTGAATATGCCTCTTACCATCGGGTGCAGGGGTGACGTGTATATGTCCGGAGAGCTGACATACGAGAACACTGATCTGCAGGATCAAGCCAATCAGCAGCTTCTGGGTATAATGACCGTAAACGGAGACCTGATAATTGCTGATGAAAAACTGGTTGGAGATCAATCTCCATGGAACCCTGCACCCTTCCACATCGATACGAAAAACGGTCTGAACTACTATGCGGTAATCGTTGCCCTTGAGGGTAATCTTGTGGCATCCAATCACAGATGGCCTTTGGGGCCCCAGGAGTTCAGACTGAATGGTGGTTACATGGTACAGGAAGAGGGTTACACAAGTTCCGGTTATAACGGAGGCAGCGGATTTGATATCGGTGTTCTCTTTGATCCCAGGCTTCTTTACATGCATCCCCCGTTCTTTCCAACCACTGCGAACTGGATCACTATCATGTGGGCTGAAGTGCCTGACATGACTGTAAATGAAGTATCCTCAGGCGGCCACCCTTATTACTGAGTTGACAGGCGGGAAGCCCCCCGTGAAACAGCAGAACGGAAGCGCACTTGCACTTGTTGTAGGTGTGGCTTCCGTGCTGTTTGTTCTTACCGGCGTGGTTTACACCTATTTTCAGATGAATGCCCGTGCTCATGTGTTTAAAATAAACAGAGCTCGGGCGGGCATGGCGGCTGAAGCCGGTGCGGCACTGGCTCTTCATCACCTTGAATCCATGCAGTCTGTTCCGCAGAATGGGGAACCTATTGAACTGCAGCTGGAAGCTGACAGTGCCGGATGGATAAGCCTTCCCGACTGCGGCAGTTTTCAGGTTGTTATTGAACCGCTGCACGGTTTGGGGGGGGCGTGCAGCAACGGGGCGGTTGAAATACGTTCGCAGGGTCTGTCCGGGGATGTAATTCGGGATATTGAGCTTGGGGCTACTCCCGCTTATCCATCCAGTTTTGCACTTCTCACAGATGAGGGCATTCCTAGCTGGTATTTTGTTGACGGAAGAGTTGTTAATGGCCCGGTTCATTCCAACGGTGTTGTTTGTTTCAGCAGCTATTCACCTGACTCAACAGATGATCCATACGCCCAGATAATTTCCACCACAGCGTCTGGGGGTTTTAGTTATTCAGGAATCGGTATTTCACCGCTTCCCCATCCGGAAGGCAGCAATGTCTGGGTAAGGCCGTACTCTAACCATCGTCAGGGCAGGCCCTACTGGAACGCCAGTGCTCCAGAGATTGATTTTTCGAGAATGCACAGCAGTTTCAGCAGTATTGCTTCAGGTTCTGTTCACAGCAACGAAGCAAGGGTGGAAGCAGAAAGAATTATCATCAACGGTCAGGTTCTGATGTTCAAGGAAAGTCAAACATCTGAAGAAAGCGTAATTGATCTCACAGGCGTTGATCTGGTTATTGCAAGAAACGGTTTCTCTTCTGTGATGGTTAAAACACTGAATCGACCGGATCACCCGATTACCGTTATAACCCTTGGTGATATGGAGATAGGTGGTGAAATTGACGGTGGTGCAACTGGCTCTGGAGGGCCACTGGGTCTTGTGGCTCTGGGTGACATAATAATACCCGCTGACCCCGATGAAACAGGAGGCTCTGATTGGGCTAGCCCGTGGGATATAGAAACCGACAGGGGTTTTCTTGTAAGGGCCTGTCTTGCCGCCCCTGCAGGCTGTTTCAAAGCTGAGGTGCCCTATCTTCCAGATGAACAGGTCAGAATAACAGTTACAGGAAGCCTCACTGAAAAAACCATGGGAAGGCTTTCATCAGCGGGCAGTGGGTACTATGTAGGTAACACATGGGAGCAGGGGCTCGGTGCACTGCACCCTCCATGCTTTCCAATGCTGGGGCGATGGAATGTTTACAGCTGGATAATGGATCATCCAGATGAGTAGGTGCTGTGTGTATTCTGAAAATTCGTCTGGTATACAGACAGTTCACTGACCAGTTAGCCGTTAAGTTGAATAACCAGTTCTGAAAGCTGTGGGTCGTACAGGGTTCCCGCTCTCATGTTCATGTCTCTGATTGCTATCTCTTCTCCTGAATTCATTGCTCTTTCCCAGGCAATGCTCACCGCGAGGATCCTGGCTGGCAGGGGAATCTGTTCTCCTGACTTGCCTGAAGGCCCAGTACCTCCCCAGTGCTCTGTCATCTCTTCAAGTGCCTGGCGGGTTATTTCCGGAAGAGTATGGGGGGCGTTCAAAGAGCTATCTTCGTTTCTTTTCGGAAGAGAGACCATGTGAAGCAGGCCCGCCAGACGCATGCAGTCCTGGAACCATATATCCTTCTGCAGTGAGCGGCAGATCTGAGTGGCTGTTGCTGCCACTCTTCGGCTGAAACCGGCAAAATCACTGTTGTTCTGCTCAACAAATGAAACCATTGCTTCCATGGCTTCCCACGATGTTTTTTCCATTTTCTTCCTGGCTTCAAGGTCGGCAAGAACCGGAACTGCCCTGTTGAGAAAAGAATCCATGTAAACCGGTATGGTAGAGCTGAAGGAATCTACCCAGATGGTGAGGCCGGCACCGTGCTCGATACAAACCGTGCTTGCTGTGTTCCACCAGCTGCCGTGAAAGTACTTCAGTGATTTCCACTGCACAGCGACCCTGCACCCCCATGCAGTGGACACTGCACTGCTGATTGTTTTAATGGCTTGCATTTCGGAGGTGGCGGAAAACAGATTGCCTGAAAGTTCTTTTAGTTTTATTACAGTTTCAAGTTCATCTGTTTTCTCATTGGCAGACCGATTCTGCCGCAGGTTGATACCGTGAACAGCAAGAATGGCAAAAAGCCCGAACGCGCATGAAACAAGCAGGTGATTACTGCCTCCCTCCTTAAGAACAGCCATTGCAGATGGAACTGCCAGCAGAACTATGAATGTATTCAGCAGAAGCCCTTTTCTGAACATTGTAGATAGTGTGCCTCTGTGTGCGTTGAAGCTGCATGCTGAAATACACCTTAAAGCTGCTACAGGAACAACAGCTGCAACCATGGACAGATAGGTTCTAATAGCTCCGCCTCCTGTTTGAGCTCCTGAAAGGTTCCAATAGATACTGCTGCTCAGTTTCAGCAAAAAGGCGAAAGAAACACCCTGAAAGACTGCTTCGGGGATATGAAGGGACAGATTTTTCTGCATTCTGACAGAGTTGAAAATACTGCCGCTGAAGGTCATCAGTGCAATCAGCGGGTAAACAGCCCACGGAGTGCCCCATGTGGCAAGGCTTACAATAACAGCTGGTTCTATTCCTGTTCTGTCGCTGCTGTCGGAGGAGAGTATGAACATTCTCGACAGAAGCATTCCAGTTGAAGCCAGCAGAAGAAGAACTGTAGTGTCTATGGGATCAAGAGGCTGAAGGTGGTCTGCCGGGAAGACAAAGAACAGGGAAACAAGAGTGAGAGCCGCAATAAGGTATTTTGTTTCAGGTTTCACGGAGCATCGCTTCCAGTGCGTCAACAACGTTGGCATCGAAATATCTTCCCCTGTATTTTTTAATCTCAGCCAGGGCATCTGTGTCGGATTTTCCAGAATGATATGCCCGGGGAGAGGTTATTGCATCAAACACATCAGCCACAGAAACGATCCTTGCAAACAGCGATATGGAAGAACCGGAAATGCCCTGGGGATACCCGCTTCCATCTATATGTTCGTGGTGTTGAAGCACGATGGAAGAGGCTTCATCGTATTTCTGCATTGCACCAAGCAGTTTCGCACCTGATTCCGGATGCGTTTCTATTACATTCCTTTCAGATTTTGTAAGCAGCCCTTTCTTCATGATCAGTCTTCCGGGAACAGCAAGTTTTCCTATGTCATGGAGCAGCGCCCCTAACTGCAACTGAAGAATACTGCTGTGCGAGAGGCCCAATATCTGTGCCAGTTTTACTGAAAGTCTGGAGACTCTCACAGAATGAGAATGAGTATCTGAATCTCTCCTGTCGGCAAGTTGAACAAACATCATAGCGGCACCAAGAAAAGCGTTTTCCAGCCTTCTCTTGCTGAAGGATGCCTTCCAGACATTTTCCAGCAGAGCAAGTGTTTCTTTAAGTTCGGCATTTCCAAGGGATTCAAGTTCATGTGCAGCGGCGCCTTCTGCAATAAACACGGAGCTGTTTGTGGAAACGGCAATCCAGTCTCCATGTTTTTCAATAGAGAATGTTTTTGACGGGGTTTCGGGGATCGGTACAGAGGCCGGTTTCCCCTGCATTGTCCACACCTGGGTACCGTCCATAAGGAACAGCATGAAGCTGTCGTCTGGATTGTAAAGAAAACTTACCAGTCTGTTTTGAAGAGAAAGCGTTTTAATGCGGTCTGTGAAGATGTGCAGCCTGTTCCGGAATTGATAGTCGTGCGCAAGGGAAACAAGCACTATGGTCAGAATAACGGCACAACCTGCAATACCGTCTTCCACCATGAAAAACAACAGAAGGTGAGCAAAGATTCCGTTGATGATCCAGGTTGCAGCAATCATACCAGCCAGGTTTACAGAGCATTTGCGGATAGCAGCGTGGAAAGCAAGCTGCAGCACTATCCCTGCGGGAACAAGAACACCTGTACCAATGTCTGCAGCTGCTGTAAAAAGAAGAGCGACAGGAATGTAGCTTAAGAACAGGTGTCTGATCTGCCGGTTACTCCAGTGAAAATACAGCCCTGTGGAAATTGAAGCGACTGATGTTACCACACCGGCAACAGTTCCTCCAAAATAAAATGCAAGCCAGCAAAGGGCTGGAAAAAGTGTTACCAGCCCCGCCCTCATTTCAACCACCATTAACGATGAGGCCATACCGGCAAACAGTATCATCGCCGATATCGCCGGATCTTTCGATACAGCTAACATGCCTGCGGCCAACAACAGCCCTGTTGCTGCCGCAACAAGCCTTGAAATATCTACTGTCTTTATTGAAACCCCTCCGCCGCTGAGTAACAGTTATGTAAGCCGGATACTTTTTCATTATAGTAAAAGAGGTGGTCGGGGCAAAGGTCAATGGATTGGAGTTTTTTTGCGAGTTCTTCTTGTTCAGTCTCCGGTGGGTCGGAAAGAGACGCCTATTTACCCCATTGGTCTTGCCTGCCTTGCCGGTTCGCTGGGTGATTATGAGTGTTCAGGGCTTGATCTCAGCCTGCAGGAGTCTCCAGGAGACGCGCTTTCCTCTGCTCTCGATGTATTTTGCCCAGATGTTGTTGCAGTTTCCGTCAGGAATATTGATGACAGCTCGTATCCGGTTACGCACTGGTACCTCAACTCTTTGGATGAAATAATGGGTGCCCTTGAAAACTGGAAGGGAACGGTAGTTGCAGGAGGAGCCGGTTTTTCCATCTACCCGGAGAGAATTATGAAACTGTGGCCCAGGATTGACTTCGCCATGGTTGGCGAGGGTGAAATTGCCCTGCCCATGCTTCTTGCTCATATTGAAGGCGCTCCGGCACCGGAGTGGCTTCACAACAGGGTTGCAAGACCTCCAAGACCTTCCCTTGAAGATATTCCACTTCCGGATTACAGTGTATTTCCAGCCTCCGATTATCCGGGCAAAGGTTCTGTGGGTGTTCAAACAAGAAGAGGATGCGTATTCAATTGCGCCTATTGTACATACAAATCGCTCAGCGGGAATGGTTTCAGGTTAAGACCTGTCAGTTCTGTTGTTAAAGATATAAAAGAGGTTACCCGCCAGGGTTTTTCCAGCTTTATGTTTGTGGATTCTGTTTTTGACTATCCCCGGGCTTACTTCATAGAACTGATTTCAGCTCTGGGCGAATTGCAGAGTATACCTGCATGGGGGGCATGGATGTCGGAATCCGTTCCGCTGGACAGCCTTGATGTTATGTACAAAGCCGGTTGCAGATGGGTTGATTTTTCGCCTGATGTGATTACGGAGAAAGGCTGGAGGCTTATGGGTAAAAGCGGTTCACTGAAACAACTCTGGCCTGTGGTTAAAAAGGCCAGGGCTACAGGGCTCACGGTGGGAATCAATTTTTTCAGCGCTTCGCCTGGCGAGAATCTGATGGCGCTGATAATGAAATTCGTGTTCATGGTAAAAGCCAGACTGCTTCTGGGATGGAAGAGCACATTCATAAACATAGGCACAATCAGGCTGTACAAAGATGCGCCTCTTTCAGATCAACTGTATCCTGGCGAGGAGTTGTTTGAGCCGGTGTTCTACAGACCCAGAGGGCTGGCCGATGTAATTGTCAGGGCGTTTCAGGCTGTTCGCAGATTCCACCATGGTTCCTGAGTTCAAAGGCGGGCTTGTTGGGTGGCCAGTGTCCCACTCTCTTTCTCCTGATATACACAGCATGTTTCTCGACTATTTCGGGGTGGCCGGTTCCTACCTGCTGTATCCGGTGGAACCAGGTAATCTGAAACCGTTTCTGGCGGAATCAGAAAAAAATGGGTTTACCGGCTTGAACGTAACACTTCCACACAAAACTGCTGCTGCTAACCTGTGTGATTTTCTCTCGCGGGAAGCACAGGAAACCGCAGCTGTAAACACTCTGGTGTTCGGCAGTGATGGCGTAAAGGGTTGCAATACAGATATTGCCGGGTTTAAGGCATTCTCTGCAAATCTTCCTGCCCCGTTCTACGTGGTTGGTTCAGGAGGAGCGGCAGCGGCAGTGCGCGCCGCTCTGAGTAATACGGAATTGTTTGTTATTAGAAGAGGAGAGAGTATCTTACCGGGAAGCGTGTCCGCAGTGGCCACCGTTGTAAATGCCACTCCACTTGGGTGGAACGATGACGATGTGTTTCCGTTTGAAATACCGGAGGGCTGGTATTTTGCAGATTTGAATTACAATCCCCGCTGGAGCTGGCGGAATCGTTTGTTGTCACCTGTTCGAACCGGCGAGAAGATGCTGGTCGAGCAGGCTGCTGAATCGTTTAGACTGTGGACCGGTTTCACTCCCGGCGAACAATTGAAGTTGAAGGTACTGGAAAGGATCAGGGAGAAACTCCATGACAGCGAAAATAACCGGTAACTGGATTGAAGAGAAACAGAAAAGCGGTTTTACAGCAGACGATCTTAGAATGATGCTGTTGAGCAGCGATGAAGAGGCTGAGCTTCTCTACGCTGCCGCAAGGCAAGTAAGAGATGAGGTTTTTGGCAGAAAGGCTTTTATTCGGGCTGTAGTTGAGTTTGCCAACTCATGCAGATGCAGCTGTCTGTACTGTGGAATGAGGTTGAACAACCCCGATGGTTACAGGTTTTCGCTTGAGCACGATGAACTTCTTGAAATTGCCGGCAAAGCGTACGATAACGGAATAAGAACTTTCTTTCTGCAGGCTGCAGAAAGTGAATCATACGGTGCAGTATGGCTTAGAGATGTTATTTCTGACATAAGCAAGCTGGGTATGGGTGTGCTGCTGTGCGTGGGTGTTCACCAGGAGAGCGATCTGGATATGTGGCGCGAAGCCGGTGCTTACAAGTTTATTCTTAAACACGAAACCTCCGACACAGAGCTTTTCGAGAAGATGAAACCGGGATTTACCCTTGAAGGTCGTATCGAGTGGCTGAAAATACTTCGGAAGCACGGTTTTCACATTGGCTCCGGGCCACTTCTCGGTCTGCCCGGGCAGACAATAGATTCTCTTGTAAATGATCTTCTTCTGCTGGAAAGGCTTGAAACCGAGATGTCCAGTGTCTCAGTTTTTGTACCTGCTTCAGGAACTCCTCTTGAGAATGAGCCGGTGGGAGACCCTGAACTCGGGCTTCGATTTATTGCCGCAATGAGACTGTTTTTAAGGAACACTCTTATTCCCGCTACCAGCACCTTTGAGAGATTGATTGAAAACGGTCAGTATCGATGCTTCCAGGCAGGGGCTAATGTTATTACGGTGAACATGACTCCACAGAAACTTCGCGATGACTACACCATATACACCAACAGATTCTACGTGGGGCTGGAGCACGCAAGAAAAACCATTGCAAAGGCTGGTCTCACTGAAACAACAGAGGGAGAGCTGCTGTCATAACGGCTGAAGCCACCTGTTCGGCGTTTCTGCTGTCTGTGTTTATGGGGTTACCCAGCGACAGATAGTGCTGCTCTCTCTGCTTCATAAGTTGCCTGAATGCGCGTGAATTTGCGGCAAGAGGTCTGTTCCCGCAGTTTCTGGCCAAAAGTGTGTTTACAGATGCAACAAGGGTGAACACAAGCGCGTGTTTCTGTACAAGTGTAAGGTTGCCCTGGTTCAGAAGGGTACCGCCGCCAAGAGCGACAACTGTTGTGCCCGAGAGTTCCCTGAAAATATCAAACAGAACGTTGTTTTCCACATTTCTGAAGGCCTTTTCTCCCTGGTTGTGGAAAATCCACTGCACAGAGTGGCCGGTTTTTCTTTCAATCACAAGATCTGTATCAATGAACTTTGCATCAAGATAATCCGAGAGAATTCTGCCAACCGAAGATTTCCCGGAACACGGAGCTCCGGCCAGAGCTATTGTTCTTTTTGTCATAGCTTGATTATACAACTGCTCCTTGACGGAGGGGAGACTGCCTGCTATTCAACGGTACACGGGATGGTAAGATAAGAGATACTGAGGGGGGGTACAGATGACGAGGGAAGAACTGGCTCGCAAGACAGCGTCAAGAACAGGGTTAACCATAAAGGAAGTTCAGATTGTTCTTGTGACATTCCTGAATGTTATCACAGAAAGCCTTTGTCATGGAGAGTCTGTGTTTCTCCGCGGTTTCGGAAGTTTCAGCACGAAGAAAGGCAGAGCCAGAAGGGTAAGAGATCCCAGAAACGATGGAATAATGGTTATCCCGGCCAGGTTTCGTCCTGCGTTTCGGGCGTATCCTGCACTGCGGGATGCTGTTCAGAACAGTCTTGCTCCAAGAACCAGGGTTGCCTTTTTCTGTGTAGGTTATCCGGAAGCGAAGTCTGTCTCAATAACAGGCAGTTTTAACAGTTGGGATGAAAACGATTCGCCCATGCAGAAACTGCCAGACGGCAGCTGGTTTGCCGAACTGGTAATGTCTTCCGGGCAGACTGTCAGATACAGTTTTCTGGTCGATGGTGTTCGCAGGCAAGACCCTGCCTACCCATCCGGCACCAGTGGCGTTTCGAAAAGGCAGGTTTAGCTTGGCCGGGAAAAGGCGTCTGAAAAAGCAACCTCCAGGCAAACTGCGCACAGTTGTTTTCTTTGTGTTCCTGTTCTTTGCGGTTTCCGTTCTGGTGTCTCTTGTTCTGCCCAAACCGGAATTTGTAGCTGTTGTAGGTGACACGCTGAAGAATTCTCTGGGGTTTCTGATCCTGTTCGTTCCGGCATTTCTCTTCCTGGCCGGTTCATTTGTCATGAGGCTAAGTTTTGCAGGAAGGTGGCTAAAGGTTACAGGGGCTGTTTTTGTAAGTACATTTTTCTTCGCTGCCATGCTGGCACTTGTTCTTTGCCGGATCAACCCGGAGTACCTGCATGTTCCCGGCGGCTGGCTTGCAGGCAGGGCAGTTCTGGCGGTTCAGGGTTTTGCCGGTGGAGTTATCAGCTGGGTGGGTCTTTTTTCCCTGTTTATGATTTCAATTGTTGTGTTTACAGGGTGGGATATCTCGCGGGATATCAATTCCCTTGTGGGAAGAAAAAACACAGGAAGAAAAGCGAAGAAAAAAAACACTACACCATCTGAACCTGTAGCAGTTTCCCCGGATTCCGGGAACCCGTGGGTTTTGCAGGCAGAGAAGGAAACCCAGCCGGAACAGAGTCACCAGGAAGAGAAGCCACCTGAAACAGGAGTTCACACAGACAGGAAACCTTCGGTAAGCAGCCACCGGAGATCTGCAGAGAAAGCAGCAAAACCGGAAAAAGTTGATACTGCAGAAGACAGCAATGATCCGTATTCTCTTCCAGCTGCCGATTTCCTTTCTCTTCCTGCAGATGGCGAGAGACGCGGTCAAACTCCGGCTGAAATCAAAGAGAGAGCCGAGCTTCTTGTAAGCAGGCTTTCAGATTTTGGTGTTGAGTGTACCATTGCCGACTCTTGTCCCGGGCCTGTTCTTACCAGATACGAGCTGACTCCCGGCGTTGGAGTGAAGGTGAATAGGATACTGAGTCTGTCTGATGATCTTGCTCTGGCCCTTGCAGCGAAGAGAATCAGAATACTGGCCCCTATCCCGGGCAAGGGTGCTGTGGGTATTGAAGTGCCCAACAAGAATCCTGAAATTGTTTATCTTCGCGAGATAATTACCAGGTTCAAAGACGAAACAATACCGGTTGCTCTGGGTAAACGGCTGGAGGGTCAGCCATTTATAGTTGATCTTACCGACATGCCGCATCTTCTTATTGCCGGGGCAACCGGAAGCGGTAAGAGTGTGTGCGTTCATGCTATTCTCTCCACCATACTTTTAACCAGAACTCCATACCAGGTCAAACTGGCAATGATAGATCCCAAGATGCTGGAGCTTTCAGCTTACAAAGGAATTCCCCATCTGTGGGCACCCGTGGTTGTTCAAACATCCAAGGCCAGGTATCTGCTGGAAGCTCTGGTGAAGGAAATGGAAGAGAGATACACCCTTCTTGCAAGAACAGGTGTGCGTTCTATCAGCGAGTACAACCTCAGGTTCGGCCCTGGGCAGCCCGAGGAACACCTTCCGTATATTGTTGTGGTAATCGATGAACTAGCGGATCTGATGATGGTTTCTGCAAGGGAGGTGGAACCGGCTATTGCCAGGCTGGCCCAGATGGCCCGCGCTGTTGGAATACACCTTGTGATAGCTACACAGCGCCCTTCTGTTGATGTTATCACCGGTGTAATAAAGGCTAACTTCCCGTCCAGAATCGCTTTTAATGTGGGGTCAAAAACAGACAGCAGAACCATTCTTGATATGAATGGAGCAGAGAAGCTTCTTGGCAAAGGAGATATGCTTTTTGTTCCCGCCGCTTCTCCAGAGCCTGTTCGTGTTCACGGTTCGTTTATCTCAACTGCGGAAACAAAACTTCTGGTGGATTACTGGAAGGAGCAACCGGAAATGCCCTTCGAATACGAGCCGCCGGACGATGAGCATGGGAACTTATACGACCCAGGTGTATTAAACTTTGATGATCCGATTCTTGAAGAGGTAAAAAGGGTTGTTATTTCACAGCAGAGGGCTTCAGTTTCGATGATTCAGCGGAAGTTCAGAGTGGGGTATGCAAGGGCCGGAAAACTGATCGATATGCTGGAGCAGCTTGGAATTGTAGGTCCGCACCTTGGCAGTAAGCCAAGGGATGTTCTGGTTAAACCCGAGCAGGAGGAGGTGACTGATGAGTTGGAAAGCTGAATTATTGATGCTGCCTGTTCTCTTTGTTGCGGCATGTGGCGGTGGAAAGCTGGATTCAGAAGGGCTGGCATCGTCAGGCACCGCTCTGGAGCAGTTTACCAGAGCAAGCCAGCTTTACTACAGAGGAAGGCTTACAGCAGCACTGGACGAATTTAACGGAGTGGTTTACCGATACCCTGACTCTCCGCTGGCGTCAGATGCAAGGCTTGCTGTAAGAAGGCTGGAAAGCGACCTGTCAGGCGAAGAACAGCAGAGCAGTACCGCTGCAGAGCCTGTTGTTGATGCCCGTATTGCAGTTGTGGGAAGACCTGCTGTTAATACCAGTATTGTTTCCGTAGGTACTGCTGTTAGAGCACTTGGGGCTTCGGTGACCGAGATAACGGACGATCAGGCTCCTCCTCTTACAGTTGTTTTTTACACAGGCGGTTATGAAGATGACGCTTCCACTGTTGCAGACTCTCTTGGAAGATGGCTTTCGCACCCTGAATCAATTGGATGCAGACAGGGAGATGAACTGATAGGTACAGTTGCTGCAGGGTACGATGTGCTGATAATTGTTGGTAGCGATGCGGTTTTTGCGTCGGCGCAGGGGCCGGGTAACCGATGATGAATTCTGTGCTTTTTGCTGTTGTTTCCACAGCGTCTATGCTGCAACCGCTTTCATCGCGACTGGAGCAGGCGGTTTACATTACAGGTTGCTTTGAACAGACAGATTACTGGGCTCTTACACTTGATTCCGAAGTCAGCTCAGGGTCTATGCATCTGGCGCACCCCAACCTGTTTCTGCTTCAATATGATGATTCCGGGGGCAGGGCAATGGGTTGCAACGGTACAGAAGTGTTTTCCGTAGATCCAGAGTTTGAGGAAATTCTTGTTTACTCCGGTTCTCCTGTTGGCTTTCTTCACATACTCTCCGGTGTTTCGGAAGGGGAATGCAATGCTGTCTGCAAGGGAGACAGTGTTACAGTTACAGCTGCAGGCCAGTTTGATGGAGGCGTAACACAGATAACTGCCGGGTATACTGCCTCCGATTCTCTTCCATTTTTCTTTTCCACAACCGATGCCAATGGAAATTCCACCAGCTGGAAAATTACAGATATTGAGATAGGTAACTCATGTCCCGATGTGTTTTCAGTACCTTCCATTCCCGGGTACAGTGTTGTCGACGCAGGAACTCTTTGATGGAGGTTCTTTGAAGTACCATATAGTTTCTCTCGGCTGCCCCAAGAACAAGGTGGATTCCGAACGTTTTGCGTGGGTAATGGAATGTGCTGGCTGGAAATACAGCAAAGAGCCTGAAGAGTCGGATCTTGTTCTGCTCAACACCTGCGCATTTATTGCTCCGGCAACTGAAGAATCTCTGGACTATCTCTCTGATATTATGTACTGGAAAGAAGCCAGGTCGGGCAGAAAAATAGTTCTGGCCGGTTGTCTTCCGGGAAGGTACCGTGATGACGGCAGTGGTGGTATGGAGGATATTGATCTAGTCATCGGCCCGGGAGACTGGCAGAAGCTGTCTTCCTGGTTAGGGCTGACGTCGGATATTGCTGCACAGGTAGTTGGATCGGGAAGTTACAGGTACCTGAAAATTGCCACCGGCTGCAACAACTGCTGTGCTTTCTGCACCATACCTGCAATAAGGGGAAAGTTTGTTCCCGAGAAAATGGATACCATTCTAAGGAATTCCGATCTGCTGGTTAATCAGGGTGCAAGAGAAATAGGCATAGTAGCTCAGGACAGCGGAAACTGGTACCAGGGTGGAGCAGATATCACTTCCCTTGTGGAAACACTTGCTGCGAGACATCCCGAAACATGGTGGCGACTGTATTACCTGCACCCGCTTCACTTTCCCTACCGCTTGCTTGATGCATTTGCTGGCCACAGTAATATATTGCCATACATAGATTTACCAGTTCAGCATGCCAGCAGTTCCGTTCTTGATCGCATGGGGCGTCGGCACGGTGTGAAGCTACTTGAAACAATCATGGAAAAAATAGAGAAGTCTGCTGTGGAAGTGGCTGTAAGGTACACAGTTATAACAGGGTATCCAGGCGAAACAGATTCTGATTTCAAGCTTCTGAGAGACTTTCTGGGAAGGTATCCTTCAGGCAGGCATATAGCAGCCTTCAGCTGGTACCCCGAAGAGGGAACACGGGAGTATTCACGGGCTATAGCCATGGGGGATGCTGTAGACAACTCTATAGCTTCCGGGAGGCTCGCTGCACTTTCTGCTGTTGGTGACTCGCTGTATGCCGACTGGGACAGCCGGCTGGAGGGAAGAGAGGCCTCCATCCTTGCCGATGATGCAGGAACGGGGCACACAGTATGGGACGCTCCCGAGATTGATGCAGTGGTTTCGTTTACAGAGTCGGTAGAAAGCGGATCTGTAGTTAAAGCCAGAATTGTAGAGTCTTCAGGCGCTGTTATTGTGGCAGAACCTGTTCGGTGATGATATAATCAGGGTTGAAATTTCAACACAAGAAAAAGGGTAGGAGCAGAGATGATTACAGCTTTCGTGCTAGGCCTGGTGCTGGCCGGTTCAATGACCAACATGGACATGGTGGAAACAACCGTAATTGATGCAATGCAACCTGTGGCAGAACAGGTTTCAGAGCAGGGTATTGAGTCTGTTACACTGAGTATACAGGGAGAGCATGAAGGGGGCTGGCTGCTGGAGCAGATTGCTGCATCGGCCCTTAACAACGCCGGTGTTACTGTAAGTAATGCAAGGGAAGAAAATATGTGGGTTCTGAATATCAGGCCCATGGAACTCAGTGTCAGGTACGCGCAGACAAGAAGAAGCTGGGTTCTCGGCGGCAGGCAGGTTCCAAGGATTGCCAGTTGCGAACTCTCTGCGGTTCTCGTGGATCCCGATGGTAATGTGGTTCTGACCACCAGGGAGGGTTCCGTTGTTGAGGATACTGTATCACCCTCTGAAATACTGGTTCTTGAGAGCTCTACCGAGAACTGGGTTAACGGTGAAATGTCAGACGAGGAGAGTGGTAACATTCTTGAGCCTCTGGTAGTTACAGGTGTGGTGACGGCCCTTGTCTATCTTTTCTATTCAAGCAGGAACTGATCTGTGCGTCGTTTTTGTTGCAGTGCTCTAATATTGACGGCTGTTCTGTACTCAGGGTGCGGAACCGGAGGTGTTGATGAAGATCTCCGTGAACAGGCCGATGTACTTTTCAATGCAGGCAGGTATGCACAGGCGCTGTCTCTTTACGAAGATATCACAGCTTCAGCGGAAGAGTACCAGTGGCAGTTGCAGTACAGGCTTGCAGAAACGGCGGTTCTGGCCAGCCAGGCCGAGAGAAACAGGAACTACAGGCAGCGTGCCAGAACAGCTCTTGACACCCTCTCTCTGAACCCGGAAGAGTGTGAGTTATCTGCTATTGGCCACCTGTGGAGACGGCTGGGCTGGGAAATGGTTCGCGACAACGATTCTCTGCAGGCCTACGATGCTTTCGGAATGGCCATCAAAATTGCCCCGGATCTTAACCAGGTGTTTGAAGAAGAGTGGCTTCTCAGAGGGAAGTATGCCGCTGTTCATCTGGCATCAGTTGCACACATTCCAGACTCTTTGGCAGGCACTGCCGGGGAGGACAGTATTCTGAGGTACGCTGCCGAAATTCATATTGTCGAGCTTGACAGAATACCGCTTGTGAGAACCGATTTGAGGGGAGATATGCTGTTCGCAAGAGCGAGGCTTCTTCAGTACACAAGCGGGCGTGAGGAGGATGAGCTTGCTGTTCTTACAGAGCTTGACAGAATGGGATTGCTTAACTCTTCAAAAAGGCAGAGAAGAATGGATATCCTTCTGCAGCTTGCAGAGCAGGATGTTTTGCAGGGTGATTCCGGAATAGCACGGGAAAGGCTTCTGGAGGTGTGGAATTCCAGTTTCACCGGTGCCCGCGTTCAGGCTGCGCTGCAGTTGGGAATCATGGCAGAGGGTTCTGGAAGCAATGCAGATGCATTGATATGGTACAATCGGGCGTGCCAGATTTCCCCAGGTCTGAGTTCGGCGGCATCGATGGATGCTGCGGCTCGAAGAGATTCGCTGCGATACCTTGGAACCCCATAATATAAGAGGTAACTATGATTAAATATATACTTGTAACCGTTGTGCTGATTGTTGTGGCTGGATGCGGTTCTTTTCCTTCTACAGATGGTATGGAAAGAGAGCAGATTATTCAGCTGGCAGACCAGCACTATCAGAGTGGTAAATGGAGCCAGGCATCTTTTCTGTATTCTGAGCTCATGTTCCGTTACCCGGGAGACATGGAAACAGATTTGTTCCTCTACCGCAGTGGTATGGCAGACAGGAACCAGAAACTCTGGGCCGATGCCGAGTTTTATTTCTACAGAGTTGTTAACGAGTTTCCCAGAGGAGTATGGGCAGATGATGCTCAGTTTGCACTTGCCGAAACAATGTGGATGCAGCGAAGAGACTACAGAAGAGATCAGACGCAGGTAATAAGAGCAAGTGAAGAGATAGCCCGTTTTATAGAAACATACCCCGGTTCCCCGCTTATGGATTCAGCCGTTGAGCTCGCAATGATGGTGAACGATCATCTTGCAATGAGAGCTTTGTTTGTGGGTAAATTCTACATTCACCGACATGAAACAGATGCGGCACTTCTGTACCTTCGTGATGCTCTAGACAACTATGGGGAAACAGCCTGCAGAGGAGCAGCACTTATCGCAATGGGAGATCTCTACCGCTCTATGGATAACAGCTATTCCGCAAAGACCTACTACACCAGGGCTCTTGAAACCTGCGAACTTTCAACCAGTGAGGAAGAGGAAGCTATAAAAGGGCTTCAGGAGGTAGAGTGAAACAGGGTATTTTAGGTGGTACCTTTGACCCTCCTCATATGGGGCATCTCATACTGGCGCAGGAAGCCCTGGAACAGTATTCCCTGGAAAAAGTGCTGTTTGTCCCATCCAGAATCCCTCCACACAAGATCGTTTCAGAGATAACAGAATTCAGAGAAAGATCTCAGATGCTCAAGCTGGCCATTGAAGGCAACAGTTGTTTTGAAACGGCGGATCTGGAATCCCGAGACCATCCTTCGTACACTGTAGACATGCTTGAACGAGTTTCATCACATTATTCCAGGCCATATTTCATCATAGGAATAGACAGCCTGGAGGAAATGCACACATGGAAACAGCCGGAGAGGGTATTTGAACTGGCAGAAGTGGTTGTCGGCACTCGTCCCGGCAGTGATCCTTCATCAGTGGATCCGGCTTTTCTGGGCAAAGTAAGGCTTTTCAGTTTTCCCGGTGTCTGGATTTCTTCATCAGACATAAGGAAAAGGGTGAAGGATGGCAGGAGCATTTCATACCTTGTACCGGAGAGTGTAGAGTCTTATATAATGAGCAGGGGGTTGTATGGGGCAGAAAAAGGCCATTGATACTATTCTTGAAGCCATCGTTACCGATCAGGTAAGTGATGTACACTTCAAAGTGGGAACACCGCCTCTTGTAAGGCGATCCGGTTCGATTGTGCGCGCTAAGGGTTTTCCAAGTTTTACAACCGATCACCTTGTACAAATAACAGATGAACTCACAAACAAGGCTCAGAGGGAACAGCTTGACTCAGGTGCCGAGGTTGATCTCGCCTACAGCCTTGCCGGTAAAGCCCGATTCCGGGTAAATATCTTTTTTCAGCGCGGTACTCCTGCCATAGTTATGAGAAAAATACCATTCGAAATTCCTGAGCTGGATCAGCTCGGTCTGCCTGGAATTGTCAGGGAAATATGCTCTGAACAGAGAGGGCTCGTTCTTGTTACCGGGGCAACTGGAAGCGGAAAGTCTACAACTCTGGCCGCTATGATAAATGAAATAAACGAGAACAGGGAAGCACACATTGTAACAATTGAGGATCCAATAGAATTTATTCATCCAGACAAAAAGTGCTCTATCTGTCAGAGGGAAGTGGGTATAGATACACATTCATGGCCTACAGCACTTCACGCGGTATTTCGTCAGGATCCTGACGTGATACTTATCGGGGAAATGCGTGATGCTGAAACAGCAATGATTGCCCTCAGCGGTGCGGAAACAGGCCATCTGGTAATGAGTACCCTTCACACCACAGACGCTTCGGAAACGATCAACAGGATTATCGATATGTTTCCTGCATTCCAGCAGAAGCAGATTCGTATTCAGCTTGGCGGTCTTCTCAAGGCTGTTATTTCTCAGAGACTTCTTCCTGATGTTACCGGAAAAGGAAGAGTTCTTGCTGCAGAGGTTATGGTTCACACGGCCACCATCGGTAACTGTATCACCGATCCCGAAAAGTCTTACCTTATTCATGAAACGATGGAACAGGGTGGCAGCCAGTACGGAATGCAAACTTTTGATATGTGTCTTCTAGAGCTGCTGCAGAAAGAGCACATAACTGAGGAAACCGCACTTGCCGCCGCAACCAACCCCAACTCCCTGATATTAAGAATTAAAGGTGTTGAATCGGCGGATGATTGGAGGATGGAGTAGCATGATCGGTATAGGTGCATCAGCAATGTGGGCCGGTGGCATAACCGTTTTCGTTGTCGCGGTGTTTCTGCTTGTTCTGGGATTGAAAGCTCAGAAACGTCCCAATCAGACAGGAGACAGTGCCATGATTGGCGAGACCGGAATAGTTAGAAAGACGGCTGGTTTCAGGAACAGACTGGTTGTTGAAGTCCGGGGAGAACAATGGTGGAGCAGGATGAATGTTTCAGAGAAAGCCCCGGCCGGATCAGAAATTAAGGTGACAGGAGTGGATCCCGACGATTTGATTCTTATTGTTGAACCTCTGGAAAGGAGATAGAATGCCAGCAGCAATCTGCGTTCCCGGTGCAATACTGCTTTTCCTTATTTTGAGTTCTTTGAGAGTGTTGAAAGAGTATCAGCGAGGTGTGGTTTTCAGGCTTGGTAAGGTTATCGGCTTGAAGGGTCCCGGGCTT
This sequence comes from uncultured bacterium, assembly GCA_964604135.1. Lineage (GTDB taxonomy): Bacteria > Fermentibacterota > Fermentibacteria > Fermentibacterales > JCC-6 > Sabulitectum. The sequence goes on along the minus strand of CAZRXU010000004.1, from coordinate 211 downwards.
GTCTTTGTATTTCCTGTAATAGACTCAATGAAAAAAGTGGATCTCAGGGTTATTACCATGGATATTCCTCCACAGGATGTAATCACCAGAGACAATGTAAGTGTTAAGGTAAACGCCGTTACATACTACCGTGTGGTCGATCCCCAAAGGGCCATACTTGAAGTAACCAACTACATGTATGCCACAAATCAGCTGGCTCAGACCACACTCA
>CAZRXU010000003.1:0-62837 GCA_964604135.1 uncultured bacterium | reverse complement strand
AAAGAGCTGTCTACTTTTACCAGGCAGTTCAGCGTTATGATAAATGCCGGTCTTCCTCTGGTGGGGTGTCTGCAGATTCTTGGGCGGCAGCAGGAGAACAAGGTTTTTAAAAATATCATAGTCGAAGTCACCAACGATGTAGAAAAAGGTGGAACTCTGGCAGAGTCTCTGGGCAGGCACAAGAAGGTGTTCTCCGAGCTTTACGTGAATATGGTTGCCGCCGGAGAGCAGGGTGGTATTTTGGATACCATTCTTGCAAGGCTTGCAGACTATCTTGAAGACGCTGCCTCACTTCAGTCCAGAATAAAAAGTGCCATGATGTATCCGGTTGTTGTTCTTGTTGTTGTTCTTGTAGCAACACTTGCCATGCTTCTTTTCGTAATTCCTATTTTCCAGGAGATGTTTGAAGATCTGGGCGGGAAACTTCCTGGAATGACCCAGATGGTTGTAGACATGTCGGAGTTTGTACAGCATTACATAGTATTCATTCTTCTGGGCATAGGTGGAGTAATATTCGCATTTAATATGTACTATAAAACAAACAGCGGAGAGAAGGTTATTGATACAATTAAGCTTTCTCTTCCTGTGTTCGGGCAGATAAACAGAAAGATGTCCATCGCCCGTTTTACAAGAACTCTTGGAACGCTTACCTCATCAGGGGTTGCTATTTTGGACGGTCTTAATATTACAGCTAAAACTGCAGGTAACAGGGTAATAAGCGATGCAATCATGAAAGCCAGGGTAAGTATTTCCGGAGGAGAGAACATTGCAGGGCCGCTTGAAGAATCCGGTGTGTTTCCAACCATGGTTACACAGATGATTGCCGTGGGCGAAGAAACAGGCGGGCTTGATGAGATGCTGGTTAAAGTTGCCGACTTTTACGATGAAGAGGTAAAGGTACTGGTGGACGGTATGGCTTCTACAATCGAGCCTATTATGATAGTGTTTCTCGGCGGGTTTGTTGGCTTTCTTGTGGTGGCAATGTACCTGCCAATCTTCGACATGATTCAGACTGTCGGCGGGTAAGCAGACCCTATGTTTGTAAGTAAAAGGCGCCGCACCTGGCTTCAGGTGGGGCGCCTTTCCGTTCTTGGCATACTGTCTCTTTCCGGTATTCTTACCATGCACCAGAAAGAGTTTACCATTACCTACGGCAGCGTGGTTGCTGTTGTATTTCTGAGTTTTTTCATATCAAATCACTACATGAAGAATAATCCAAAGAGCAGAAAGCCTTACTGGTTTCTGCTTTTTACAGATTCCTTCCTTCTGAGCCTGATCATCTATGTCAGCGGCGGAGTTGACGGCCCGTTCATGCCTTTTCTTGTGGTGCACGTTTTGTCATACGGGTTCTATCTGGGGGTATCGGGTGGGCTTATTGCAGCTGGAACAAACATACTTCTCGCAACAGCGTTCTCTTTAATTGCAATAAATGTTCCAGGTTTAAAAACAACACTAAGCCCTCTTCTTGCAACACTGGTAAAAAGCGGTTATCTGAAAATATCGGTTACTTATATAGCGCTTAGAGTACTGATAAACGGGCTTCTACTCGTTGCTTCAGGAATTGCTTCAGGCATGCTTGCCCAGTCTCTGTACACGGAAAGCGGGCACCTTCAGAGGGTGTTGAATAACCTGGCGGAGCTAAGGGCAAGAAGCAGACACATACTCGACAACCTTCATGACGGTGTTGTAGTAGTAGATTCAAATGGTGATGTTGTAAGCAGCAATCCTGCTGCAGCAGAACTGCTTGAAACCGACAAACCGATGCTTGATTCACAGCTGGGTGAAATAGTTAAAGGGTTTCTTAAAAACAAAGACTTTCCGCCGCGAATAGATATAGTTATTGATGAGAAAGTAATTGAATGCAGATTCAGCCACTACGGAGACACAGGCGGGGCGATAGTAATTCTAACAGACACCACAGAACTGCGGAATTCCCAGGCTGCTCTGGAAGAGCGAGACAAGCTTTCCCTTATTGGAAAGCTCAGTGCCACAATGGCTCATGAGATCAGAAACCCCCTTGCTTCAATGAGTGGTGCTGCTCAGATTCTTGCCGGTGGCGATCTTGACCGCGAGAAAACAGAACAGATGGCTTCCCTTATAGAAAAACAGTCGAGGCGGGTATCCGAGCTTATTGAAGGCTACTTGTCTCTTTCCAGAAGTAGTTCAGATTTCCCGTTCTCGAAAATAAATGCGGGCAGTGTGGTAACAGACAGTGTTGAAAGTGCAACGCACGGTTTTGCCGGAGGTGTTTCACTGAAAATATCTCGCTCAGACAGTAATTCAATGGTGTTCGGCAACAGAGTGCGGCTCAGCCAGGTGTTTCTTAATCTTATACGTAATTCTGTTGAGGCCTTAAGCAGCGTGTCGGAGCCAGTGGTAGCTATTGAAGTATCAAATACCGAAGACGGCCGCTATGTAAAGATCACAATAAAAGACAATGGATCTGGTATTCCAGAGGGCTTTATCGAGAAAATCTGGGAACCATTCGAAACGTCAAAAGATCACGGAACAGGTCTGGGGCTTTACATTGTGAAAAAGATAGTGAATGAACACAAGGGTACCATAGAAGCAGATAATTTAAATCAGGGGGGAGCTGTACTCACCATAAAGCTTCCAGTTGCAGGGCAGGGAGTTTATGGATAGAAGAGACCTTTCAATTCTTCTGGTTGATGACGAAGAGTCCATGGTTGAGTGGCTAAGTGTTCTTCTGGAGCAGAGCGGGTACACTGTAAAGTGTTTTTCACACCCGGAAGATGCTCTGAAGTGGGGTGAGTACAACCCTGTTCATGTGCTTATATCAGACATCAGAATGCCGGCAATGAGCGGTCTTGAGCTGTTTGCCAGAATTAGGGAAATTCACCCGGATGCAGCGGGCATTCTGATGACTGCTTTTTCCAGCATCGACACAGCAGTAAAGGCAGTAAGGCAGGGGGCCTCAGATTATCTGTTAAAACCATTTAAGACCAGTCAGATGCTTGCTGCGATAGAAAAGGCAGTTAGAGAGAAAAGGCTTACAGCTGAAAACAGGGCACTGAAGCAGAAACTCAGCAAAGAGTATAACTTCCAGGGCATTGTAGGCCGGTCACCGTTAATAATAAAACTTCTGGAAATGGTAAGGAAAGTTGCCGACCAGCCCAGTACTGTTCTTATATCAGGTGAAAGCGGTACCGGTAAAGAGCTTATAGCAAAGGCCATACACAACAACAGCATCAGAAAAGACGATCCTTTCATAGGTATTAACTGCGGTAGTCTCTCGCCTAATCTGCTTGAAAGTGAGCTGTTCGGTCACAGGAAGGGATCATTTACCGGGGCGTACAGAGACAAAGAGGGTTTGATGATTGCAGCCGGCCGGGGAACGCTGTTTCTTGACGAGATTGGCGAGCTGAACAAAGATCTTCAGGTTAAGCTGCTCAGGGCTATTCAAGAGAGACAGGTGCGGCCAGTTGGAGACACCGCTACAAAACCCTTCCAGGGAAGGCTTATATGTGCCACAAACAGCAATCTTAAGGAAATGGTTGAGAAGGGCACTTTTCGCAGGGATCTGTATTACCGGCTGAATGTTCTGCCTTTGTATGTACCCCCCTTGAGGAAGCGAAAGGAAGATATTCCGCTGCTTGTTAAGCACTTTCTGGAAAGCGGCAACTACCCTGGTAAAGAGCTTTCGCAGGAGGCTATGGATGTTTTTAAGCTGTACAAATGGCCAGGCAATGTAAGAGAATTGCAGAACCTTATAGAAAGAGTCTGCGTAATGTCCAGCACGCGTACAGTACAGGTTGACGAGCTTCCAGGGTTTCTGTCCGGCAGAAAACCAAATGATATATCTCCAGCAGAAAATCCTGCATTTGCAAACGATGTTTCAGAGCTTCCTGTTTTGTCGGAAATTGAAAAGGCCTGGATATTTTATGTTCTGGAGAAGAAAGCCGGAGGCAAAAAGCGGACAGCATCAAAAATGCTTGGTATTAATGAAGCAACCCTTCACCGCCGCCTTGAGAGGTACAAAAAAGGGAACCTAAAGTAATGTCTTGCAGAATGCAATACATTTTTAAAGCAATCCCTTTGTGTGTGTGTTTAATAGGATATATATGAAATATAGAACATAATGGCTTTGGCACTCATTATGCTTCTATAAGTAGCGTGTGCCGCAGTTAACCCATTCTCTTGAAAGGAGAATATAATGAAGAAAGGTTTCACCCTCATTGAGCTGATGATTGTGGTGGTAATCATTGGTATCCTCGCCGCTATCGCAATACCTAAGTTCAGCGATGTTTCCGAGAGCGCCAGAAGGAACGCCTGCCGTGCCAACATGCGCACAATTGCAGGCCAGGAAGTTATCTACTATGCCGATCATGATGAGTACACAACTGTTATGGACTCCATCGGTATGGACGGTGTAGAGTGTCCAGGAGGCGGAGGAACTGCTTACACTTTTACTGGTTCAACATCACTTGTATTCAACATTCAGTGTGCTAACAGCACTTCTGCTGGAAGCCACGGTCATATCTCCGATGGTATTACCAGCTGGCGTGATTCTCACTAGTCAAAAGTGTTTTAGTTTGTGTGGGGGGTGCTGGTCACCCCCCGCTTTTGTGTGTAAAGGTAGCTATTCTTCCAGAGGCGAATTGTACCTGCATACTAGGTAGCCATCAGAAACCGTTATTATAGGTTCTAGAATGTCATCGTTACCTATGTGGTCGAGTATCAGTAGCTTGTTTTCCAATTGTGCAACACACGGATCTGATCTGTAAAATGTTACGTATTCCACACCGATATTGTCGAGTATGGCACATTCATCTTCCAGCGTGTTATCAAGATAAAGAGGCAGCGTCTTTGGGAATCTCCACCCAACAATAACCTGATGATCGCAGAAGTAACGCTTCTCTTCGTGAAGCGAGAGAATAATACTGTTCTCTGTAAGACTGCTGTTCAGCCACATCTGAGTCATACCCTCGGAAGATGTTATGTTGTATTGAAAACCACTTGTATCGTCCCAGTGTCCGGAGAGAACAGATTTTGCCATAGAGAGCTTGAAGTGCCCTGAATAGAACATCTCAGAACGTATTATGTAACCGGGCAGAACAAAAGACAGAATCATAACAAACAAAAGATACACTGTAGAAAACGTCTTGCTGGGCTGCAAGAGTTTTGCGCCGAGAAGTGCGACAAAAGGAAATATTAAAATTGCATATTTTGCCCCCCACCAGGGTGGCCAGAACGCAAAAATAGCTGCTACAAAATATGCAACGACAGGTATAACTAGAAACCAGCTTCTATCTTTCCTGCTAAGTGCAATCCCCAGTCCTCCGAGCATTATAAAAAGAATACCCTCGAAACTAATTAGAAAAATACCAATATTCTTCAATGGACTGTAATCTGATTCAGAATATATATCTGAAGTCCTATTGTTCCATTCCTGCATTTCCTCAGGCGGTTGAGTAAGCCTCCACTCGTCTTTTACTAAAAAATCTATTTGATGTACAGGATAAGTAGGGCTGCCTGTTTTTAGCATGGTTCGAAGGCCAAAAGCAGCGGGAAACAAAAGAAGACACGAAAGTGCAGTTAGTATAGTATTTAATCTGTTTTTATAAATACGATAACCGCCGTATAGAAGAAATGGAAGCAGAACAACCAGTGACGTTTGTTTTGTTGCAAGGGCCAGGCCCATGGCAAACCAGGAAGTGTACGGTTTAAGCGACCGATCAGATATTTCCCGTATGACTGACGTTAGTGCAATAGTGCTGAACAGAATGGCTGCTGTGTCTGTTTTAGCAAGTGAAGACCAGTAATAGAGCAGTGAGCATAGAAGAACGGTAATTGCAACAGGTATCCTCAGCTTTTTCTTAATCTCGATTATTTGCATACCCCTGAAAAGCGCGATAAACAGCATAGTCATCTGAAAAATCTGCAAAACACTTAACTGATTAAGCCTGTCTGAGGCAAGAGAAGCAGGCCATACTGCTATCATTTCGTATGTTAGCGGAAATCCGGAGAACGCCGTTTCTTCAATCCAGTGAATCTGACCGCTGTTTAACCATCTGTCTGGGTGAACAGCATATGTAATTAGTGGATCATCGAACCCCAGGTTTGGCGCCGAGGCATAAGTCAGGTTAATTATAACAACAAAAAGCAAGAAGAGAGAGCCCAGCAACCCGGTCAGTGAAAACTTGTAAGTTCCCAAAATATGTCTTGCTTTTTTTAACAATAGAAGCATTCCCGGTATTGCAAAAAGCAACAGGAGTATTGGCACAAAGGTTCTGTTCATTACTCCAAAAAGAGATAGCAGTATTTCAACAAAAAAGAGAAGCAGCATGCCGGATATCTCTCTGGGCAGCAGAGGAAATAGTTTCTTTATTCCTGTGTACTTTTCAACAACAGATCCGGCCCCGTAAAAGGCTACCCAAACAACAGATACTTTGATAATCGTTTGAAAAAATGATAAAGGATTCATCCAGTCAAGCATTCATATACCTCATTCTGGAAAGCCAAAACCAAAATCAAGATTGAGATCGCCAAAGATAAAAGCTCCGGTTATGCTGTCAGCATTATTGGCCGAGTAAGTTCTGTCTTCAGAGTCAGTGCAGACAATATAGCCGACAGGTATGCGGTGCATTACAAAAACTCTGTCCCATGTAGAAAGTGGTGAGGAAGAGCAATCAAGGCCGTCAAGTAACAATCCTTCAGAAGAAAACGCCTCAACCTGTACTATATCGTCAAGGGTAATACAATTAACAACCCATGAACCAGGTGATGATCCGTTGTAGCCAATCTCGTTGCCGTTGCTAAAAAATAACTCCGAAGTAATTCTGTACAATGTGTCGGGGGCTGGCGCAGTGATCGTAATCGGTGTTGATGTATTTCCTTCCAGATCTATTGCAGATAACTGTGCTGTAATACCAGAGTCAAGCCAGACGCGAAGAATCTCGTCTGGAAGAAGAACATTGTGGCGAAGTAGATTTGTACAGGGAACGGAATCACCCTGCAGAAATACAGAGACTACATTTACATCTGTTGAGTTTCGTACAGCAACAGGGTAAATGCCATAGATCCTCTCAAACAGCCCTCCGAATTCCTTGTCTGCAAGAGAAATAGAGATGGTTTCCGGATTGGTGGATGCAGGATATCCGTTTGTTGTATACACAGTACCATCTTCTGTTTCGAAAATAAGCCTGTTTATGTATCCGTAAGGAACTCTTACAGTCATCGTGTTTTCCGGAAGCAGAGGATGCGGTAAGTGTACAGTACTCAGGTGATCCGAGTTGGGCAAAATATAGCTTGCACTTGTGATGTTTCTCGTGCCCAACTGATTATTAATTGTAACATCAACGCTGTCTGGATGGTCAAGGAAATTGAAATTACAGAGCAGATGCAGGAACAACAGGAACACAATCACTCCAATCCGTGTAGGGCCAGCACTTAGTATAATTGATATCAGTATGCACGGGAAAGAGAGTTGATTTGGAAAATGACAAGCTCCCTTGGGGAAGGTTCATCTGATCCTCTGTGTTTGTTCACAGGCTTCTGCGGGCTTGCAAAACACAGGGATTCTATGATATTTGTTCCACAGGTTCAGCATTGGCGGTGTTCATATGCAGATGAGTTCAAAGAACAACAGATGTATGAGTCAGGATGGTTCTTTCGTATAGTGGGTACAGTGTGGCGGTATAGGGCAACAATCTGATACCTAACCAATTATCGTACAGGAGGAAATAGTACAAGTGCCTGAACACAACAGCAGAACCCAGTGGAATAATCTGGCTACCGTGTATGGTGAAGCCTCGATGATTGATGCCAGAGATAAAAAAGGCCATAAAAACCAGTATGTTGAAACTCTGGTAAATCTGGCGATTAGCCGATGTTTGCATGATAGACAGAATCTTTCTATTCTTGATTTTGGATGTGGAACCGGCAAGAGATCAAGATGGTTTAACGGGCTAGGTCATCAGACCACAGGTATTGAAATCTCAATAGAACTGTTGCGTATTGGCTTATCTGTACATAACGCGCACAAGCACCCGTGTGTGTTGTTTGATGGAAAGAACCTGCCTTTAGCAAGCAATGCTTTTGATCTTGTTACTTCCGTAGGTGTGTTGATGTATATTACAGATCCTCCTGCCCTGAAAGCTATTCTAAAGGAGTTATTCAGAGTTATCAAGCCGGAAGGTTCTATTCTTCTGATAGAGCATACAAAGAGAAAACACTCGTTCTCACACAAAGACCACAAGGTTTTCAGAACGATCAGCGAGCTAGACCGGGAGTTGCAGGAAGCAGGTTTTAAGAAAACCAGAGTTTACCCTGTTCGAAAGGGAAGATACCTGCCTGTATGGTTTGGAATCAGATATGGTCTTATACCCGCCAGATATACAATTCCTGTTGCTGAACACGAGCTTGCTGTCAGAAAAGGCAGAAGTCTGTCGAGGTGGGATTACTACGATGTTCTCTATTACTATTCAAAAATGCCTGTAGAAGAAGTATCAGCTTCCTCTGAACAGGATTCAATGCATCACGGAGAAAACGCTTGAAACTCGAATCGTACGATTTGAATCTCGAAGGATGGGACAGTGTTGCTTCACCCATTACATCATCTGTTTTTTTCAGTTCAACCTGGATCCTCAGTGCAGCCGACGGATTGCATGCAGCCCCCCTCTGTATTTCATGTCTGGATGGTAATGATGTGTGTGCGGTGTGCCCGGGTTATGTTTTCACAAGAGGGCCATTCAAAGTATTCTACTCTGCTGTGCCCTACGGTGGTGTACTTGGGTCCAGTGTCGGGGTTACTGAACTGCTGAACATGCTTCCTGCATTTCTTAAGAATAAAGAAGTGCATAGAATACGCATACAGCCCCTTCCTGACCACTCTCTGCACCACGAATTGTATCATGAACTGCCAATAAAAATACCGGTACTGAACCTGACAAGCTTCGCAGGTGATGACTTGCTGACTCATCTTAATTCAAAAAGAAGTCGGGGGGTAAAGCGGGCAATCCGAAATGGTATTGAAGTAAGGCGGGCTTCAAGCCTGTCGGAAATATATGATTTTTATTCCCTTTACAGGCAGTCTATGAGCAGAAACACGGGTACAAGCAAATACTCGCTGAACTACTTCACCAATCTGTTTGAATCCCCGGGCAGGTCAGGTGGCTTGTTGTACTACATGGCCTGTTATAAAAACCAGGCCATTGCTGCCATTGCAGTTGTTGTTTCCAACGGCTGGGCATACTATCTGCATGGCGGAATGAACTATAACTTCCGAAAACACAGCGCAAACGACTTGTTGTTTTACACAGCTGTCAGTGATGCTCAGGCAGCTGGTGTATCACATTTTGATTATGGTGCAACCAGTCCCGGAGATACTGAATTACTTCGATACAAAACAAAATGGGGATCCTCTGTTGTGGATGTTCCGGTTCTTGAGGCAAACCTGAATCCCGTCATGTGCAGGATAATGGATGGGCTTATCTGGGTACTGAGTCTTCCGGCTGTTGCGAGTTTATACAACAAGTTTAAGCCGGGAAGAAAGTGAGACCTGAATGGAATTGAATACCCGCAAACTCTCTGTGGTGTACAGGTATTTAAGAAGGGTGCTTGTGCCTGTAGCGGTTTTCTTTTTTGTGAAGGTGATGCTCAGCTACTCGTCTGAGTTTTCTCAAATGGATTTTTCCATAAAGCTTCCTGTTTTTGCTGCCGGATTTGTGCTTATGCTTACTTCGTACCTGTATATCGCTCTTGTCTGGCATTTGCTTACGAGGGAATTCGGTATGCAGCTTCCATTCAGGGTATCTTTGCTTAAGTGGTCTGCTTCTCAGTTTGCAAGATACATTCCGGGCTTTGTGTTTGTTCTGGCATCCAGGGTTGCCGACTACAACAGGCACAGCCTTTCAAAAGAGAGAGTTGCCACGGCGTATTTTCTTGAGAATGCCATAGTAACGCTGTCTGTGTTCCTTGTGTTTTTTCTGTTTGGGTGGACTTTCATCACAGACAACACAGAACTAAATACTCTTCCTTATCTGGTTGTTCCAGTCGGGGTTGTTGTGTTGAGTACAGGTTTCCCCAAATGGTTTACAAACCGAACTCTCAGAATTCTGAAAAGAGATGAAATAAAGGAGTGGCCTAAACCCGTATGTATGATGAAATACATGTCACTCGGGTTGATCGCCTTCCTGCAGAGCGGGTACGGGTTCTATCTGGTAATATCATCTATTCAACCACTGGCGATTTCCAGTATTCCGCTTGTTATAGGAGCATACGCAGGTTCGGGAGCAGTAAACCTTCTTGTGTTTTTTGTTCCCGGTGGACTAGGGGTAAGAGACGGCGCACTGGCATATTTTCTGTCTTACATGATGCCTGTTTCGGAAGCGCTAATTCTGTCAGTTGTCTGCAGAGTTGTTCTGACTGTGAGTGAGTTACTCATTCTTACGGTTGCATGGATATGGTGCAGGGTTGCTGAATCATCACACGATAAAGAAAACAGGCTTACAGGGAAAGAGTAGAACAAGGTGGAGAGACTTGGCGAAGGTTTTCAATGTGTTTTAATATCTCTTGCTGACCTAGTACTCCGTACGCCTTAATATTTCGATATGATGCGCCGGTATTCTGAACTCCAGCAAGGCACTGGTTTATGCGCATAGCACCGCTATGTAATTGAACCAGTAACGCCGATGGGGTTTGAAAGAGCTAGCAGAATGCGACAGTTATTCCCTGGCGGGGTAGTTTGCGGAGGAAGTTATCGCAGACAGGAATGTTTCACATGCAGCCTCGGTGGAGAATGATTTGTTCGCAAGCGCTATTCCCGGCAGGAAGCTGGTTTGTTTGTGGTAAACTGCCTGTTTGATTGCCTGGGCAATGGAATCAGCCGAAGTATCATCGGCCAGTATTCCGCAGGCGAAGCTGTTCAGTATTTGGGGCATATCGCCCACCGGTGTGGTAACAACAGGCAAACTGCACTGCAGCGCATCTGAAAACACAAGAGGAATACTTTCAATTCTTGAAGGTATTACAAGGAAATCAGAGTTCATGTAGAGCGCAACAGCTTCCTGGTGGTTAAGGTAGCCGCCAACCTTCAGGGGTTTTCCATCTTCTATCAGCAGGCGGGAGCGCTGATGAACCAGTTTCTCCATTGGTCCACCGCCGTAGATGGAAAACAACTCGATACGATTCCACACATCTTCATCAAGTTTTTCGAGTGCTTCAAGCAGCAGATCAATTCCTTTGTTAACATGCCATCTGCCAAGAAATGCCAGCCTGAATGGAGGTACTTCTCTTTCAGGGGGTGCTGAATGCGGCAGGTTCAGCATTCTTGTGCTTGGAAGAAAAGAGCACGGTAGTTTACAAATTGATTCCACATCGGAGCAAAGCTCGTAGCCGTCTGCGAATCTGTGCTCGCCGGCCCGAAGAACCGATTTGAGAACTGAAGACACCACTGGAATTCTGCCCATACTCCAGATATCGCTTCCCAGCGACCATGTGCTGAACGGAATGCCTGTTCCGGCAGAGGCATTCGCTGCCCAGTATCCGCAAGGCAGCGACCACATGGCAAGAATGTGATCCGGTCTCAGATGCTCAACAGTTTTCCTCAGTGTTTTCAAACCGCTGTTCAAGGTTTGCAGTATTTTTAGTATTGACAATGGGTTATTGGGTTTGAGCAAAGACAGGGGCAGCGAAGGAACTCTGTAGTTCCGGATGCTGATGCTGCCAATTGAGTGATTTCCAGCAGAAGACAAAGACGGGGCTACTACGGTGACTTCGCAGGTTCTGGAAAGAGCAATCGCAAAATCCATGACAAATGAGCCTGCTGCCTCGCTTCCAGGCGGAGTTGTGCTCTCTGGAAACGAAGTTGTTACAATAACAATTTTGATAATGACACCTGCTTATCTGCTAAATTCGAAAACAGACTTCACAGATTTGATAACTCTGCTCACCTGGGAATCCGTCAGAGAAGTACCTAGAGGAAGGCTGAAAGTTGTACGGCCAATTACCTTTGCCACAGGCCAGGTCTCCGGTTTCCATCCAAATCTGGCCTGGTAGTATGGATGTTCCGGTATACTCAGGTAGTGAACTCCTGTACCAATTCCCAGTTCTGTAAGAGAATCAAGAACTTCATCTCTTGTTAAACTGGTTCTGGTCGAATCAACTACAGGAGTAAACAGATGGTAGGCATGTCGGGTGTCTTCTGCCGGTTCAGACGGAAGTATCAACGGCAGATCACGGAAAGAATTTCTGTACAGGTTCCATATGCGTTTCCGCTTCTGCCAGTTTTTGTCTACTCTGGCAAGCTGGTGAATACCAATTGCTGCCTGAATGTCCATCATGTTGTATTTGAAGCCGCACTCGACCACCTGGTAGTGCTTGTATCCAGCGTCTGAAAAACGATGCCATGCATCCTTTGTCATGCCGTGGAGGGCCAACACTTTTGCACGCTCAATGTCGGTACTGATTTTTGCAACAATCATTCCACCTTCTCCGGTAACAACATTTTTTGTTACATAGAAGCTGAAGCACCCGAAATCGCCCATTGTTCCGCACTTTTTCCCCTTGAATTCACCCTCGATTGAATGTGCACAGTCTTCGATCACTTTGAGGTTGAATTCGGAAGCGATGTCCAGAATCTTATCCATTTCACAAGGTCGTCCGGCGAAGTGAACCGGAACTATAGCTTTTGTTTTTTTAGTTATTGCCTTTTTTATTTCTGAAGGCGAAATATTCATGGTTACTGAATCAACATCGGCAAGAACAGGAGTGGCTCCGGAGTGAATAATGGCATTGACTGTTGAACAGAAAGTTAGCGGCGTTGTAATTACTTCATCGCCACTACCCAGACCGGATGCAATCATGCTGATGTGAAGCGCGGCGGTGCAGGAATTAACAGCAGCTACTTTGTCAGTATTTACACCCTTGTATGCGGCAAAGCTACTCTCAAACCGTGCAACTCTGGGGCCTGTACCAAGCCATGCTGATTTCAAACAAGCTTCAACCTCTTCTATCTCAGCTGCTAGAATTTCCGGCTTCCCAAAAACAATGAATTCGTCAGGATTGTCATTCATATCAACAAACTCCAAGTGGTCAAATATTGCCTTTAGCAGAAAACAATGTAGAATATATCTTCCTGGTTCCGAAAAACAATATTACAGATAAAGCGAGATATTGTTTTTGGATTGAATACCGATTTGATTAGATTCAGAGTTGTACAGATAAGCAGACTACAGGACTGGAATAGAAGGAAAAGACCCAGCGAACGAAGCTTGATTAAGGGGAGATTACGGTACGATTTTTCGCTGGAAAGTGTTTTCGTCTGTAGGTTGAGTGCAGGACACCCGTTTTGGTAGCAATACTATGGAGGTCTCTTATTTATGAAGCACGAGCCGTGGGAACTGGTTAAGAAGGTGCAGGGGATACTGCAGCAGGCAGGGCAGGAGTGTATCTGCAACACAGGGATGCTGGGGGAGCTGTCTGGTATTGCAGACGAGCTTGAAGACGCACTGAGCGGAGACGAACCCACTGCGGGAGAGGTGCTGCGGATACTTGGGCACGAGCTGAAGTCTCCGATCGCTGCCATTGTAAGCCTGCTTCACGCAGTGGAAATCGGTTACGTGAAGAATCCGGAGAACTCACTGCGGATGATAGGGCGGGCAAGGAAAAGGGCAGAGGAGCTTGTTCCGCTGGTTAGCGATATCATGGTTCTTGGCAATCTTTCCGAAACGGATGCCTCAGAGCTTAGCGAGAAAGTAAGCATGCTTGAGGTATGCAGAAGTGTGCATGAACTCATGGAACTGATGTTCATAGAAAAGGGCATATGCTTCAAGTTTTCCTACCCGGAAGATGAGCCTTTTCTTCCTGTGCGCGGAAGAGAGAGCTTCCTCCGGAGAGTTGTACAGAACCTGTGCGTTAACGCATTCAAGTACAACAGAACTGGAGGGTGTATTTACCTGAGTGTTTTTTCTGAGGGTTCTGATGTAGTTGTTGAGGTTAAAGATACCGGAATGGGAATATCGGCTGAGGATCTTCCCCATGTGTTTGCATTCCTTTTCAGAGGTAAGCAGGCAAAGAGAAATCCCGACGGCGGTCTTGGGCTGGGGCTTTCAATGGTGAAACACATAGTAGAAGTTCACAGGGGAACGATAAATGCTGAAAGCGAAGAGGGCAGCGGAACAACCATGACAGTTCGCCTTCCTCTGTTTTCCGCTGGTGATTAGCCGATTCAGTCTGCGTCTTTTATGGTAATCTGCCAGGTGTAGCCCTGGCTGTTCACAGTTGCATCCCACCTGGTGTAGGTTTTTCCGAACTCGTCTTCTACATGGATATCATAGGTATCAGCTGTTACATAAGCTGTGTATGTGTCGCCTGGGTAAAGAACCTCTCCGTCGATGTGATTGCTTCCCCAGTCACCGCCGGTTGAGGGCGACAGCCAGATGCCATCGAGGTTCTGGTCTGGAAGGCTGTTAGTAACTGATACGGCGCAATGTCCGGCGTATTGAACTGCTGTTGCCAGATCAATACCATCCATTGTAACTGTCCAGTTAAACCCGTTTGCGCCAATGCGAATGTCTTGAAGCGTATAGGTGTCTCCGTCTTCGTCAGTAACCTGAAGATCGTACACACCTGGCCTGACCATTACTTCAGCCTCATGGCCTGGAGCTAAAATATCTACACCGGGAAGATGGTTTGTGCCCCAGAAACTGTCTGTGCCCCTGCTGATGTATACACAGGTGATATCGTAGTTTTCAAGACCGTTTGTTATAACCAGAGGTGCTTTCTCCATACAGCTCGCTAAAAGCGCAACACAGATAACTGGTATCAGGTATAGAGATGTTTTTCTCTTCAAAAATGCGGCCCCCCTTCAACAGTTTTACCCGAACGACTCTGTTTTATTCCGTCAGTCTATATCTGATGGAGCTACTTCCCATTCGTAGTCTTCTGTATCTATTTCAATATCCCATATCGTGTATGTTTCCCCGTATTGATCAACAGCCTGTAAATCGTATGTATCCGGAAGAACGGTTATTTCCTGGGACTCTCCCGGTTTCAGCACTTTCCAGTTCGGAAGATTGCTTGTGCCCCATTCTTCCTCGGAGCTACTGCTGACATATACGTACTCTATATTCCTGTTTTCCAGTCCATTGGTGACGATGACCTTTGCCGGGTCGTAGCATCCAGTTGCAACGAGAAACATGAAAAACGCTGCAATTACCAGTTTCGACATACAATTCCTTTCATTGCACACAAAAACAGGGGGCAGGATTGCCCCCTGTTAAATGAATTAGGGCGTGAGCCTAGTCCATGTCGGAGAGTTCAACTTCCCAGTAGTAACCGTCTTCAGCAATCTCAATGCCACGCAGTGTGTAGGTGTCGCTGTCTTCGTCCTCTACCCTGAGGTCGTAGGTGCTGCCGGCAGGAACGTAAAAAGTGAATTCCTCACCTGGCTCAATGAGTTCGGTACCAAGGCGGTCTTCGCCCTGGGGCCCATCACTCGGGTCACCGTAGACATACCAGATCGTCCAGTCGCCAAGACCGTTGTGGATGGTGATGGGAACATCACCTTCCTGGGGTTCCTCAACGCTGGTATCCATATCGGAAAGCTGCACATTCCATTCAAAGCCATCCTCGCCTACCCAGACATCCCACATGAAGTATTCATCGTCGTCTTCATCAATACATTTGAAGTCGTAGTTGTCGTTGGCATCAACAGTGAAAGAAATAGATTCGCCGGGCTCGAGAACCTCGGAACCAAGGCGGTCTTCACTCCAGCTGTCTGACGAAGAGTAGTCGCAGTATGCGAAATAGATTGTCCAGTCGCCAAGACCGTTCGTGATGGTTACTGTGGTTTCAGGAACATTCCAGTCTCCGTCTTCCAGTACAACTTCCCACTCGTAGTCGCTCTCGTCAATTTCGATGTTGTACTTTGTGTAGGTATCACCGTCTTCGTCTGTAACCCAGAGGTCGTAGCTACCGGGTTCGTCAAGAGTTACTGTAAATTCTTCTCCGGGGAGAAGGTTTTCTGTAATAAGGTTCTCTGACCAGGAACCGTCTGACGGGTCAATCCAGATTTCTGCTATTTCGTAGTCTTCAAGACCGTTGACTATGGTAGCCTCAACAGTTACATCCTCGACCTCTTCAGTTGCGTCGTTTGCTGGTGCCTCGCCGCTGCCGCAGGCAAGAAACAGTACCGGCAGAGCCAGCAGCGCGAAAACAAGATTAAACTTCTTCAACTTTCCCTCCTTTTGTTTTTCAAAAAATACCACACCGAACAGAAGACAATAAGGGAACACAGCAGCCGAGTAAAGACCGCTGCGGATAGAAATCACCAGAGGATGCAGCTTGAACCGACTTTGTAACCTGGCGGTACACACTGATCTATTCATCTTGTGTCTGCCGTGGCAACACAACAGATACACCACCGCCTGTTTTAGCAGTGCTGAAACTGTAATGCAGAAATTCTAGTCTATGTCAGAAATGGAAACAGCCCAGTCGTATCCGTCTGAACCAATTTCAATTTCCCAGCGTGTGTAGGAGTCGCCGTCTTCATCGACAATCTGGATGTCGTATGTGCCAGCGGCAATACTGATTGTTATGTCGTCGCCAGGTTTCATGTTTTCACTAATGCGGTTGATGCTCCATTCGCCGTTTTCAGCCGGATCAATGTAAATCTCTTCAATGTTCCATGCACCAAGATCGTTTGTAATTTTCACCGGTACACCGCCACCGCAGCCGGAAACAACAGTTGCAACAAGAGCAACAACAAGCAATACTAAAAACCTCTTCATTATCCCTCCATCTGTGTGAGCAATGCCAACCACTGACACTGCTGTGCTACACTGCTTCGTAAAATAAGGCAGAATACCTCTCAGGTAAACCCTGCATGCTCATTGAAGCACTTGTGTTACGGAACAAAATGATCGAGATCAGCCATGGAGATACTCCATCTGCTTCCCGCATCAGATACTTCAATATCGTGCCTTGTGTAACTGTCGTTGTCTTCGTCCACTATTCTTATGTCGTATACTCCCGGGTCAAGCAGAAGAGAGTACATTTCCTTGGGCTCAATGCAGGAAGCCGCCAGATGGTTTTCACTCCAGTTCTCTGTACCGGAGTTTCTGTGGTAAAGACCTGTAACTATCCAGTCTCCGAGGGCATTGCAGAGAATCAGTCTGCTGCTTCCAGAGCCAGAACTCTTCATAGTCAACAACAGGCAGTTTTCCGTGATGTTACATATTGCAGCTGTCTGATCAGGCAGGGTCAGTGATACTCTGCAGCTGTAGTGATTATTCATGTCATCTGTGGCATTAACCGTGTAGCTGCCCCGGGGAACTCTGGTGTTCAGCGCTTTCCCGGAAGGAATAGAGAAGGTTTCGAGTATATTCGAGTTGTTCGCAGAATCATCTTCATCTCTGGTAACGGTGATGCTGCAGATATCATGCCACATCAACCCGTTGGTAATTATTACGGTGCATTCTCCCGCTCCTGCGTAGAATTCTCCCCCGGACTCCGTAATATGTTCGAATGTGTTGCGATTTGCCATAGATATCTGTACTCGAAGGGTATCAGCAGAGTCTGCGGATGCTACGCTGAATCGGTACACTCCTCCGTCAGAATCTGATGCGGTCAGTTCTGAACATCCGGCAGCAACAGATAGTTGAACTGTTTTGCCCGGGCTGAGATCACTCTCAAGAAGGTCTGCAGTTCCACCATCCGGCAGAATCTTGTTCAGAGCAACATCGGGAAGTGAGTTTGTTACGAAAATGAGTTTTGTGCTTTCGTCTGTGTTCTGCTCAAGGAGAAATACAGCAGCAGCAACCAGCACAATCAGTGGTATTATGAGCTTTACGGTTTTTGGAGCAGTGGTTTTCGGTACGCTGTTAGTTTGCTTCATCCCGATCCAGGGCTGTTACCGGCCAGAACGCTCCGTTTTCGTCAAGTTCAATCTGCCAGAGCGTGTACACATGTTCGCCGGAGTCTACAACCCTAATATCGTAAACACCGCTGTCCAGCCAGATTCCCATTTCTGCTCCTGTGCCCAGAATACTTGATTGCAGCCAGTCTTCACCCCACGAGTCGCTGTTGCTTGGTGAGCAGTACACGTTCCAAATGGAGAGATTTTCGAGATCGTTTCTTAAGGCTAACTCGCAGTTGCCACTGCCGATTGATATGTATGTGGGTGAATCAGTCTGGCCGGAATCGTTATTGGGTAGCCCGGTTCCTTCCATGGCTTCGTTGATGTAATGCGTGAGATCCTGAACGAGATCCAGTTTCCATCTGCCGTCGTCTTTGATGAATGTGTATACCGTGGCATCGCTGCCCTCTCCCGAAACAAGGTATGCTTTCTCATTGCGAAATTCAACAGATATCACAATGTCAGAGAACACAAGAAAATCTGTTTCTGAAACAAGAGAAGCAAGCAGTTTCTCGCCCTGGTTGTTGAAGGGAGCTCCGGCGGCAGTGTAGATTTCTGCGATTTCGTCGAGGAGAGTTGCTGTTTCATCAGACAAACCGCGGACAAGAGCATGCCAGTTCTCATCGGCAGCATTATTTGTTAACGCGTTGTAACTGTTAACAACTTCTCTCTGGTCACTGTTCCATCCGATACACGCAACTGCCAGGAGGAGAAAGACAGAAACCGTAAGCTGATTTTTCAAGGTGAACTCCTTTCCCGTTTCATTCCCGAGACGACTCTCCAGAGAGAACTCTACCCATTTGAGTTGAGCCGGTCAACAACCACCTGTTGATTCCTGTATTTTGGGGTTATTATTACTGGTAATTAATCCCCTCCGGAGGCTTTATGGACAGAGTTTGTTTTCCCAGAATGGTCGAGCTTGATACTGTAACCGGGCTTCCACCCAGAAAAATGCTTGATCATGATTTGCCTGTGCTGCTAAGATCAATGGGTACAGCCGGGTTGCCTGTGTGTTCCATAATGATAGACATTGACCACTTCAAGAAATTCAACGACAAGTATGGCCATGACATTGGAGACAAGGTTTTAAGGCATGTGTCTGCACTGATCAGGGAGGCAGTAAAATTCAGAGGAGAGGCATACCGCTACGGGGGAGAGGAAATTACTGTTCTGATGCTTAACACCACAGGGCCAGAGGGGTTGGCTACTGCTGCGAGACTGTGTTCTGTTGTGGAAAACTCTGCGGTAAAGGCTATTGTAAAAGGGGAGGAACAGCCTCTTTCAGTTCAGATATCTCTGGGAGTGGCTTCAACAGATTCAGTTGCAGGCTCAGAACTGATAGTTTGTTCCGATCAGGCTTTGTACAATGCGAAATCAGCTGGACGAAATCAGGCTGTTCTTTTTAAGAAAGGGAACAGTAAGATTGTTTCGACTACTGTGATTGATGTTCACTTCCCGTCAAGATCAGCTATTCTTGGAGGTAACTATATACTGCTTAAAAAGTGGTTCAGTTTCAGCAACCCCACCGATATTGAAGCCAGGGAAATAAAGGATCCCAACACAGACAGCAGTGAATTCGCCGATGGCCCCTCCCCTCCATACGGTTTTGTAAAGGCAGAGATAAGGGGAAGGGTAAGTGAAATTGAGCGCAGGGGTAACCATACCTATTTTAAGTTTGAGGTAAAAAGCGAGATCATTGATCTGATGTTTAAATACATTCAGGATACCCGCAATGCAGAGAATTAACTGTCGCAATCTGTGGACAGGAACAGGTTCATGTATTTCGAATGTCTCTGTGTTTATCAATGATTCCGGGGTAATTTCATCGATACAGAACTGTTCTCCCTCAGGCACTTTTGATTGTAAATTTGCCATGCCCTCATTTGTGGATGCCCACACACACCTCACATGGATGGTTGTGAAGAAGGCCTCTTTAGATCTGTCCCGGGTTCGTTCCGCCGAAGAACTTCTGTCTGTTGTGTGGTCTGCTGAACCTGTAGCCGGCGGCACTGTAATCAGGGGTGAGTCTTTCGACGAGAGCGGCTGGAAGAATGGTGAACTGCCAACCCTTGCTCAGCTTGACGCGGCAAGCGGTGGCATTCCGGTGTTTCTGCGTCGTGTGTGCGGGCACACTGCTCTGGCAAACTCGGCACTGCTGCAACTTCTTAAGAACAGCGTTCCGGGAGTAAACAGGAAAACCGGTGTGTTGCAGGAGTGGCCTGTGTTGAATTTCGAGAGTTTGTTTCCTCTGTCTGACAGTGTTCTTGCCGGTGCGGTTTCTGATGTGGAATCTGAAATATTCGCATGCGGAGTTACAGGTGTCTGCTCTTTCGAATCGTCACACGGCGCAGAGCTTGTTCTAAAATCTGATTCCCGGCTGGACAGGAGTGTGGCCGTGACAGTGGAAAGCGTTGATGATCTTCCTGAAGACAGACTGTCTGTGCAGACTGTCAAGTTGTTTCTTGACGGTTCGTTCGGTGCAGGAACTGCAGGTGTATTAAATTATTCCGACAGCATGCTTTTCTCATTGCTTCTTCGCTGCGGCGAGTTGGGTCTTTCGGCAGCGGTTCATGCCATTGGCGGGGAAGCACTGCAACAGCTTGACCGTGTTTCCGGTGAGGTTTTTAAAGCACTGGGGCACGGGTTCAGTGTACGGGTTGAACATGCAGAGGAACTGCTTCGCGCGTGGCCTGGAACATGGAGTAGGGAACACCATATTTTCAGTATGCAGCCCAACTTTGTAAAAAGATGGCAAAAACCTGGCGGAATGTATGACAGAGTTCTCACACCTGGCCGGGCTGCCGCGCTGAATCCTTTCAAAACTGTGGTTGATTCCGGTTTCAGGCTTGGTTTTGGAAGTGACAGTATGCCGCTTGACCCGCTTTTCGGCCTTTCCGGTGCAGTACACCACAGAGCAAACAGCCAGTCGCTGTCTGTTCACGAGGCGCTGTACGCGTACACTCTGAGTTCTGCTTCTATATCCGGGCTGGCCCATCTGGCAGTTCCCCTGGCAGCAGGCAGGGTAGCAGACATGATCTTCCTTTCCGGTAACCCATTTGAGAACCTGGAAGGTATTGCAGTTGAGACAACAATGAAAAACGGTACTGTTGTTTACGGGAACACAGGTATTGCGAAGGGGATTTAATGAATTCTGTTGACTGGACTGATCCTGTTGCTGTAGTTGAAGTGCTGGTAAAAAATGCAGTGCTTGAAGATAGAGCGCTGGATGATGAGGCTTCGGGTGCACTGGCCGAATCGGGTAACACCACGGTTTCATGCATTGTTAACGCCAGGGAAAACATTGTGGTGGCAGGTGTAAAACTTGCATCAGCAGTTTTTCCCCTGATACCGGGAAGCATCCGGGTAGAGAGTTTTGCTGAAGAGGGGGAAAGTATCGGGGCTGGCGGGAATATTGCCGGCATCTACGGCCCGGCTGCGTCGATACTTCGCGGCGAGAGGATATTTCTTAACATCCTCGGGCGGCTGTGCGGTATTGCAACTGAAACCGCGAAGTTTGTTCGAATCTGCGAAGGTACAGGTGTTGAAATACTCGATACCAGAAAAACAACTCCCTGTATGCGGGCACTTGAAAAGTATGCAGTTCGTATGGGAGGGGGGGTAAACCACCGGTTTTCGCTTGCGGATATGGCTATGCTGAAAGACAACCACCTTGCTGCAGCAGGTGGTGCCGAAAGTCTTGCGCCTGTTGTGGAAAGACTGCGCAGAAGGAATATTCCCTTTGAAATAGAAGTTGACTCTGTGGCTCAGTTGCAGGCTGTTATTCCCCTTGAACCTGACAGGATTCTTCTTGATAACATGTCAGCAGACCAGCTTCGGAAAGCAGTCCTGCTGGCTGCGGAAACCGGTATATACCTTGAAGCTTCTGGTGGAATTACGCTGGAAACAGTTCGCGCTGTGGCGGAAACAGGGGTTGATGGTATTTCCGTTGGTATGCTGACTCACTCGGTAAAGTCATCGGACGTTGGTCTTGACTGGTTGTACACGAAGGAAGATAAATGAGAAGACTTGCTATTGATGTGGGAAACACGAAAACAGCACTTGCCCTTTTTGAAGGCGACAGCCTTCTGGAGCAGTGGAGAATCAGAACCCAGAGGTGGACTGCTGATGAGTTCAGAATTTACACAGAGGCACTTCTTCGGGGAGAGAATTATTCTGAACCTGATGATGTTGCCTTTGCCTGCGTTGTTCCCCAGGTTCACCACACAATTATCAACATGTGCAGGAAATGGCTGGAAATTACACCGGTAGATGTGTCTTCTGCCACAGCCGGAATTGAACTAAGCTACAGGTATCCCCATGAAATAGGGCCGGACAGGCTTGCTAACGCTGTTGCTGCAGCAATATCCGGTAAGCTTCCCGCCATTGTGGTGGACTTCGGAACAGCAACAACTTTTGATGTGATCGACAGCAGAGGAAGGTATCTTGGAGGGGCAATAAGCCCCGGGGTGGGAACATCTGCCGGGGAGCTGTTTAAGAAGGCTGAAAGACTGAACCCCATAGATCTTTCGTTTCCTGAAAGCGTTGTGGGAAGAACAACCGCAGACGCAATCAGGTCAGGCGTTCTTTTCAGCGCCGTTGGTGCAGCTGATTACATCATAGACCTGATCTCGTCCGAGCTGGACTCTGCTCCAGAACTATGGGCTACTGGAGGGTGGGGAACCGCTCTTGGAGATAAATGCAGGAACAAATTCAGGATATGCCCGGAACTTACACTGCTCGGAATAAACGAGATCGGGCGAAAAAACAGAGAGGAAGGGAACTGATGGCTGAAATCCTTCTTGGAGTAACCGGCGGTGCTGCTGCTTTTAAGGCTGTCAGTGTTGCTTCACTGCTGAGGAAGTCGGGTCACACGGTAAACTGCATACTAACAAGGGCCGCCACAGAGTTTGTTACTGCAGTGCAGCTTTCATCTGTTTCCGGAACACCATGTTACACAGATATGTTTTCACCATTTTCTGGCGATTCCATTCCCCATATCACCCTTACAGACAATGCAGACCTGATGGTTATTGCTCCGGCAACTGCTCATTTTCTTGCGAGAGCTGCCTGTGGTCTTGCTGACGATCTTCTTACCACATCTTTTTTAGCCTGTTCAGCACCGGTTCTGATTGCGCCGGCAATGAATACTAGAATGTGGAACAATCCAGCTGTTCAGGAAAATGTGAAAACTCTTCATTCCCGGGGTGTCAGTTTTGCAGGCCCCGTTTCCGGCAGCCTTGCATGCGGAACCACCGGAGAAGGCAGAATGGTGGAACCTGCCGATATCGTGCAGGTTTGTGAGGAAATTCTTAATACCGGTGGTGTGAAGTGATACCCGTTCCAACCCTTGAGTGGCGTGATCATCATCTGGTGCTACTGGATCAGAGACTTCTTCCTTCGGAAGAAACATATATCTTTTGTAAATCAACAACAGTGCTTGCAGAAGCGATCAGAACACTTGCAGTTCGTGGGGCCCCGGCAATTGGTGTGGCGGCGGCATACGGTGCTGTTATCGCCGCCATGGAAACTCCGGAATCATCCGAGTATGTGAAGCAATGCAGCAGCCAGCTGGATCTGCTCGCTTCAACAAGACCCACTGCTGTAAATCTGTTTCACTGTCTCGATATTCAGAGAGAGATTCTACTTTCTTCAATATCGAAATCTGATGCTGTAGAGCGTCTGTTGATCAGCGCTCAAAAGCTATTCAGGGAAGATCTGGAGGCAAGCAGGGTAATGGGCAATCTGGGTGCTGATCTGCTTCCCGAGGGGTGTACTGTTCTTACCCATTGTAATGCCGGAGGGCTCGCAACGGCAGGTCTTGGTACAGCTCTTTCAGTAATTTATGAAGCTTTTTCCAGGGGAATTCTCTCCGGTGTTTTCGCCGATGAAACAAGGCCGCTTCTTCAAGGGGCCAGACTTACCTCGTGGGAGCTGCACAAGGCAGGTATTCCTGTGAAGGTTCTTCCTGATTCTGCTGCTGCTTCGCTGCTTCTGACAGGAGCTGTTGATGCTGTAATTACAGGTGCGGACAGAATAGCCATGAATGGAGATTCTGCCAACAAAATAGGAACATACCCCTTGGCTCTGGCGGCTTTTGAGGCCGGTGTGCCTTTCTATGTAGTGGCACCTGTTTCCACATTTGATCCGGAAGCTGCTGACGGAAGTTCTATCGAAATAGAGGAGAGGGGCAGAGAAGAGCTGGCTGTCTGTGGAGGGGAAAAGATCATACCTGATGGTGTTGGTGTTTATAACCCTGCATTTGACGTTACTCCTGTTAAATTAATTACTTCCATCGTGTGCGAGAAGGGAGTAATTTCAGCACCGAACACCATTGAATGGCGAGGTTGACACTGCACGATGTATGCGATACTATTTCCAGATGATTAACAGCCCGGTTGTCACGACAGAATTTGTTGTTACCGGGGTTTGACTGCTTACAAGGCCAGGTTATTTTACTGGAGGAATTTGATATGGGAAGAACCATAGGAATTGACCTTGGAACAACGAACTCCTGCATCGCCTTCAGCGATGGCGGGCTCCCCACAGTTATACAATCAAAGAGCGGTTCGAGGGTCATGCCTTCTGTGGTGGCGTTTTCTGCAAAGGGAGAAAGACTGGTTGGCCTTGTGGCCAGAAGACAAGCCATTACCAATCCAAGAAACACGGTAAACAGTATAAAGAGGCTCATGGGGCGTCGTTATGCTGAGGTTGCCAGCCACGTGAATGATGTATCTTATGAAATAGTTGAAAACAGCAACGGTGATGCTGCCGTTAGAATCATGGATCGTGTGTACACACCACCGGAAATATCGGCAATTATTCTGCAGCAGCTTAAAAACACAGCAGAGGAGTTTCTGGGTGAAGAGGTTACCGATGCGGTGATTACAGTTCCAGCATATTTCAATGAGGTTCAGCGTCAGGCAACCAAGGCTGCAGGCAGAATTGCAGGATTCAAAGTTAGAAGGGTTCTTAACGAGCCCACCGCTGCCGCACTGGCCTTTATCGAGCCGGAAGGCAAGAAAAAACTTGTTGTTTACGATTTTGGCGGCGGAACATTTGATGTAAGTGTTTTGCAGGTGCTGAATGGTGTTTTTGAGGTAAAAGCTACTCTGGGAGATACAAGTCTTGGTGGTGATGATCTCGACACGAAGCTTGTTCAATGGATAATGAGTGAGTTCAAGTCGGAAACGGGAATAGATCTGTCAACAGATAACATAGCACCGCAACGGGTTAGAGAGGCTGCTGAACGGGCAAAGTGCGAGCTGTCCATGACCCAGGAAACCGATATCAATCTGCCGTTTATCGCCACCGGCGAATCCGGACCTGTTCATCTGGAAATAACCATTACAAGAAAGCTGTTCGAGGAACTTGCAGGTGAGCTGATCCGTAAAACCATACCACTGTGCAGAGATGCTGTGGAAGATGCAGGGATGAAGATCAAAGAGCTTGACCATGTTGTTCTTGTGGGAGGTTCAACAAGAATTCCTCTTGTTCAGAAGCTGGTCGAAGAATTCTTTGGAATGAAACCGGCTCAATCGGTTAATCCCGACGAAGTTGTGGCGCTTGGTGCAGCTATTGAGAGTTCGGTTCTTTCCGGTCAGAGGAAGGATCTTGTTCTTATAGACGTTACCCCGCTGACTCTGGGCGTTGAAACTCTCGGCGGCGTTCTTGCCCCTATTATTCGAAGAAACAGCCCTATCCCTACTCGAAACAGCAGGATATTTACAACTGCCAGCGATAACCAGTCTGTGGTTGGTGTACATGTGGTTCAGGGCGAGCGGGAAGTTATTGACGGTAACAGAAGCCTGGGAACCTTCGAATTGCGGGGAATTGCAGCTGCCAAACGCGGTGAACCCCGTATTGAAGTTGTTTTTGAGATTGATGCCAGTGGAATTCTTAATGTTTCCGCCAGGGATACGACCACTGGCCAGGAGCAGAGTATTAAGGTTAACCCCAGCGGCGGCTTAAGCAGTTCAGAGATAGAGAGGCTTCGCAGGGAAGCCAGAGCCAATGCCGATGCGGATAAGATCAGAATAAAATTTGTAGGCCTTCGGAACGAAGCGGATGAAGTTATTTACAGGGCTTCCAGAACACTAAAGATTGCCCGGGAGGAATTGGACAAGGGCTCATGGGAAGAACTCGACGGAGAGACCAAGAAGCTTAAGGTTTTACGCGATGGAGATGATTCACTGGCCCTGGAAAATGCCATCGATGAAGTTCGGCAGCTGAACGGCTCGATTTCAAAACTTGTTGAAGTGTTTGAAACAGATGAAGATAACGCTGCTTCAGAGTTTCTTGATTCCATAACAAAAGTTGATACAGAGAAGAATAATCCTGAGTAGCAGAGTTTTCTTCGGCGTTCATTTTGTTTTTTCCTCTCTGCGGTTGTTATATTTCGCCCCATGAATCCATACGAAGTACTGGGCGTAAACAGAGGTGCGTCCCCGGAAGAAATTAAGAAGGCCTACCGTGCTGCTGCTATGAAGAATCATCCGGATCGAAACCCCGGTGATCATCAGGCTGAAGAGCGGTTTAAAGAGGCTGCAAAGGCGTATGAAATACTAAGCGACCCTTCAAGAAGGGATGCCTTTGATCGTTACGGTACCACCGAGCCTGCCGGGTCTTTCGGTGGTATGGGTGGTATGCAAGACATCTTTAGCGGGTTTGGTCTCGATGATGCTCTGCGGGCGTTTATGGAAAATTTCGGTTTTGCGTCTAGCGGTTCCCGTTCCGGGGCAATCAGAGGCGAAGATCTCGTTGTAAAGGTTAATCTGGATCTTCAGGATGCAGTTCTTGGCGGCAGGCAGGAAATAGAAGTAGAGAGAAATGTTTCATGCAGCAGCTGTTCCGGTACAGGGGCAGACCCTGAAGCAGGGTCGGATACCTGCAGACAGTGCAAAGGTTCCGGACAGGTTGCATCTGTAAGAAATACACTGTTGGGCAGTTTCCGAACTGTAAGCAAATGCCCCACATGCAGAGGCAGCGGAAGCATTCCCAGAAAGCTTTGCTCAAGTTGCAGGGGAAAGGGCTACGAAAAAAAGAAGTCTACCATTGCTGTTGATCTCCCTGCAGGTCTTTCAAAGGGCCACTACATAAGGTTGCGGGGGCAGGGGCATCATCCTGGACAGGGTGGCGTTCCAGGGGACTTGAAGCTGCTTATCAACAAAATCGACTACGGTTCATTCGTGCGGGAAGAAGATGATCTCGTTTACTCTCTGACAATTTCGTATCCTCAGGCTGTACTGGGGGCAGAGTTTACAATTCCCCTTCCAGACGGTGACTCAACGGTGGTGAAGGTTGGCAGTGGAACATCTGCCGGTACGAGGCTTAAGATAAAACATCAGGGGATGGGCAGGCTTAACAGGCGGGGGCGCGGTGATCTGATTGTCGAGATAGATATTTATGTTCCCTCGAAAGTTAAACGCGGTGAGAAGGAATTTCTCAAGAAGATGGAAGAACTGCACTCATTCAAGGTAAAACGCAGATAGTATCTGAAGCCCAGCGAATTCCCGGTGGCTGCAGTGGTCTGGAGATAGATTGTGTCAGCGCTGGTGACTGAAAATCAGGATCTTTCCCGGCTTGAGTTTTTCAGAATTCTGGAGGTTGTTCAGAATTATGCCGGCAGTCGATCCGGAAGAATTCTTGTTTCACAGCTTCTTCCTTCGCAAAACAGATCCGATGCCGGGGTTCTTATGAATGAGACCCTGCACGCTGCAGAGCTTCTAAGCGCAGGTGTTGAACCACCTGTTTCAAACTTACAGGGTATTATAGATGCGGTAAGTGAGCTTGATACCGGAGTTGTTGCTATTGAACCTGTCCATCTTAGGTCAACAGGTGGAATGCTTTGTGACATGAAAGTGTTTTCAGACAGAGTAAACAGTGTTTCCAGCACCGTATCGGGAATTCTTGACTCTGTGATCAGCGGTATTCCAATTCTGGATGGTCTTTCAAGGCAACTGCTGCGTATTACCACTTCAGAGGGGGAACTGGCTGCAGACGCATCTCCGCAACTTAAGAAGCTTTCCCGGAAAATTCAGAGTCTTCGAGCATCACTCGCATCAAAACTTTCAAAAATCTCAGGGCGGCTGGCCGGGAAGGGAATTCTGCGGGATTCCCCGCCAACAATGAGGTCCGGAAGGTATGTTCTTCCAGTTTTCTCTGGGAAAAGAGGACTTGTTAAGGGGCTGATTCACGACAGATCTGAAAGCGGGGCAACTCTGTTTATAGAACCGGCAGAGCTGGTTGAGGCGGGGAATGAGTTGCAGGAAGCTGTTTTTGATCTCCAGCAGGAGCGGAGAAGAATACTTCGCGAGGCAACACTGGCAGTGCGGGAAAGACTTGAAGAGATAAAGAGGGGTATTTCCATACTCAGCGGGCTCGATGCAGTGTTTGCCAGAGCCAGGTATCACACTTTCTTCAGCACAGTGTTTCCACATGAAGGGCAGATGGATCTGCACAACCTGGCACACCCGCTCTTGTCCCCGGATTCGGTGGTAAAGAGCAGAGTCAGGCTAACTGAAGACTGGCGTGTTCTTATTATCAGCGGGCCCAATGCCGGTGGAAAGAGCGTTCTTCTCAAAGCTCTGTCACTTGCTTCAATCTGTGCCAGATGCGGGCTTGGTGTTCACGCAGGTTCCGGGTCTTCAATGCCGTTTTTCCGCAGAGTAATGGTTTCAATGGGAGACAATCAGTCTATAGACATGCATCTTAGCACATACTCTGCGCGGCTGTCAGAACAGAAAAATATTCTTGTGTCTGGTGATTCCGAAACACTGGCGGTTATTGACGAACCGGCAGCTGGAACAGATCCGGTTACAGGTGCCGCACTTGCTGTTGTTTTTCTTGAAGAACTGGCTGATTCAGGTGTCAGGTGCCTGGTAAGTACGCACATGGGGCAGTTAAAACTGCTTGCCGGGGAAAAACCGGGATTTTACAACGCATCAATGTCTTTCAATCCAGAGTCTCTCACTCCTGGTTTCAAGTTTGTACCGGATATTCCGGGAGCGTCTTGTACCCTTGAAGCTGCTGCTATGGCTGGTTTTCCAGAAAGAATGCTGGAGAAGGCATCCAGTCTCGCAGGTGATTCCTTCAGTCTTGACAGTCTTGTTACCAGCCTTAGGGAACTGGAGGAAAAGCGTCTGGCAGAAATAAAGAATCTTTCCGAGGACAGAACACACGCCAGAAAGAGCAGAAAACACCTGGAAAAACAGCTCCGGGAGACAAGAGCCAGTCTGGTGGAGAAAATAGCAGCAGTAGACGAAGAGAAAACCCGGACACTGAAGAGCATCCAGTCCAGAGCGGATTCCCTGATGGTTTCCATTGCCAACTCTCCTTCACCGGCAGACAGGCGGAAGGCAAGAAAAATGCTCAGTGAGCTGGCAACTGAGGAAGCTGCAAGTGAAAGATCTGCTGGAAGCAATGCAGAGCTGGAAGGCATTGCTTCAGATATTCATACAGGCGACAGTGTAATGATTGAAGGGTGGTCCGTTCCCGGCATTGTGGAAAAGGCGGGTCGCTCTACAGCAATGGTTAGAATTGGTTCTGTTCTTGTAAAAAAGAAATTGAATGGTCTCATTAAAATTGACATTCCTCAGGAGGAAAGGAAAGGGTCTTCGGAGTATCAGACAATACAGGAAAGCCCGGAAGCTGATCTTCTTGGAATGACAGTTGACGAAGCCATTGCCGAACTTGATATAAAGCTGGATAATTGTGTTGCAGTTGGTCTGAAAAGAATCAGAGTTGTACACGGGAAGGGTCGGCTGATGGAGGGAATAACCCATTGGCTCAGACATGACAGAAGGCTTGAGAGCGTGACAATTGCTTCGCCTGAAGAGGGTGGAGCCGGGGCATCTATAGTACTGCTCAGGGGGTGAATTCTGTGGCGTACAACAGCGATGAGGTAGAGCTGGTTAAGGGTTCTACAGATATAGTGTCTGTTATTCAGCAGTATGTAGAGTTAAAAAGGTCAGGTAACACATGGAAAGGGTTGTGTCCTTTTCATAAAGAAAAAACCCCCAGTTTTATTGTTTTTCCGGCGACTGGAACCTATAAGTGTTTTGGATGCGGTGCTGGCGGAGATGTGTTCAATTTTCTTATGGCCCGAAAAAATCTGGAGTTCCCGGAAGTTCTGGAGGAACTGGCAGAGGCCTCCGGTATTACCCTGAGGAAAGGTTCAGGAGGCGGCAGGTTATCCGCCGGGCTGTCAAAGGGGCTGTTTGATGTTGTTGATGATGCCCAGAAGTTCTTCAGGAAGTGCTTTAACGGGCCTGCTGGAAGCAAGGCAAGAGACTATCTTAAAAAAAGAGACATAGACCCGGAGGAAACCGGAATAGGAATAGGGTATGCACCAGGGGGAAACGCCCTTCTGAAACACCTTCGGAGTCTTAGTTATTCCGTTTCAGTTATGAGTGATGCCGGTCTTGTTATTACAGACAGGGGAGAGCCATACGATCGTTTCAGAGAGCGACTCACCTTTCCCATTCACGACAGGAGGGGAAGAGTTGTTTCATTTGGGGCAAGGGGTTTTGGAGATGCTGTTCCAAAGTACCTGAATGGTCCAGAAACTGTTATCTACAGGAAGGGTTCTTTTCTGTACGGGTACAGCAGTGCACAGAAGAAGGCAAGACAATCGGGGATTGCTATTCTGGTCGAGGGTTATTTTGACCACGCAAGGCTTGTCTCTGCAGGATACTCTGAGACTGTTGCAACCAGTGGAACCGCCCTTACGGAAAAGCAGGCAAAAAATCTCATGGGTATGGCGGAAAAACAGTACATCTGCTACGATGGTGATTCAGCCGGCAGAAAAGCTGCCGTAAAGGCAGCGGAAAAGCTGCTGGCTCAGGGAGCATACCCTCTGGTGATCAGGCTGCCTGATGGAATGGATCCCGATGATTTTGTGAAGAACCGGGGTAGGAACGCTTTCGAGGAGCTTCTAAATTTTGCGTATGACCCTGTTTCATTTTGCGTGTCTCTTATCGATGGAAAACTGCCGGAAGGGCCGAACAGAACGAGGCTGGCAGAACGACTTCTTGAGGTGGCGGTTTCATCTTCCAATCCACTGGTGGAAGAAGATCTTCAGAAGAAAGTTGAAGAATTTACCGGCTATTCCAGGGATGCCCTTGCAAAGAAGGGTGATGAAATCAGGAGTTCCGAAGATCGCACCAGGTATATCAGCCGGAGCACAGATAGTCTCGGAAGCGGAGATGCCGTAATACTGAAGGTAGCCACAGCAGGAGGGGTTTACAACAGTGACTTTATAGAATTCCTGAGAGCTGGTGACTTAACAACAGATCGGGCTGTCAGGCTTCTTGACGCATTCAAAGAGCAGATCAGCACTGGTTTTACTTCTGTGGTTATCGGTGAACTTTCCGAGGATTTATCTGCCGACTGTGCAGATATCGTAGGGGTTCTGGAAAATGTCCCACTGCCGGAGGTTCAGAAATTGAAGAGGGATATAACAAGGAAAAGAAGAGAGCTCCCCAGGCTTAGGGGGTTACAGGAAGATCTTGCAAGTTCGGATCCAGAGCGCAAGGCAATAGCTCTAGAGGAATTTGTGGACATGAGAGCGGAAGATGAACGGTAAGAAACAGGTCGCTTTTGACACCAGAAACAGATTCAGTTCTGTGGTGGATACAACCGATGTATCAACGCGGGAAAGAAGATCGCAGCTGGCGGAAACAATCAAAAGAACCAGACTGAAGCTTTTGAAACTTCTGGATATGGAAAAGGAATACACAGGCAGGGTAGACTGGACGCAGGTGCAGAAAAAACTGTGGCAGAAACTGAAAAATATCACAGATCCGGTATTGACAGAGGAAGCCAACAAAAACATCAATGCCCTTCTTGATGCCGAGTCCGAGCTTGTGGAGGGGAATCTTCGTCTTGTGCTTATCGTCGTCAGACGGTACACAAGAGGAAGCCCCGGCGCTCTGGAGGAAATGGATTTTGTTCAGGAGGGATGCGTAGGTCTTCTAGACGCGGTAAGAAGATTTGACTTTTCCGGAAGCAAGGGGTTCCTGAGCTATGCACTTATCCGTATCAGAAAGAAGGTGCTTCTGGCGCTGGAGAGGCAGCACAGGCTGGTACGGGTACCTGCCAATGTTATTAGAAGGGGCAGATACCTCAGAGAGATAATTGATGATTTTGCCGCTGCGGAAGGGAGATACCCGGCACCACACGAAATAGAGACGGAGACCGGCGGGCAGATGGACTGGTCTATTCTGCTAAGTCTTTCTGAAGTGGTTGATTCCATACACACTCCTGTGGGAGAAAAAGGGCTTGTTCTGGAAGAACAGCTGGCTGCTGATGTTCCGGATCCGGGAGCAATTCCACTCAACGAAATGGTGGAAGATGCACTCGGCAAACTGGACAGCAGGGCAAAGTTCATTATTGTAATGCGCTACGGGTTGCTCGACGGCGACACACATAGGCTGGCAGAGATTGCAGAAGTTCTTGGGCTATCTGTGGAAAGGACAAGACAGATTGAAAAGGCATCTATTAAAGCACTTCGCGACGGTTTCCGCGATTTTGATGTTACTGAGTGGCTGCAGTGAACAAAGCGAGCAAAACACATCTCAGGAAGAACTCACCAGCCAGGATACAGCTGCAGTTGTGTTCGGGCCGTCACTTACTGAAATGTTTTTTGTGTCGGGAGCATGGAACAGAGTTGCCGGAGTAGACCGGTTTTCCACATGGCCCCCGGAAGTGCAGGATCTTGCTGTGGTGGGAGATTTCCTTACGCCTTCAATGGAGATGATAACAGCACTGGGGGCAACCTCGATTCATGTTATTGGAACCAATCAGTCTCTGAAGGATCTTTCAGGGCGCCTTGGTATTCCTTATTATCAGTATTCATTCGACAGACTTGCTGATGTGTACAGCTCCTGTGACACCATTGAAAACCTGTATCCCGAGGCAGACTTCGGCGGTTTCAGAGAAGAGATAGAAACAACGCTTGATTCTCTTTACAGTATTCTGGCACAGGATTCTCTTCGGGTAATGATTGTTGTATTCCTTGATGCAGACGGTTCAGCAACAGTAGCGGGACAGGGAACCTTTTTCGCCGATATCATAAGCGGTATGGGCTGTGTAACAGCAGCTCCGGAAGCTGGCAGTTATCCCGCGGTATCCGTAGAGGGCATACTGTCTCTGGCCCCCGACCGCATTGTAATTATGGACCCCTACCATACCGGAGAAACGAACCTTGATCTCTGGAGAGAAAGCGGGCTTGAAGACACCAACGTTCGTGTTCTTACAGGTGATTATGTACTTGTTCCAGGGGCTCGACTGCACGAGCTCATTGTTGGAATAGCACAGTGCCTGAACTGACAGTAAAGAATCTGAGTGTGGGCTACAGTGCAGATTCCACCGCAGTTTCCGGTGTATTTATGGAAATTGCAGAGGGAAGCGTAACCGCAGTAATTGGACCCAACGGCAGCGGGAAAAGCACGCTTCTGAAAGGTATTTTGTGCTTTCCCGGAATTCACAGTTCAGGTCTGGTTGCTCTGGACACTGTTGATATTCACTCTATGAAAAGAACCGAAAGAGCCCGGAGAATTGCCTACCTTCCCCAGTCCCCGCCTGTTCCGACAGGGCTTACTGCCATTGAAACCGTTCTGCTGGGAAGGTATCCACACAGAACTGCATGGTCGAATGATTCCGTGAAAGATATTGAAATAGCACAGGAGGCTCTGGAGATGGTTGGAGCAGGTCATCTGTCGCAGAAGTTTACAGATGAGATGTCCGGCGGCGAGAGCCGTCTGGTGAATCTTGCTGCTGTTCTTTCCCAGAAAACTGATGTTATTCTTCTTGACGAGCCTGGTTCGTCACTGGATTACGGCCATGCCGCACAGTTGTGGAAGCTTCTTTCTGATCTGGCGGCAACTGGAATCATCATACTGGCCACCACACACAGAATAGAGATGTCCGGCAACGCATTTAACAGAGTTCTGCTTCTTTCGGCAGGCAGGTCTCTCGCCTTTGGGGAGCCAGAAGCTGTATTCAGTTCCGGAGATCTTCTTTCCAGAGTGTACAACACGCCTATTGAAGTAAAGCGAAGTTCACCAGACAGCGGATGGATTGTTTTTCCCGGCGGCTCATCGTGAAAACAACTCTGGGAGTTCTGTTGGTTCTTGCCGCTTTTGGTATTGTACTGTCTTTGATTACAGGACCGCTTGGGTGGAAGGCTTCCAGTCAGGTGATAGTGTACCTGAGGCTTCCAAGAATTCTTCTTGCAATTACAGCCGGTGCCAGCCTTGCTGTGTCCGGGTGTATTCTTCAGGCTGTGCTTAGAAACCCGCTGGCTACACCCTACACATTGGGAATAAGTGCCGGAGCAGGGGTTACAGCAGGGTTTATCATACTGTCCGGTGTTGCTATGCCTGTGTTTCTTGTATACCTGTCCAGTACTGCCGGGGCTCTTGCTGCCTCAACACTTACCTGGTTTCTTGCCGGTCGGGGCTCACGGGATCATTCCAACCTGATCCTGGCAGGTGTAACTGTGAACCTTCTAGGGGCCTCTGTTCTGCTGCTGATTGAGTACATGAGCCCTGCATCCCGTCTGGTGGAGATTGTAAGATGGATGATGGGTGACCTGGCAGTGGCGGGATACACAAGAATATTGTTTCTTGCTCCATTCCTGGTTGTTGGAATGATTCCCGCCATGATGAAAACCGGTACGCTCAACCAGTTTCTTACTGGAACAGAGGTGGCCGAGTCACGGGGTGTAAACACTGTTCGTGAAAGGTTTTTCCTTCTTGTTACCGCTGCGGTTCTTGCAGGAGGGGCTGTGGGAGCAGTGGGGCCTGTGGGTTTTGTAGGGCTGATCGTTCCACACACGGTAAGGCGGCTTGTTGGCGGTGATTACAGAAGGCTTCTTCCACTATCAGCCCTTGGCGGAGCTGTTCTGATGATCTGGGCAGACATATTATCGAGGGTAGTTGTAACCCCCGCCGAACTCCCTATTGGCGTTATTCTGTCTCTCCTCGGCGGACCTTTCTTTCTGTATTTGCTGATAAGGAAGCCCCGTCTTTAGTTTGCAACCGAACACTGTTGCAAGAAGCCCCCGCCTTTTGGCAGGGGCTTATCGAATGGAATTGTATTCGCAGGATTACTGCTGGGCTTCGTGGGTGGCAGCGTAGTCTGCTCTGAGAGAGTCCATGGTGTTGTAGTACTGGCCTCTCTGATCCTGTATGTCAGCGTTGCTACGCAGGGATGCCATCAGTCTGCCGAAGAAAACCTGGTTATGGCTGTTTTGAACCGAGAGATAGAAACCTGCAAGCTGTGATCTGTTTTCAGGAATCTGCGCGTCAGTGCGGCTGATGATTTCTGCAAGATAGGTTACTCCATTGTTGCTGAACGGACCTTGAACAGTGAATTCGTCTGCAAGAAGAGAGACATCAGCGAAGTCTTTGCATCCGAGAAGACCCCGGTATGCAGACTGTTCAGACCCGGCCCACTGCCTTACCGATACCGGGTTGAACTGCTGCGTGTCATAAATCTCAAGAGATTCTGCTGCAGCCCATTCATCAAGGCTTAGCCCGCTGCTTTCAATGCCGGACAGAGCACTGGAAGCCATGGCAAAGGATTCATCCTGCTGCCTCTGTGTGTAGAGCTCAAGCAGTATTGCATTGCTGTCCAGAGCTTCTTGAAGGCTTAACTGCCCTCCTTGAATTTCTTCAAGCTTTCTTGCTACCATGAGGGCGGGGTATCCCGTGGTAAGACTGGGTACATAGAATACAGGTCCAATAGTGTCTGTCCAGATGGAATCAGTGGCAAAAGAGATCAGGGCCTGGGGAACAGTAGCCGACGGTGTAGTCTCTATGCTTATTGCAATTTCGCCGTAGTCGACCAGAGACTGCTGATCGTAGACTGGGCTTTCTGTAACAAGAATTGATTCGGCGTTTTCCTCAAGATCCCAGAAAGCTTCTCTCACAGTTCTGTAGCCGGGGAACAGAGGTATTTCCCAGTGAACAAGTGTAAGAGTATCACTTCCTTCTGTGGTGTCTTCAACTGTACTGTTCACAGAGAGCAGTTCCACGGAATGCCCGGCCATCATTGAAGTCTGATTCATGGAAGCCGCAAGAAAAGGTTCCGACAGGTCACCGGTGGAGAGATCAATATTCCAGCCCGAGAACCCGGCAAGCTGGGCTCTGGTGACCGAGAAAGTATCTGGCATTCCTGTACCGCTTAGGGCAAGAGAATCGACCATGGCAAGGGTTGCTTCTATATCTTCCTGCGTTGGTTGAATAGAGAATGTGGCGTATCTTATCGTTGCTCCGGGAGATGACACAAAGAGATCAGTGTTTGCATTGTAGAACTCTTCAAGCTCATCTTGTGATGGAATCTCAGGAGAAGAGTTGAACGGGATGTATCTTGCAGAAACCGATGTCATAGCATCCTGCAGGAGAAACTCGACCTCGTTTGCCGATATTATGTTTTCCAGGGAAACTGCGGCTCCAAACATGGCCCTGTCTGCCTGGGCAATCAACTGGTACAGGGTTGATCTGTAATTGGGGTCATTTTCGTATTCTTTCATGTAACCATCGGGATCTTCAATACCAAATATCTGGAGTTGGGTTTTAAGAAGAGCCTGTGCAATTGAAGGCTTTACCGGTTCCCACCCCAGCTGCTTCAGGTATTCATTCTGAAGCGTTCTGTCAACCAGAATATCAAAGGCAGAGTTGTTTATGTCGTTGAACATCAGTGCAAGGTGGTTTTCCGGATCAGGGTCTCCCATCTGCTGCATCTGACTTTTCATGTTGTTGTAAACTTCATCGCGGACAGCGTCGTATGATGCGGGTTGAAGCCCTGTTCCGTTTACAGTACCAACAACAAGCTTGTCAACTTCAATGTTCTGGACACCTCCCAGCCCCCACTGGAAAAAAATCATGCCAACGAAGATGACAACGACGGCGATAAGGAATATCTTTGCATTGTTTCTGAACCAGGTTAACATTAAAGGATCCCCTCTGTTGAATTGAGGGTGGAAAATAAGCAAAATGCTGTTCAAGGGGCAATACCCGAGAGGTGCTGAGAATTGATAGTCAAGAACTTTGCCGAGATGATGAAGAAAGTGAAATCTGCATCTCCAGGAGATTTGTTTGTAGTGTCTGGGGAAGAATACTATCAGTCCAACCGGCTTCTGGATGTTTTTTGCAGCCGTGGGGTCGAGCTGTCTTTTGAGCCTGTTAGAATTGTCCCTGACGATCTGAAAGAGGTAAATCTTTCAGCACTGTTCAGCGAGGCGTCACTTTTCAGCCCGGGAAAGTTCGTGGTAATTGGTGAGGTCGATAAACTTTCCAGGGCTCAGAAGAGCGAGTTAGACGGGATAGTCTCCGGTGGTTTTGAACACATCGTTTTCTGCCGTACAGCAGGAAGGAAACCGTCGAACATGTTCATGACAAAAATGGAGCGGGCAGGAACAGCTTTTGTGTGCTGGGAGCCTTTTGCAGACAGAATGTGGAAATGGGTGGGAACTATAGCAGCGGAAGAAGGAATTTCTTTTACCAGGGATGGATCTCAGGCTGCGGAAGCCATTGCGTCTGGAAAGCTGGAAAGGCTTGGGGATGTTGTAAAACGCACTGCCCTGTACCACGGAAGTGGGTCCGTTGTTGATTCTCAAGGGGTGTATGACGCAGTGCTTGGTTCAGCGGAGGCTACTGCATTTCAGTTCACAGCAGAGGTTCTTTCCGGGAAGAAGGGGGCAGCTATGAGTTCTCTTTCTGTGCTTATAAATTCGGGAGAAGAGCCTATAAGGTTGCTGGCGCTTCTTTACAGTCAGTGGAGGCAGACTGCAGCAGCCAGAGAATTGCTTCAAAGCGGTATATCAACGCAGGCTGCAGCAAAAAGGCTGGGTATTCCATCGTTTGTATGGAGGACTGTTGAGACCCGGGCAGTCAGGCGTGTGAACTATGCAACTTCTGAAATACTAGAGTGTTTCGCCGCTGCGGATTATGCTCTGAAGACAGGATCTGATGCTCTTGCTTCAATTGCTTCTGTTGTTCTCTCCTTGACATCCACTGGAAAATGAAGAAAGATATCGCAGTGTATGGTGATTGTTGAAAAAACGGGTAATTGAGAATGGAGGGGTAATGGCGCTGGAAAGGAAGATCCAGGATCTCCTGGCGAGACGTACGGAACTTGCCGAAAGGCTGTCTAATCTTGAAACCATGAGGGCGGAGACTAACCAGAGGGTTTACTCCAGAATCAAGGGCGACTACGATAATCAGCTTAATGAAGTTCTGGGCAAGCTTGGTGCTGAAAAAGGTTCTTTAGAGGGCAAAGTCAACGATCTTACAAAGAAGATCAATGAGCTTGAACAGAAGCATCAGAACGAATCTGATCTTGTTGAAGAGCTTCAAATCAGGGCAAGGCTTCGCGAGCACGATGAAAACGATCCTACTTTCCAGAAGGATCTTGATGCTGCGGTTAAAAAACGAAACAACACATCAGGCGAACTTGACAGTTTCCGTGCAGAACTGGGAGACCTGAAGAAGGTTCTCAGAGATGTTGAAGAAGCTACACAGGGTAAGGCTGCCAAAGGTGGTGCGCCAAAGGTAGTAGCACAAAAACCTTCAAACGATGACAGTCTTGACGAACTTGATCTTGATGAAGACGATATTGATTTAGAAGAAACAGATGATGAATCAGTCACATGTCCCACATGCGAGCACGTGAATCCACCTCAGAAGCTCTTTTGCGAAGAGTGCGGTGCTGCTCTTGATGATGAGAGTGATGACGATGAATTTGATCTTCTCGATGATGGAGATCTCGACCTTTAGAGGAAGAAGTTATTGTTTATTACTGCCGGCTCTGTTTACGCAGAGCCGGTTGTGTTTTTCGCCACGAGTTCAAGAATTTGAACAGCATTCAGAGCTGCTCCTTTCCGAACATTGTCGGCGGTTACCCAGAACTGAACAATCGTGTCATCGGCAGGATGGTTTCTTACTCTTCCAATAACTGTGCGGTCTGTTCCCTCTACTTGAACAGGCTGGCAACCCAGGCTTTGTACATCTACTCCCGGGGCTTTTTCAAGGGTTCTTTTTGCCGTTTTTGCAGAAACCGGCTGCTTGAATTTTACAGTTACGCTTTCAGTATGACCTGTTACCACAGGAACCCTTGCGCAGGACGGATAAACCGGAAAACTCACTCCCAGTATCTTTGGAGTTTCCTTAATAAGCTTGATTTCTTCTCCGGTGTATCCCGAAGGCTCCGGCGTTCCTATTTCGCACAGCACATTTCGGTGGAACGAATTTACCTCCGGTGTTTTGTTCTCCTGCCTTTCAAGTGCAGCTATGCCTTCTCTGCCGCTGCCCGAAACAGACTGGTAGGTAACGACTGAAACCCATTCCACAGGAGCGACAGCAGTTAGAGGACCCAGTGCCATGACAAGTTGTATTGTGGAGCAGTTGGGGTTGGCGATCAGTTTGTGATTACCTGTTACAGCCTGTGGGTTAACTTCGGGAACAACCAGAGGAACGTCTGCGTCCAGTCTGTATGCCGAGGAATTATCTATTACACTGGCGCCTGCCAGAAGAGCTTTCGGAACCCACTTTCGCGCAACCTCGGACGAAGTTGCACCGAGAATAATCATGCCCTTTTCCCAGGAGGCTTTTTGTATTATTTCAACCGTATGGGGGAGACCCCGGAACAACACAGTTTGACCGGTGCTTTTTGCCGTTGCAAAGAGCCTTAACTCATGGACGGGAAGGGAACTCTCCTGAAGTACGGAAATCATTTTATCACCGACGAGACCGGTTGCCCCGACGATTCCAATTTTCAGCATGTCATAACCTCTCTGGCTGGCTGGCTAATGTGTTTTCAGACAACAGCTGTAATATTGTTCTTTTCGTCGTGTTCGGGCATCAGGCTTCATGATTCATCGGATGCTGCTGTTGTAACTTCAGGATCACAGACGATTCCTGAAGTTACTCTGTATTCAGAAAGGCCGGTGTTCCCTGTTCTTTCCGGTTCCTCTGGAAGAGTTGAGCCGTCTGGAACTATCCCATTGTATGCCCCCCACCTCAGCGATCTTAACTACACTCCGGAAGGGTGTCCGGCGGATGATGGAACTGTGCTGCTGCTGGAAGCTCTTTTGAAAAGCCAGGGAGCACCACCTGACCTGGCTGCGCTGCCCTGGGTTGAGAGCAACTATTATGTCGGCGATTACTCAAGGGTGGGTGCTGCCGGGCCGTGGCAGTTCATGAGCGGAACAGCCAGGCAGTTTCGAATGAACATGACAGACCAGGTTGATGAACGTTATTCCTGGACAGCTTCCACAAGAACGGCATCGAATTATCTGTTGTATCTGAATCGAATGTTTGATGACTGGCATCTGGCTCTTGCCGCCTACAACTGTGGTGAGGGGGTTGTACAGAGGGCTATCTCCAATGCAACCAGAAGGCAGTACGGAATGATCGAGCTTCCGGGAGAGACGGATGCTTTTGTTCCGAGGTACTCTGCGGCCCTTCTGGCCATCCGTCAGCTGGAATCGGTTGAACCGGCACTGTCTGTAATTCTGGTTCCACCAGGTCTTGATTTAAGACTGCTGGCTGCAGAGAGCAGTATAGACCCTGAATTCCTGGCAGAGCACAACAGGGGCTTCTTAAGAGAGGTAACACCTGCAGGACAAAGAAACTGGGAAGTAGTTGTGCCAACACTCCGGGCTTCGATTGCGTTTCAAGCTGCGTGGTCTATTCCAAGAGACAGATACATGGTAAAGAGCGGTGATTCATGGACATCTATTGGGCAGGCTACAGGTATCGCTGTAAACGATCTTATGGATGCGAATAATTCATCTTTGCCCCCTTCCGGCGGGTACATTCTGTTGCCGGAAAGCACCAGAGTTCCAGTGAATTCAAGTGCTGCCGTCAGTGCCGGCTTTTTTCAGTATACTGTACGATCCGGAGATACCCTTGGTGGAATCGGGGCCTCGGTTGGAGTATCTTCCAGAGAGGTAGCCCTGTGGAACGATATGTCTACAGCAGCGGTGATACATCCCGGGCAGAAGCTTCTCTTAAGGGGTACACCTTCTGAAGAGGCTGGGGCTGTTTCAATAGTGCGGGCAGACAGTGTGGTCACGCACACAGTTAAGGCAGGCGATTCGATGTGGACGCTTGCCAATCGATACGGAGTCAGCGTAGAACAGATTATGGAACTAAACAACAAGGATTCAGCAGCATTATCAATTGGTGAAAACCTGATCATTAAACCGGAGTAGGTGTCATGGCATTTCTATTCGGATCAAAATCACAGAGAGCGTTTAAGAAAATTCAGGATCTGGCTGCAAGCGATATGGTTGACCAGGCAGCGGTCATGGTTGAGGAAGACCTTGATCTGCTTCTGACAGACCACGAAGTGGCGATGAAACTGGTTCCATTTCTTATGGATATTGGTCACCCGGATCTGGGTGGAAGAATTGGTGAGAACATTATGCGAACACATCCTGATCTCAGGATGAATGTTTCCCGGCTTCTGGAAGAAAAGCAGTCTCAGTTTCCCCGATCAATTGAACTGCTTCGGGTTATCTGGCGTACAAGGCTTCACCAGAGGGATTTCAACGGTTTAATTGAGTTGCTGGGAAGAACAGAGAAACTAACGGTGGGTCGTTTTGCCGAATCCGTTCAAAGTGCTTTTCAGACTCTGGACGGGGTTACTGGAAGAGAACTGGGTTCGAGTATAGACAGAGTTCTTGCATGGGCTGTTATTCAGTTGCACAGGGGAGATCCCGGTGCCGCTATGGATGTTCTGGTGGATTCCGCTGAAAGATGCAGATTCCCGGAAGAAAGTCTTGCAAGGCTAAGTGGCTGGATAGCTGCCAGAACCGGCGGTACCGACATGGGTGTGAATTTGAAGAGAATAACGGTGCTTACCGCAATAGGAGACTCGGAAAGGGCCATCGCAGAACTGCCCAGCCTTTTTGATGCGGAAGTTGATATCGTAAACAAGGCTATCGCCCTTGTAGAGAAGGATCTTCTTCATGCCGATCAGACTCCGAGGGCCAGAGTTTCACTGGCAAGGCTGATCAATGCCAGTGGAAGACCAGATGATGCCAGTCTTATTCTGGACGATCTTATAGACGAGCACGGTAATACTTCCATGCTGGAGCAGGCTGTAACGCACTTTGTAATAAGCGCTTCCGGTCACGCGAGAGTACACCTTCTTCAGGCCCGTCTCAGGCTTGCAAGGGGAGAGAATACGCAGGCTCTAGATTCGGTTGACAGGGCGTTTCAGTGTGATGATGTGGTCGACTCTCCCATTGTGGAAACCTGCAGAAAGTTTATTAATTCCGGTGTAGACAGGGAGGGGCTTATTTCCGGGAAACTGGGAGAATTTCTTGTTAACAAAGGTGCGGTGGAAGATGCTGTAGAGGTGCTGGGGCTTAGCGCCAGGCAGACACCGGAGTGGGTTCTTGAACAGATTCAGAAACTTCTGAAGCGCGACAGAACAAGTGCTGCAGTTCTAACCCTGCTGGCAGTTGTTCTTCTGATAGACAAGAGAGGCGGAGAAGCCGCTGCCACACTGAAGCATCTCTCAGCCAGACAAGATATTAAATCGAAGCAGGATATTGTATCGGTTTTAGCAAATTTTGATGACCTCATGGGAACACACCACGAGCTGAGAAGGCTCAGGGCAGCCGCAGGTTACAAAACAGGCAAAGGGGCTGATTCTGCTTCAGACTGGCTGGAACTGCTTCTGGTCGGAGAAGAGGTCAAAGACAACGGGCTTCTGGAAATTTATGACCGGGAGATCCTGCGTGATCGCGGGAAAGAAGTTCTCGCGTCAGGATTTGTTCCCAGGTCGCCAGCAGGGGAACTGGTGGTTGCTGCTTCAAATATTTATGCAGGAAACCTGAAAGATTCCACCGCACATTTTACGGCAGCTCTTTCTGACTCTGGCCTTGTGGAAAGGGTAACCAGCATGATATCTGCTCTGCCTTTTTCTTCCATATCTGCTATGAAACCGGCAGATCTGTTTGAAACTCTGAACAAGAGCGGCAAGGGCAAAGTTGTGGAAAAGCTGTTGCCTGTCATGGCTTCCAGCGGTATTGAAGACTGGATGGATAAACTGGCTTCCAAACTTGTTCTCGACTCCGATGGCGAAACTGTGCTTTTCCGGTTGAGCTATTTTATAGACCGGGGAATGCCGGGTACTGCAGCTTCTTCCGTTAAGGGTGTGGGCAATGTAGGTGATGACATTACCCAGCTTGTTCGCGGTTGTGAATTGCTCGCGGCTGGCGAAGGGGAGCAGGCAACCGAATTTCTTACAAAAGCTGCGGCTTCCGACAGAACTGCTGTACTGGCCAGGGAAGTTCTCTCCGAGTACCTTGAGTCGGGAAAGGCTTCTTCAGCCATGGCGATTGCTCTGGCGCAGGCTCAGTTGAAGACAGATGACAGTTCCGGTGCTGCAGAAACACTGAATTCGTTCCTTGATCAGCAGGCTGTTCTTGAATATCTAGAGAGTGCAGTTGTTGAGGTTCCAGGTTCCTCGGTACTGCAGCGAAGTCTTGCTCTTGCCAGATTGTTTGCTGGTGATCCAGAGGGATACAGGGTAGCGGCAGGAACAGCAGTTGAGGGCAGCCCTGATGTTGCTGTTGACCTTGTTCAAGCTGGTATCGATTACTGTGT
Source organism: uncultured bacterium (assembly GCA_964604135.1). GTDB lineage: Bacteria > Fermentibacterota > Fermentibacteria > Fermentibacterales > JCC-6 > Sabulitectum. The sequence continues at coordinate 19,334 of CAZRXU010000003.1, read as the reverse complement.
TGAGCATGGATATGCAGACGGTATGGTATTTGCCGCAGAGCTGGGAATCAAATTCGTAGAGGGCTTTGACGCTTCAACTGTACTTTCAAGAGCTTTGTGTATAAAACCTGAGCTGGCGGAAAAGATTGCCGCTCTTCCAACAGGCGACGATACACTGGGTATGCTTCTTCTGCTTTCCTTCAGTAATGCGGAAGGTTTTGTTTACCGGGAGTTACCCGAAGGTATCACGCTGCCTGCAGAAATGCTGGATGGGCCTATGCGCAACTGGAGAGAGTCTGGGAATGCAGACGCACTGGAACATCTGGAAATACTGGCTATGAAAAATGGACATCTCAGGCAGGCTCACAGCATACGAGTGGCTCTTGCTGAGCTTGGGGTCGATCGATCAAAAGCTCTTCTGCAGGATGCTGTTGATAACCGGGAGTATAGAATGGATTTTCTGAAGCGGTGTTCTCATTGTGAACAGGCTGCGGAATCTGTTGCTCTGCTATTCCCGGGCGGGGCTGGAAAGTCAGACAGCGCGGAAGTATCTTCGGCAGTTGATATGCTGGTCAGATGCAAGTCTACCGATGAACTGTTTGTGTTTGCCCTCGATATACTAAAAAACGGTTCTAAGCAGAACCGTGAAGCTGCAGGTAAAATTGTTGACATATTCATTCCCACAGCCAACGAGGACGGTTCTCTTAGCGTTCAGCAGGTTGTGGAGCTTTTGTTGATGGCCGGCAGGATTTCTGAAGCATTTATGTTTGCCAGAGGTGATTCTGAACTTCTGAACAAGTTGAGGGATGCGGTAACAAAACGCGATTCTGAATCTGATTCAGCCAGAGCACTGCTTCGGAATGACAGAGCTTTCGAGGTGTTTCTTGCAACAGATGTTTCTGAAGACTCGATGTCTCTTGGTGAGGCTCTGTGGCGGCTTGGGAAAAGGGTGGCTGCCTGCTCTGTGTGGCGGGGAGCATACGCCAGAACGGGCGACCCTTCATTTCTTTACAGACTTGATTATGCCCAGAGGTATATGGGGGCATTTGAAGAAGCCAATGCAGTATCAAGGCTTCTGGCCGAGAAACACCCGGAGAGTGTTCAGTCTGTAACCGCTGATTCGTTGCCTGGCAATTCTATCAAAATGATAATGTATAATATTAAATAAATAGGAGGAAAACATGGCTGAAAATTCCGCTGGATTGACCACAGAGCAGCTCCTTATGGAGCTTGGGAAAGTGGTGCTGGGGCTTGGCAGGAAAATAGAAGTACTGGGAGAAAAAATGGATGCTATTCATTCTGTTCTCGCAGATGATATAGCTCCAGCACTGAAAGCAGAAGAACAGAAGCAGTCTGGAGAAGTTGCTGCAGCCGACATGACTCCCCTGTTGGAAAAGTTTGACGAGCTGAAAGCGGTACTGGAGAAGAAGCCTTCTGAAACAGCACCGGATAGTTCCGGAGTATCTGATATTGTTGTTGAAAAACTGCAAGCTATTGAGACAGTTCTTTCAAACGAAATTCTCCCATCCATCAAAGAGACAGGTGGCGGCGAAACGGCCTCTATCATAGATATGGCTCCTGTGATCGAGAAGATTGATGCAGTGTCGGCTGCAGTGGGAAAAACAGTGGCGATGGACGACCTGAAACCTATTCTTGAGGGTCTTTCCGCTTCGTTTGAGAAGCTTCCCTCAGAGATGAGTGATTCTCTTAAAAAACTGAAGGAGTCTGATTCTTCGAACCCCATGGAGACAGTAGAGAACAAACTCACTGAGGTTTACAACAAACTTGAAGAAATACTGAAAACGTCCAGTGACAGACAGTATATCGATACCATTACAACAGGTATGGCAGAGGTAAAAGAACAGCTGGCATCTTCAGGGGTACAGGTTCTGGAGGTTGTGAAAGCCGTCCCGGACAGGATAGACAAGATGGGTGGAGACCTTTCCGAAGCAATAAAAACCCTGTCTGAAAACACAGGTGCGATGCTAGACAAAACCGAGAAAAACATCAACGAATCCGGCAAATCTCTTGAGTCAATCAAGGAAGAGCTTGAAAAGGGTTTGAAGATGAACACGAATATGACAAATCAGATGGTTGATCTTACTGCAAGGTTTGTGGACAGGGCTGAAGAGAACAGGGTAACAGATCTGAATACCAGAGCAATTGGCCACTTCAACCGCGGGGAGTACACAGAATCCGAGGCTCTTTTCAGCCAGGCCCTGAACCTGGACCCGGAGAACTCTGAGCTTCTGTGCAACACCGCTCACCTCAAAGCTGCCATGGAGGAGATGGAAGAGGCAGAAAGCTTGTTCCGCAAGGCACTGGAGATAACACCAGATCTTGAACTGGCAGTGTCCGGTCTCGGTATGCTTATGGTAAAAACAGACAGAGCAGAAGAAACCATAGAGTTTCTCAAGAATGCTATTCCGGAAACAGATATGTCTGTAAGAACCGTGATTGCTCTTTCCCGGGCATACGCTGCCGTCGGTAAACATGCAGAAGCTGTGGAATTGCTGGAGAGTTCTCTACGCAGCGCTCCTGAACATCCAGATATTAAAGAGGAATTGGCCGGTTACGGTCAGGAGGAAAAAAACTAGAGCATGACCGAAAATACAACATCGGCATTAGACACCACACGAACGGCTGCAAAACACGCCAATCATCGTCAAATAGCGCTGCTATTCTCCTCTAATCGGCATGCTTTCCATCTCGTCCGTGAGGCGCTACTGCTCAATGTCTATTCCCGGACAGGCTCCAGTTGAAGCAGATAATAGTTGTCTGTTTTTTTGCAATTCTAGCTTGCGGCACTGTGTCGGATTCTCCGGATTCTGTAAGCGGAATTGAAAGAAGTTTTCAGATGGAAGCCGCAGGCGATTCACTTCTTCTTGCAGGAGATGGAGAAGCGGCATCGTTGATGTTTTCGTCGGCTGCTCTGCTTCTTCAGCCAGGTTCAGAGAGAAGAGCAGAGCTTGCCGAAAAGGCTTCAGATGCTTCAGTTTCTGAATCAGCTGTTGTTGCCAGGCTTCTGCTGGAAACTCCAGGAAAGACCACAGCCTTCAGGGCGCTGAGAACCGGCGGTTTCAGGATTGCTCCTGACATAATGTCCGGACTGGTGGCTGGCAGGTTTGTTCTTCCAGATTATGTAGCTCTTATGGCTGCCGAGTCACTTGTGGTAACCGATCCTGTCTATGCACTGGAGTTTCTGTGGATGATTCATTCGGAGTTGCCGGGAACAGCAGAAAAAGACAGACTTATTACAACATACAGGGCCGCACTTGGCTCGGGGGATATTCAGTTGCAGCGGCAGTGCTGGAACACGGCTTTTGAGTATGAAGATGACATACTGAAATCAAAAATTTACCATTATCGGGGTATGGCACGGGGCGTTTACGGTATCAACGACTTTGTCGATTCATTCAATCTGTGGCCGGCAGGAGATATACATGCCGCAGCATACCAGGTGTTGCGTGACACTCTTCTTGCAGATTCATCCCTCTCGAGTATGGTGGTAGATGCTTTTTACAGCGGCGGTTTGTGGAATGAGGTTTATGATCTGGCGATGAATTCTGTTTCTCCGCCTTCGCATGTGGTTTATCTAGGAGGAAGAACCAGAGACCGGCTCGGAAGACATGATCTTGCTGTGGGTATTTTAAGTGATTATCTGGAGAAATGGCCCCACGGCGGTGATGCAGCAAACGCATGTATCTATATGGCTCGTGATATGGCTGCTCTGGGGCTTGTTGATCAGGCCATGCAGTGGCTTGATTACTACGAAAACACATGGCCGAACCACAGCCGAATAAGCAATCTTCCCTGGTACAGGGGCAGCCTTCTTGCCGAGAATGGTTTCTGGGAACGGTCCATTCCTTATTTTGCAGAAACTGTAGCCAGATATCCCGCAAACACAACGGTAGATGATGCTCAGTTCTACAGGTGCCTTGCTCTTATGAAAACTGGAAGAACTGCCGAAGCAATCGGGGCCTTTGGCGAGTTCAACAGCAGATGGACACAGAGTGTTTACAGACCATCATCAAGATACTGGTACGGAGTACTTAAGCTTCAGTCGGGTGATGAATCTGGAAGAGAAGTGCTGGAAAGGCTTATCAGCGACAAACCGTTCAGTCTTCCAGCTACCTTTGCCAGACAGTATCTGGGCATTCAGGAGTGGCGCCTGTTTTACACAGATGAGCCTCTTGATATCTGGATGACCAGGAACGGAAAGCCAGCAGCAGCTCCTCCGCAAAGTGCTGTTGACGGGGTTGTTCTTCTTGAGGCCGGGTGCAGAAAATGGGCTCTGGATCTTTTTCGCCTTGCAGAGGAAGAAGTGGGCAGTGTATATGGACTGGCTGATTTTTATCTGGAGAACGATGTCTGGGAAAGAGGGCCGTCTGCGGCGTGGCAGATATGGAGCCTTGAAGGCGACAATCGGCCACTTGAACTGTGGAGGCTTCGTTACCCTGCAGCATGGACAGATGATGTTACAGAGGTAACGGCTCGCTTCAAAATGGATCCAAAACTACTGTGGTCCATAATGAAGCAGGAGAGTGCTTTTCAACCGGACTGTTTTTCTACAGCAGGGGCTAGAGGGCTGATTCAGATGATACCCAGTACTTCGGAATACGTTGCCATTGAACACGGATGGCAGGATTCATACACGCCGGACATCCTGTACGATCCGGCCACATCCATTCTTTACGGTACTGCGTGTATAAGCGGGTATGGAGAAGATTTCAACTGGGACATGCCTGGAACCCTCGCAGGTTACAATGGCGGGCCGCACAATGCGCTGAGGTGGGGATGGGGAACTGTTTCAACGGAAGAGTTCTTCAGTCGCATCACATACAATGAAACCAAGAAGTATGTGGAAATAGTCAGTCATAACTATGACATCTACACACAAATCTGGCCTGAATTTAACTGACCGCAAGTTCTACCTTGATGAACTGAATAGAGCTATCAGATTCTAACGTGTTATAATACAGCTAGATACAACGGTACATGGTATTCCTGTTCAGGGGATTGTATAATCGGGGCTGTATCTGTCTGTAAGACCGGACAGAATGTCTGTTTCATACAGAGAAGGGAAACACAATGTCTCGTAAAATATACAGTGATATCACAGATCTGATCGAAAAAAGAAGAGCAGAAGGGCTTATAAAGGAAGAGAGAATTATAACCTCTCCACAGGGTACAGAGATACAAGTCGGTTCCAGGAGGAATGTACTTAACTTCTGCGCAAACAACTACCTGGGGCTGTCAAATCATCCCGACATACGTCAGGCCGCAAAAGACACAATCGACAGCAGGGGTTACGGGCTTTCAAGTGTGAGATTCATCTGCGGCACGCAGGATATACACAGAGAGCTCGAAACAAAGGTATCTGAATTCCTGGGTACTGATGACACAATTCTCTATGCGGCCTGCTACGATGCCAATGCAGGAATATTCGAGCCTTTTCTTGATTCAGACAGCGCAATAATAGCAGATCAGCTGAACCATGCTTCTATTATTTCAGGAGTAAGGCTTTGCAAAGCAAAGAGGTACATCTACAGCCACAATCAAACAGGTACAGGCACATACAGTTTTGATGGCAAATATCTTCCCGGTCTTGAAGCGATTCTTTCAAGTGAAGAGGTACAGAGCTGCAGTTATCGCATGGTTTCAACTGATGGGGTTTTCAGCATGAACGGTGATATTGCTCCACTGGATAAGATTGTTGATCTCTGCAACAGGTACGATGCTCTGCTGATGGTTGATGACAGTCATGCCACCGGGTACATCGGAGCAACAGGCAGAGGCACTCACGAGCACTACGGTGTTATGGGCAGTGTTGACCTGATAACAACAACTTTCGGGAAGGCTCTTGGTGGTGCAAGCGGTGGCTGTACTTCCGGTCGGCAGGAACTAATTGACTGGCTCAGACAGATGTCACGGCCTTACCTTTTCTCTAATACAGTGTCTCCCGCAGTGGTTGGCGCAACAATAAAGGCAATCGATATGCTCACAGAAAGCACCGCGCTGCGCGACAGAGTTCATGAGAATGCCAACTATTTCAGAGATAGAATCAGGAAAGCTGGGTTTTCCATCATCGACGGAGAAACCGCAATTGTTCCGATTATGTTCGGGGGTTACGAAAACGATGCAGTGCTGGCGCAGAAGTTTGCAAACGATCTTCTGGAGCACGGTGTTTATGCAATCGGTTTCTTCTATCCTGTTGTAGCGCTGGGGCAGTCAAGAATACGAGTGCAGCTGAGCGCAGCCCATACACGGGAGCAGCTTGACAGAGCAATACAGGCATTTGTTGCTGTTGGAAGAGAAAACGGAATAGTATCCTGAAGCAACTTGGAGTATTGACATACCCCATATCGGTATGAATATACCCAATATGAGTAATAACCCTAACGAATTGATAGGAGAGAGCCTTTTCGGAAAGGTTCGCAGAAAGGTTCTTTCTACTTTTGTGCTCAATCCCGGGCGCACATTTTACCTGCTTGAACTGATCAGATTTCTTAATAGCGGAAGAGGAGCAGTTCAGAGGGAAGTGAAACGCCTTTCAGATGCAGGGATAATTACCCGTGTAAGTGTCGGCAATCAGGTACACTACAGAGCCAACACAAACAACCTTATATACAAAGAGCTGAGGTCAATATTTTCTAAGACGACAGGTTTGATTGACCTCTTAAAAACTGACCTGGATAGCTGTGTTGATGAGCTGGGAATGGCTTTCATATACGGTGATTATGCTGGCGGAATCGCAGGAGACAATTCGCCGGTGAAGTTGATGGTTATTGGTGATACTGCCATGGACGCTGTTCGTGCATGTACAGTGGAGTTTTCAAGGGAAGCAGCAAGAGAACTCCATATCACAGTTCTTACTGCTTCAGACTTGAAGAAAAGACTGGCATTCAATGACCGGCGGATAAAGGAAATACTGGAGGAAAAAAAAATATTTCTTGCAGGTGGCCAGAGGGAGCTACAGGTTCTTTCAACAACCGGGGATGACCTTTTCGATGGAATATTTTAGATTGTCTGTGTACCGCTGCAGCAGATAAACACATAAGGTGGAAAGAAATGACTGATGTAGTTACCCGGTTTCAGGAAGATGTTACAAGAACCATACTTGGGTTAAGAAAATCCATTGGTATTGTTGTAAGCAAATTGCCTGAAAGAGTAGACAGTCCACATGATGTGTATCAGGTGCTGGGTCTCGACAAGAAGCTTGGCTGGAGAATTTACAAGATAATCCACGAAGACGATCTGTTTTTCGCGGCACAATTTGTGCCAGGAAAGCATTCATTCAGCCGTTTTATAAAAAGCTGCAAAGCAAAAGGTGTAGATAAGAGCTATCTTGATGTTGCATTGAAGGCCGTTGAGGAATTTTACGATATAATAGAAATACATTCAGGAGACCGTCAGTCTATGGACATGATGCTTATGGCAAGTTCCCGCGATGGAAAAGACCAGGCTTACAACACACTGAGGAAGCAGGCGTACTATGCCCAGAGTCATCTGCTGGGTCTTCAGGCAGAAACACAGCTTGATGCCTGGATATTCGGACCGTCCATGGAAGAGGGAATGCTGGATGTGGCAGAGGTCAAAGGTCTTTTTGATGTAAGAAGAAACAGACCTGGTGTTAAATGGGTTATAGATACGCCATGCTTTTTTGCCGGAAACGAGCATGAAGAGCATGTATTTACAGATTCAATAGACCCGGGAGCAACGTGCAGCCTTATGGACAAGGTGCCTTTTCTGGAAAGGTACTGCAGCATGCCACTGCCCTCACTGAAAACAGTTACTTCCCACAGTTGTGGCCCGGTTTACGAGCTCGAAGACGGGCCTCTGGGAAACACCAACCTGATAGACACAGTTACAGGAACGGTTTCCAGAGGTATTTTTCCGATTAAACCTGAAGAGGGTGAAGAGCATCACGAGGTTTCGGTAAAAATATACACCCCGGTTCAGAACCTGGTTCTCGACCTGTTTTTCCACGAAACAATGGCGGAAACCATGTCCGGCAATCCCCAGGCCAAAATGTTGTTTGATTACTACACCCATGGAGGTGCGCTGGCTTATCGTTCAGACAGAGACAGAATTCCCATGGATGTGAAACCCATGATGATAGGTACGGGTACAAGCTGTGCCTATACACCTCTGATCCCCAAGTACTCCGACATGCTTGCAGAGGTGTTCCAGTGTCTCAGGTGGGATCCGGACGAGTTTGTGGTATACAGAACGAGGGTAGAGTTTCCCATAGTTCCGTCTTCACTTTACTACTCTGACGCGATGGTAAGAAGCTAAAACTATTACTCAATGTCTATTCCCGGACAAGCTTCTGTTCTTCATCTTCCATCATAGCTCTGCGGCTTGTTTTAAGAGCGCAGAGATGTCCGCACATTGAACAGACATCCTGGTCTTCCGGTAGTATTTCGTCACGGAAGTTTCTTGCTGTTACAGGGTCCATGGCTATTTCAAACTGCTGCTTCCAGTCGAATGCCGCTCTTGCTTCAGCCATGGCGTTGTCTGGATCCATGGCTCCTGGAATTCCCCTTGCGATATCAGCTGCGTGCGCTGCAATCCTGGCAGAAATAACTCCCGTTCTCACATCATCTATATCCGGCAGCCTCAGGTGTTCCGCCGGAGTTACGTAGCACAGGAAATCTGCTCCGTTCCATGCGGCTATTGCCCCTCCTATGGCACTGGTGATGTGATCGTAGCCAGGTGCAATATCCGTGACTATAGGACCTAGAACATAGAAGGGAGCTCCACCGCAAAGGCTCTTTTGAATTCTGATATTCTCTGCTATCTGATTCATTGGAACATGGCCCGGACCCTCGATCATGGTCTGTACACCTGCAGATAAAGCCTTCTTCTGAAGTTCTCCAAGGGAAACAAGTTCTTCAATCTGGCCTCTGTCTCCGGCATCGGCGATGCAACCGGGGCGCAGACCATCACCCAGAGAAAATGTAACATCGTATTCCCTGAGGATTTCAGTCAGCCTGTCGAAACCGGAGTACAGCGGGTTCTCTTCGCCCCGTTTCTCCATCCACTCTGCCATAAGAGAGCCACCTCGTGAAACAATTCCCATTTTACGCCCCTGTTCCCGAAGGAGAGCCACGGATCGTCTTGTAACCCCGCAGTGCAGTGTAAGATAGTCTACACCGGCTTTGCAGTGATCCTCCACGGCGGAGAAAATCTCTTCAGCTGGAACATCTGCTACATCACGACCATCTTCCATGGCAACTCCGAAGACCTGATAAACAGGTACAGTTCCAAGAGGAACCGGGCTGGCTACAGTAATACTTTTGAGAATAGTTTTCCAGCCTGTTCCTGTAGAAAGATCCATAACTGTGTGTGCACCGGAGGAAACAGCCATCTTCAGTTTCTCCAGTTCCTCTTTTACAGACTCGTGATCCATTGAACTGCCTATGTTCGCATTTATCTTTATTTTGCTTCCACCGCCTATGATACACGGAGATGAGATATTTCTGGTGTTGTTAGACGGAACAACGGCGTGGCCAGCAGCTATTTCCCTGAGAGCATCTTCAACACATAGGCTTTCATTTTTAAGCGCAAGGAGCACAGCATTGTCTGCTTTACCCGTGCGTGCCTGTTCAATAATTGTATTTGACATGTTAACCTTTCCAGTTCTTATTACCCGGCGATTCCACCGAACATGAATTATAGTTTACTTCTCGGTGAACCGCATTCAATCTGGAGGAAGACATGATTTGTGCTGCAGTTATTACTATGTTGTCCGTTGTTCCGTCGTCTGGTGAGGCCCTTGACGCAATGCTGAAGGAACATCCGTTCCCTGTTGCTCAGGAAGCTATACTTATGGAGTATGGCGATCGGTTTCTTGTACCTGAAAGCCCTTCTCTTGTGGAAGCTGCTATTCTGAGGCAGTTTCACAGAATGGCTTTCCAGCTTCAGCCTGAACCTGTCAGCAGCCTTGCGAATTATGTTACAGAAAACTGGACTTCCCTGGATACGGAAACAAGGAATCTCTGGAGAGAGTATGCAGGAAGAACCGGGCTCAGTGTACCAGAGGATGCTGTTTCCAGCGAAAACCTCACTTCCATTCTTCGTTACTGTTCGGAAACAGGCAGTACTGTTCCTGACGTGAATACAGGGAATCTCACGGATCTGCAGCGTTATTACTACACTATGTCTCTTCCTCAGGATCAGGTTCTTGACTTTATTGAAGATCCCTGCTGGGCTGTGAGGAATGCAGTTCTTCAGAAAAATCCTGGTGCTGCTTTCGATATGCTTGATGACCCCTCACCCTATGTAAGAATGAATGCGGCGCTTGCAGCTGGTCGTGATGACATGCTTCTTGAAATGGCTTCGGCAGACGGCCCTCTGGGGCACATGTCTCTGGCGGGAGTGGGGCAGGTTCCAATACTGGAAGATACTCTGTTCAACAGCAGTGACCCCGCAAAACGGGCATCAGCTCTTCTGACTCTTCTGGACCTGGGGTGGACTGTTCCCTATTCGAAAGTTGATTATCTGCTCAGGGATGATTACCTGATGGTCAGGGCGATAACAGCAGATGCCACTGGAAGAAGCTTCGCAATGCCGGACGAGGGAAGCCTTCCCGAGGAAGTACCTGCTTTGCAGGAAGTGCCTGACCGCCTTGTGCTGGTTACCGATGCAGGAAATTTTACAATGACACTTCTGAAACAGCAGGCACCGCAAACCTGCAGGAGTTTCTGGTACCTTGCGGAAAAGGGGTTTTATGACGGAATCTACTTTCATCGCGTAATTCCTGGATTTGTTGCCCAGGCAGGCTGCCCGGAAGGCAACGGTTATGGAGGACCTGGCTACACGGTACCGGCTGAAAACAACACCGAAGCTTACCTGCGGGGAGTTGTTGGTATGGCCGATTCAGGTCCGGGTACTGCAGGAAGTCAGTTTTTCATCATGCTTGACAGTCAGAGACGGCTGGACTGCCGATACACGGTATTTGCGGTGGTGGAAAACACCACAGAACTTGACGAAATAGAAGTTGGTACAAGGATACTTGAAATTCGCAGTGTAAGTTCTTAGAATTGCCGTGACGATACACTATTAACTACCTCATCGGAGAATTTTACATGACACAGAAGAAAGTGCTTGTTACTGGTGCAATGGGTCAGATAGGCAGCGAACTAACAGGGGAGTTGAGAAGAAAATACGGTTCAGATAGTGTGGTTGCAACGGATATTCGGAAGCCGGAGGGAATTCTTGCGGAATCAGGACCATGCGACACTCTTGACGTAACCGACAGATCAGCTGTTTTCAGCATGCTTAAAGAATACGATATAAACACAGTTTACCACATGGCTGCAGTTTTAAGTGCCACAGGAGAAAAACACCCGGCTCTGTGCTGGAACGTGAACATGAACGGTTCCATAAACATAATGGATGCTGCGGTTGAACTTGGTCTGGGAACAGTAATGATTCCCAGTTCCATCGCAGCATTCGGGCCTGAAACCCCCAGATTCAACACACCTCAGGAAACAATTCTCAGGCCCAGAACCATGTACGGTGTTACAAAGGTATGTGGAGAGCTTCTTGGAGATTACTATGTGAAGAAGTTTGGAGCTGATATACGCGGTGTTCGCTACCCGGGTATAATAAGCTCTGAAACACTTCCAGGTGGTGGTACGACAGATTACGCCGTTGATATATTTTACAAGGCAGTTGAAAAAGGCAGCTACACATGTTTTGTAAAAAAGGACACAAAACTTCCCATGATGTACATGCCCGACTGTATCAAAGCTACCATTGATCTTACCGAAGCCGACAGAAGCTCACTTGTTCACAGCTGTGAATACAACCTTGCTGCTCTCTCGTTTACCGCAGGAGAACTGGCTGCGGAGATAAAGAAACACATACCTGGTTTTGAAGTTACATACAAGCCGGATTTCCGTCAGGCAATAGCTGATACCTGGCCAGCCACAATTGATGATTCTGCAGCAAGAACCGAATGGGGCTGGAAGCCGGAATGGAACCTTGAAAACATGACTGCTGACATGTTGGAGAAGCTAAGAGCGAAAATCTGATTCCTGCACTGTTGGAGCTGAACAAGGCTCCGGAGCAATTGGTGGAACCGGCAACTCAAGGGAGTCTTTTGTTGCCGGCGGTGAAATATTTGAAAAAACAGGTGATACCGGAAGAGCACTGGAGCTTTATATCAGGGCAAGGAAGATTGCCGGGCATCTCAATATCGGAAAAATACTAAGAGAACTGGATGAAAAAATAGCTGCTTTGAAGAGCTGACCAGTCAGTTAAGTTGCCTTGCAAGCACCACAACCTGTGCGTCGCTGATTCTTTCACCAGCGCAAACCGCTTCAGCAAAGACAATGTATCTGCCAACTGGAAAACTGTTTCCGGACCATTCCAGAACAAGTAGTTCACCTGGAGAGATGGCGGAATACAGTTTCTCGATCTGCATTCCCCGTACATCAAAGACTTTCACAGTAACATTGCATGCCTGCATGGGCAGATTCACCTCAATTCGCAGAGGAGTGTCAGGCGGGTTGAAAACTGTTGGTATCAGTGTTAGAAACTCACCGGATGAAACGGAGCCAATACTGTTTTCAGCCCCTGGAGTTCCACTGCAGATTGATGTGCCCCAGTTGTTCTCGATAAATCCGTATACACTGCAGCTGCGTCTTTCAAGGCTTGCACCGGAGTTACCTCCCCACTGGCTGGTGTAGGGAACCATATCAACCACTTGAGAACCATCTATAAGTGTTAGTGTGTCTCCTGAATTGTTGAGTGTGGGCCATTGGTCAAGTTCAAAGACCGGGCAGGTAACGCTGCCCCAGCGATTCTGAAACTCTTCCTGGTCTGCTGTAAGAACAATGTACTTCCCGGGAGCAAGCTGTTCATCGGGAAGAGGTGAAGATGTGGCTGGGTCGGAGATGGTGAACCCAGTGAGAGAAACAACATTTTGTGTACTGTTGAACAGTTCAAGCCACTCGGTTTCACTGTAGAAAATTTCATTGACACATACAGTTGCCGGGGGATTCCAGACTGTAAGCGATGTGTTGTTAGACTGGTTTACATCCAAAGCACACTGCAGGTTGCCTGTTACCACCGATTCCTCAGCCGTTCCCTGCCAGACGGTGTGCAGTGCAAGCGTGTCTCCCATGGCAGGAGGAGGTGGAGAAAAACTGCAGATTTCATCGTCATCGATGGATATTCTGACCGTGAGGCTGCCCTGTGAAACAGTATCTGTACCGGTACTTGTAATATCTACTTCAATTGTTGCCTGTGTGGTTTCCTCGCCCATGGGAGGATTGACTGATGTAGAGACAACTGCGTAATCAACACCTTCAGTAACAGCTTCCGGAGGCGCTCCCGGGGTTGGACCCCACTGCGAAGTGAACCAGTTGTTTTCCAGATCGGGAAGCCTGGGCAGAATTCTTTCCACGCTTAGGTCGGTGCCGGGATTGTAAGGGATGCTGTCTGCCGGGTTTCCGGGGGTTCCGTACGTGGATACGCACAGTGTATCATAAAAAAGAAGTACCGGATCGTTGCCGGAGAGACCGTCTCCAATAGTGGTGTTGGCGGGGTAGAGGATAACCGTTTCCGGAGGAATATCGTAAGGCATACTTCCACTGTTGTACTCCGGATCGAGTACGAGCGCATAGCCTCCGGGAGTGAGGAAAGCTGTGGTTTCAGGAACAAGATTGTCTTGAGAATCATTGTCTGTTAGCACAAAGACGCTTAGGTCTGCAAGCCCTGGCCCGGGAAAGAACAGTTCTACAAATTCATCGCAGTCCTGGTTGGAAGGGCTGCACAGAACTTCGGTTATCACAGGCCACGCCGGATTGTATGGCAGAAACAAACAGTGCTGTGTGTTGTTTGACACAACAGTATCGGCAGAGTTTTGTATGGTGGCTGCAGCAACAAAAAGACCACTGTCAGGCAGAGATACCACTGCAGTTACAGTATCGCTTTCACCGGCTGCCAGTGTTAGTGTACACTGGTGAACTGTTTCACCGGCTGAAGGCTGCAGATCACCGTCGAGGTCGAAGAAGAACGAGCAAAGACCCTGTGCGTCAAGAGAACCGCAGTTGCTGAACACTGCTGAAACAGCACTGTCGACCCAGATGGTGTCTGTGCTCAGGTCTGACCAGCCCTGGTTTTCTTCATAAACTCCCGGTGTGCCTCCTGGGGGTGAGGCGATCCAGTTGAATTCAGCGTCAGGCCCATCGGAGGTAACACGTTGCATGGAACAGCCGTCTCCTGGGTTGAAGGGAATACTGTCGAGGCCATCATCGTCGCACATCAGAGGGTCATCGTAAAGAAGGGGAGTTCCGGAAGTGGACAGAAGCAGTGACAGCGACGGATCGCCTGGAAGGTACAGAAGAACCGGGTCATCAGTTGTAAGACCGTTGCCCAGGGTTGTGTTTGCTGGCGTGAACAGGGGCGTTCCCGGGGGAATTTCAAGGGTGCCCTGATACTCCGGGTCAATAATAAGTGCTGTCTGACCTGCCGCTATATACCTGGGCCCATCCAGGGCAACAACAATATCTACAGCATCACCGTCTGTAAAACTGCATCCGGCAAGGGGGAAAACTCCAGGCCCCATGTAGAAAACCTCAATGAACTCTTCCTGATCTTCGTTGAGTGGGTTAGCCATAACCTCTGTAATCACCGGATTTACGCCACCTCCAGTTGAGAAATGTACTCTGACGGAAGTTCCAGGTGCAGAGCAAACAGCAGGGTACCAGCCGGTATCAGGGGCCGAGAAAAGCACCTGAAGAGTATCTGTTTCACCGGGATTCAGGTTTCCGGCAGGGCAGGTGAAAAGAACTTCTTCCCACTGGGCAATCGAGTCTCCGTCTGCGTCTATAAACAGAATCACCTGGCCGGTATCTGGTGAAACAGTGCCCCGGCAGGAAACCAGTGCTGTAAGCTGAACAGTTGAGCCCGGTGCGGGATCGGTTTGTGAAAGAAACAGCGAATCTACTGTGATTACAAATGTGTCTGGAGGTGTGTCAGTTGGAAGACCGGGTGTGGGCTCCCCAGCGTACCAGTTTGCTTCGCAGTCGGCACCGCTTATGGGGTACCTTCCCAGGGACTGTGCTTCTCCTGGGTTGAATGGAATGGAATCGAGGCCGTCGTCATCGCAGTTGTGCCAGTCATCGGATTTAAAAGGCGTTCCGAAGCTGGAAACAGCATCGGCCTGCGCTGTTCCAGACGGAAGATACAGTGTTAAAGGGTCGGATGCCGCAGCAAGGCCGTTACAGATCGAGTGATCGCCTGTGGTGAGTATCAGTGTTCCAGCCGGGAATACAAGCCAGGGGTCAAGCGGGTAGTCTTCTTCCAGAAGAACAGCAAACCCTTCCGGCGGAACAATGGTGGTTCCTGTGATTACATCGCTCTGGGGAAACGCTCCGGTCCAGGGGAGTAAATCGTCAAGAGCATCTCCATCGGTAATGCAGTACCCGGAAACATCGAGAGAATCTGTGGAATCGTTGTACAGTTCAACAAACTCTCCTGTTGTTTCGTTAACAGGGTTCGAGCAGACCTCGGTTACAACGGGGGTATTGCAGAGAAATGCCACGAACATGATGATGTATTCCATACTGAAAGTAACCGACATAAGTACTGAGTTTTCAAGGTGCAGGCAGAATCATAAGCTATGAAAGAGGCAGGAGAACCGAGAAGCTCCCCTGCCCTTACATTTCCGTTAGCAGCCGGAACATGCAACTCTGTCTGTAAGCATACTGCTCAGTTGGTAATAATCAGCTTTCTTATCGCCGAATCGGAACCGGATTGCAGTCTTGCAAAATAAATACCAGGCTGAATGCTGCAGCCTCCGGAGTTGTTGCCAGTATCCCAGCATACCTGGCCGGAAGCTGTAATGGCTTTGCTCCAGACCTGTCTTCCAGAAACATCGTAGATGGAAATATCACCGGAAGAACCGGCGAACCCCGCAGCAAAAAACACAGAACTGCCGGAAACAACAGGATTCGGGAAGGGTCCTTCAAGTGTTACTGTCTGCGAAAGGGATGATTCCGGGTCTGCCCCTTCAATTCCGGTTACACTGGTGAGGGGTTTAAGGGTTGGGTCATGAAATCCGTGCCAGTCGAGAATACAGTAGAGCTCAGTGTCGTAACCGCCATTCCACAAAGGTACACGGCGGTCTTTGGAGGTTGCAAACGCCGAGCCTATAAGATTGTTTCCATTCTGAAAAACCTCTTCTGTCAGGTAGATACACAGCCACTCACTTACTCCAACATTCGGTGGGTCACCCCATCCGTAACTTGTGTTGAACATGACAGAAACAGCTCCGCCGTTTGCGTTGTGCCACAACGCTTCAGCACAGGATTCTCCGTTGTGGAACGCACCAGGCATACAGGCAATGCTGTGATGAATACCCGCCTTGCTTCCATTTGCAAGCCCTGCGGCTATGGAGTTGCTCATCATGTCCTGCGGAGGTAATCCCCAGTATACACCCTGTACACTTCCATGACCGGCATAGTGCACCCAGTTGGCGCCATCGTTGATAACCTGAATATGGGTTGTGTAGCCGTCGGTGGAACGGGGAGTTTCATACGCTTTATTCAAGGTCCACCCGGAGGAAAGATTTGCAGCGATGGAGTCGCAGACTGTTGCGCCTGTGTAATCGCCAAACAGAAGTGCTCCGCAGAGCATTGCAGTTGTCTGCCAGTCTCCCGCAGGTGCAGTGCTTTCATACATTGTGGTTCTTTCCACAAACAGTGTGGCCTCATCTACTGAATCGAAGAGAGCTCTTCCAACAGAAATATCAGAGTAAAGATCAAGAGAGTCATTTGTCTGACCGTAGTTGTGATCACCGTTGGCGTCCCAAGTACCGTTGAGATCGCTGTAGTAGTGATCAACAGGTACAGTATCGGTGGAGCCTTCACAGGAGAGAGTAATCATCCTGACCGGAACAACGGTTTCATCTCCTGCGAGAAGCACATACTTGATTCCGTCGGTGCTGTGTCTTTGTATTATATAGTTGCGAAGCTTTTCAGGATCATCATAACCGGTTGTGCCTGAAAGAATACTGGCGATGTCAACAAGCTCAGTGGAAATGCCCTGACCGTTCTTAAAGGTAACAAACGGTTCAAAAATTGAAGTGTATGTGCTGGAAGTAATTACAAGATAGTCCACAGAATCGAAGCCACGGGAGAGAGGGGTACAGAACTGAATATCCCTGGGATTACTTATCCAGCCTTTCAATTGTTCAGCAGCAAACTCGGCCTGAGATGGAGAAACAGCTTCGGCGGCTCTTTCGTCCCAGCTCACCGAGACATCAACAGATCCTGAAAACTCAAGTTCTCTGGAAACAGGGTTGTACAGGTAGGGATAAACAAGGAAACTTACAATGGTAAAGCCTGATTTATCGCCTGTTCGCAGGTTCTGAACCCGGTTTTCCGGCCAGAACCGATTGGAAGAGTAGATGGATTGATCCTCGCGGATAACTTCCGGAGTAGAAGCCATTGCGCTGAAAGGTCTGGGAACTGCAGCTGGCTGTATAACACCGGATATGCCCAGAATCCTCTTGTTTGCAGCAACAGCTGAAACACTTACATTTTCTGCTCCGGATGGAATTACAAGAGCAACAACCCTTGAAGGCAGCAGAGGTTCACCCGGCTGACCGTAGGGCTGACAACCGGAAAACTGAATTCTGGAATAGCCCATGTGAGTGTACTCAACAGAATTCCCATGCTGGAAATCAACATGGTAAGTCAATTGACCTCCGTATGAAGTCATGCACAGCAGCAGCAAGACACACACAGTTCTAGTCATGATACTCAACTCCAAACTGGCGTGGGGGAACTCTCCACTTAGAAACCCAGTATGGCATAACAATAATATATGTTTTCCGCGGTAGATGAAAAGCCCCTACTAGCCGCACCGTAAATCACCGTTTTGTGATCTCCTGTTTTCCTACAGGTTTGATATGTTATAATTTCCGATGTGATGCTTTGTGGGGTTACATCGGCTGAAGGATGGTATTCCGTTATTTTGTTTTCTGTTTGAGCGCCGAACAGAAACTGCTGAGGCTCGGTTCCGGCTTCAATCCGTCGAGGTTCTGAACGGTATTTCCCCGGTTCTTTTCAGGTTCCCCGACGGTACAATCCAAATTCAGGCGATTGCCTGAGCTGCGAAAGGATGTATCGTGAAAAAAACAGGAAACACACTCAGTGATGTTCAGGAGGTCTACAGCGGTTTTGAAGGTGCGCTGTGGGAACTCATTATGGGTGAACAGATTCACGTTGGCGGTTTTGCCAGTTCGAAAGCTTTAGGCGATTCTGCAGGCTGGAAAAAAGATGAAGAAGTTCTTGACTTGTGCAGCGCTGTAGGCGGAGGTCTGCGGTTTCTGGCAAGAACTTACGGGGTTAGGGCGTACGGCGTTGATGCTACTCCTCACATGGTCGACAGAGCCAGGCAAAGAGTGGCAGCGGATGGTTTTGAAGACAGAATTGAGATCAAGCTTGGTGATGTGACCGACATTCCATATCCTGCTAAAAGATTTGACGGTGTGTGGGGTGAAGACACATGGTGCTATGTGGAAGACAAGGAGAAGCTGATAAAGGAAGCAGCCAGGGTTCTTAAGCCGGGAGGCAGAATTGCATTTACAGACTGGCTTATCGGACCTTCCGGCATGAGTGAAGAGGATTCAGAAAGAATCTGCAACACAATGAAATTCCCGTATATGCTTAACCAGAAGGAATACGAGGCACTTCTGACAGACAATGGATTCAAAATCATTGAATCTGTGGATCTCACAGATACAATGGCAGAGCACATACAGAGTTATCTTGGGCAGCTCGCCGGACAAAGACATTTTGATGCAATGCAGATTCTCGACTGGAACTACGACGTATTCAACTTTCTTGGAACTGAGTTCTCCTTCATGCTTGAGAAGGCTAAAGCCGGAGAGTTTGGGCGGGGCAGGCTGGTAGCTGTTAAACAGTAGATGCATCCTCTTTCGTCAGCTGTACAAGAACTCTATCTTAAAGAGCTTTCGCATCTTAATTCGCTTCGGAAAACCGGGTTAAATACCGGAGCTGTTGTTTGCAGAGCTTTTCCTCCGGCTGTTCTGGCCGGTCTTGGAATAAGACCGGTCAGAATACCGGTTGATGTTTCCGTTGAAAAAAGAGATACTGCCGGTAATCTGGTCAGACAGGATGTCTGTCCGCTTGTGCAGGGGCTGCTGGGAGATATTCAGTCAGACTGCTCAGACTTCATAGTGGGAATGCACACCTGCGACATGACAAGACGGCTGTTTCAGGAGAGTGACCGGTTTTCCAGAATTCCTGTACACCAGATTCAGCTTCCTGCAACGAAAGGAGATGCTTCCCTCAGGTTTTTTACCTCAC
>CAZRXU010000002.1:0-66252 GCA_964604135.1 uncultured bacterium | reverse complement strand
GTCTCTGGTTGTGCTTTCAATGGTGCTGTATCTGTTTTCAAAAAAAGAATTCTGATAACTCCAGTTTGTTCAGCTGCCGGCACCGGTGTGTCTGAACAATTGTGCCAATGTGATTGTTAACCGAAAGCCTCGGTTGTGTTCAAGCAAGGGGCAGTGTAAACCTGAATACGGAGCCCTCCCCCGGCGTGCTTGATACACTGACAGTACCCCTGTGAGCCTCAATAATATGCTTTGTAATGGCAAGTCCCAGACCGGTGCCGCCCAGCTTTCTTGATCTGGAGCGATTCACCACAAAAAACCTCTCGAACAACCTTGGTATTGCTTCAGGTGGAATTCCGCAGCCGGTATCGGACACTGTGAAAACAGCAAAGTCATTCTGCCTGGAGATATTGATTTCAACAGAGCCGGACTGCGTGTATTTCAGCGCATTGTCGATGAGGTTAACAAAAACCTGTTCTATTCTGTAGCGGTCCGCGCTAACCGCCAGGGTCTCTGTTTCCGCAACAACATTCAAGGCAATGTGTTTGTTCTTCGCCCTCTGGCGAAAAAGCGGTACAACTGTTTCAAGCACCTCAGCAACAAACACTTTTTCCTTTTTCAGAGAACCGGATCCGCTTTCTACTTCACTGAGAATCTGTATGTCTTTAACCAGTGCTATGAGGCGGTTAGTGTTCCTGAGTATTATTTCCAGGTAACCTGCATCGTCACCTTCAGCATCATCTTTGAGAGTTTCGGCATATCCCTTGATAGCTGTCAGCGGAGTGCGCAGTTCATGGGAGACATTGGTTACAAAGCTTTTCTTCATCTGGGAAAGTCGCACTTCACCTGTAACATCCCTGAATGAGAACACCAGATCTCCGGAACTCTCCACCTCAGCCCTGGAATAGGCAATTATCCTGCCTGAATACTCGATGGTTCCGGCTGATGCAGGCTCTGTATCACTGAAAAGGTCAGCTACCTCAGATGGCAGAACAGTTTCAGTATTCTGCCTGCTGAACAATTCTCTGAAGGAATCGTTAAGAAGAAGAACTGATCTGTCTGAAGAGATCACTGCAACCCCTTCAATCATAGACTTCAGAATGGCACTGCTTCTGTTGTTAGAGCGGGTCAGTTCACTGATCAGTTGCTGGTTCTTCGCCAGTGTTTCGTTCAGAGAAAATGCAAGACTGTTGTGCTCTCTGGTGTGGCCGGGAGCGGCTCGGGCACCCAGTTCACCCTTGCGAACCCTGTCGGCAACATCGGCAAGATCACTCATGGGTCTGGCAATCCGCCTTGAAATCAGCCACCCGGTGAACACTGCTGCCATCATTACTACAAGCACTACCAGCAGAATTCTGTTCACAATGGAACCAAGGGCTGCCGAGTAACTGTCGAAGAACATACTTGTTCTAACAACTGCTGTAACAGAGTCATCGCATACAACTGGAACAGCAGTGTAAAGCATATCACGACCAAGAGTTCGGCTGAATCTTACCGATTGCCCAGATGCTCCATTCAGGGCAGTCATCACTTCAACCCTGGTTCTGTGGTTCTCCATCAATTCCGGATCTTTTTCGCTGTCTGCAAGAACCAGACCGTTTCGGTCGATCACTGTTATTCTTGTGCCCATCAGGAAAGCTGCCTCGCTGACCAGAGAGTCCAGAGCAAAATCTGTTGAATCGGAAACAGTTGTACGAACAGCTGGCACAAGGGCGCAGGCTGATCTGGTAAGGTCTTCCAGAGCCCTTTCTCTAAAGGCAGACCTGAAAGATGTGTTAACAAGAATTGATATGCCTGTGGCAAGCAGAACAACGATCCAGGCATAACCTGTAAGAATAGACCGGAACAGTGACGGAGCCCGCCTCGGCATCAGTCCGACTCTCCCGCCCTGTAACCAACACCCCTTACATTCTGTATTATATTTGAAGCACTGCCCAGTTTCTCCCTGATGTTTCTTATGTGAACATCAATGGTTCTTTCAAAAACAAACTTCTCGCCACCCCAGAGAATACGCAGCAGCTTCGAACGGGAAAATACTCTCCCATTCCCCTCAAGAAGTATTCTGAGTATCCTGAACTCTGTGGAAGTCAGTTGCGTGTTCTTTCCATTCACTTTAACCCTGAAAGCTTCAGTGTCCATTTCAACAGCCCCGCACAGCAGCCTGCTGTTTTCTGAAGCTGCTCTCTGCCTTCTTAGAACTGCCCTTACTCTGGCTGTAAGCTCCCGGGGGCTGAAAGGCTTTGTTACATAATCGTCTGCACCCAGTTCCAGCCCGGCAACCCTGTCTGTTTCGTGACCAAGGGCTGTAAGCATAATTACCGGAAGAGTGGAAAGTTGTTGGGATGACCTTATTCTTCTGCATATATCCGTTCCCTGCATATCCGGAAGCATGATGTCCAGAATACACACAGACGGCTCATTCCCCGCAGAAAGCCAGTTGAAAAAGTCGCCGCCATTCTCGAAACAAACTGTACTGAAGCCTGCCCTTTTCAGGTGAAGCTCTACCAGTTCTCTTATATCCTGTTCATCATCAATAATCACAACTTGTTTCATAAGTGCTGCTCTGCTTTTGTTTCTTTCATCCAGTGAAGAACAGAAAGAACAACAACAGCCACGGCACCGGAAACAACGGCAGCAACAGTGGCCCATGCAGCACCAACTCCACCCATTCGCGGTATCAGAACGATGTTGAGTGTAACATTTACTCCTGCCGATAGAAGAATACACCAGAAGGAATACTGCGGTTTGTTCATTGCCGAGCTGACTGTGGAAAAGATACTGCCAAAAGGTCTTACAAGTGCAAGC
Source organism: uncultured bacterium (assembly GCA_964604135.1). Lineage (GTDB taxonomy): Bacteria > Fermentibacterota > Fermentibacteria > Fermentibacterales > JCC-6 > Sabulitectum. The sequence goes on along the minus strand of CAZRXU010000002.1, from coordinate 63,468 downwards.
CCTCCGAGAATTGCAAGGATGGGCCAGTTCGCAGAATATCTGCCGTGGTAGACCGTACTGATTATCTGTACGGGGAAGATCACCAGAACAACAACAACAGGCAGCTGAATCAACTCAACAATAGCAACAGCTTTCATGGCTCTCTTCATTACAGACTTTTTAAGACCGCTGGTCCAGTCACGGGACACAGCCGGCATAAGGATCATGTTTGCTGCAGCCGAGACCATAACCACCATAGAGGTAAGGGCTCTTGAAGCACTGTATGCCGCCACATCTTCAGGCGGTGCCAGTTTACCCAGCATCAGAATGTCTGTTCTCGTGTAGATAAAGCCGGCAAAACTGGTGCCTAGCGAGTAAGCTGCAAACTGAAGTACACGCTTTGAAGAAGCCCTGTTCACTCCGGCTGCCGGATCGAAAAGTTTCCGTGCATTCCAGGCATTGAACAGGAACGCTCCTGCGTTCGCCAGAACAGTTGCTTTCAAAACCTGAACCGCTCCAGTGAGAACACCAGTGTATATCAGCCATCCTACTATCCCGCCCCGGATGAGAAAAGAAAGTATGTCGGCTTTCATGACCTTTACGGTACTCAGCTTGGTAAGAAGAAGGTTTCTGGGAATCTGAGCCAGTGCCCCGGTAACAACCACAAGAGCAATAACAGGCGGAATACCTGATAGCTGTATCTCCGGGTAAAAAGAATCTATATAGTCACCAAACAACAAAAGTATCGCAGCTGTAACCAGACTGAAAACAAGTGTAACCAGCATAGCTGTATTGGCTGTAGCAGATGTCTGTGTGCTGCTTTTTTCACTGCCCAGTTTAAGAAGGGCACTTAGCACAAAGCCGCCGCCAAGCAGACCGCCGAACAGTTCGATTGAACGGGAAAGGGCATACACCGCGTAGGCATTATCAGGCAGACGCCTAGCGATAAGTATAGAGATTACACCCCACAGAGCAAGTGACCCCTGACTTACCAGCGCTGGAAAACCCAGATTCAGTATCTTACTTCTTTTCAGTACCATTCCCCTGCCTGCGGAACTGGTTTCTGACATCTGCCAGTATACCCCTCACAAAGGAACCCGATTCCGGAGAGTCAAGAACAGACCTGAACCACGTAAGAAAAACAATCCATACTATAGAAAGAATGAAGGCAATAAGAACATGGGTTAACACCATAACTGCCCTTTTGGGATACACCCTGAGGTATTCAGGTGCCGGCGGTACGATTATTTCTATTGTGGGGCTTTCCTTGGATTCCTCAATACGCAGGTTTTCCAGCTCCTGCCTGAGTAACAAATACACGGCACTTCTGGTTTCAATATCAACCACTAGATTTTCGTACTCGCGCATATAGGCGGGCATACTGTCCATTACCGGGAAAATGCTCAGAGAATCTCCTGAAGAAGACCTTACACGCAGCGCTTCTTCCAGGTACCTGTACTGGGCATTTGCTTGACTGTAGATAGCGCTTCTCGATGAAAGGTTTCCGGAAAGCCCCTGAAGCACTGCACCGGCGGAAACCATTTCACTCTCTATGGAAGCCATGATATCCATCATGCTTGAGGCCTGCTGTTCCGGAAAGATAAGACCTGTTCTAACTCTGAAAGACTCCATGGCTTCCCTTGATGTTTCAAGTGAATCCAAAGCAAGGGATAGAGCATATTCTGTTTGAATGCGACTTCTTCTGGCTCTGCTGGTTACAAGGGTCGAAAGCTCCTGATTGGCAAAATCTACGATGTCATTCACAATGGCGGCAGCTTCCGTTCTGGAACCGCCTTCAGCGGTGACAAATATTACTCCCTCGGGGGAAAGTGAAACTGAAAAGCTCTCACCAAACTTCTTTGTAGCCTTATCCATGCTGTTGGCTCTGTACCTGTTGATAAGGTTGTACTTCAGAATAATTCTTTCCTGTATTCTGCGGGAACCCAGAATTTGAGTGGCAAGGGTAATATCAACTCCGGCAGGCTGGGGAAGTACTCCTGAACCAAATTGGCCCATAATGCCCATTGCATCTCCCAACCCCAGTGCTCCTGCCGAGGCAGACAGAGAGGAAGAGGTGGATCCTGGAACAATTGCTGCAGCCCAGGCGCTCCATCTTGGAGTTCTGGTCAGTGCCCATATGGAAGACAATACCGCAACAAAAAAGCAGAGGACAACAATACTTCGGGCATTGGCTGCCACCTGCTTCACAACTCTGCCTGCGAACTTCTCTGAAATGGATTTATCTGACATCACTACCTACCTCGACAGGTTGATAATCACAGAGGTAATTCCCACAACAGTAGCCAGTATGCCTATTTCCTGTGCATGCTGGGCTACCCAGTTGTACGGAACCTCTATAACATCACCTGGAAGAACTTCTGTTCCCAGCGCCTCTTCTCCCGAGGCAAGAACAGCACCATTTCTTGTAACCGTAGTGCCTCCGATATTGGCATTGTAAACTTTTCCTCCGGCTCTTTCTACATAAACCCTGGCAACTGCACCGGGAATGTATGAGACAATACCACGCTGGTGAACAGCCCCTGCAACATAGATGTCGTTACCCTCTACCACAAGCCGAAGAGTATCACCAGCCTCAACTGGAGTCAGAGAAAAACCCTGGTTTCTCACCCACACAGGAGAAGTACCGCGACGGGTTATCAGAACGCTCCTTGCAAGATCGATGTTGCCGGATATACCGCCAATTCTGTACATCAGATCTTCCACGGTTTCACCGGGAACTGCATCCCAGGTTTCAACCTCAGGAACTGCATAGGCATCGTTGTAATTTCTGATACCCGGTCTTAACACATACACGGGAGAGATCAGCAGTTCGAACACAACACCGGCACCACCATCGACAAACGGATCGCAAACCGGCTTTCCGGTGAGGGGATCGAAGTGCAGATCAACAAACACGGAATCTCCTGTTTCAGTAATCATCCACCCTGTTCTGGAAGAATACGAAGACATTCCTCCAGCGGCACTTACAAGATCACTAACCCTGTTGATGGCGTACATCGTGTACCTGCCCGGGTGAGTGACCATACCGGTAATCCAGACTCTCACAGTTCTGGGCTGCAGAAGGGAAAGCCCAACTTCCACATGACTGTAGTACCTGCGGGTAAGAGCCCTAAGAGCCTGCTCCGCCTGGTTGATTGTAAGACCTGTAACGCTGAGCTGGCCTATACCGGACACCTGTATTCTTCCGTCCCCCGAAACCTGACATGTGGTTATAGAGCCAAGCCCGGAAACCATCATCACTTCACTGATGCCGCCTTCAACAACAACCTGCAGAACATCTCCGGCATCCAGAATGTATTCATTCCTGTCTACAGGCTCGAAAATCGAAAACTGAGAAGCCTGTGTCTCCGGTGCAGACGAAACATCTTCCGGCAGCTCACCAGGAACAGCAAAAAGAACAAAAAGAATTGTAAGCATTACTTAATCGTTCCTCTGAAATACTCTATGGTTTGTTTCAGCCCGTCTTCGAGGGATATTTCCGGTTTCCAGCTCAACACCCTGCCCGCCGTTGCGATGTCAGGCTTTCTTACTTTGGGATCATCAACTGGAAGGTCATTGTAAGTAAGAGAACTGGCACTTCCCGAAAGCCTGATTACTTCAAGGGCAAACTGCTTCACAGTCATTTCGTTGGGGTTACCTATGTTTACCGGCTCGTGATAACCGCTTTCCATCAAGGCAATAAGCCCGTTAACAGTATCTGATACAAAACAGAAACTTCTTGTCTGAGCACCATCACCGAAAATCGTAAGGTCTTCATCTTTGATTGCCTGACACACAAAAGAGGGAACAACTCGACCGTCATCCGCCCTGTTGCGCGGCCCGTATGTATTGAAAATACGTGCAATTCTTGTATCTACACCGTGTGTTCTGTGGTAAGCGAAAACAAGTGCTTCAGCATATCTTTTTGCTTCATCGTACACACCTCTGGGGCCAACAGGGTTAACATTTCCCCAGTAGCTTTCCGACTGAGGGTGCACAAGAGGATCGCCGTAAACCTCGCTGGTTGAAGCGAGCAGAAGCCCTGCGTTCTTTTCCTTCGCCAAACCTAGAGCCTTGTGTGTTCCCAGTGCACCAACCTTCAGCGTCTGTATCGGGTACATCAGATAGTCGATAGGGCTGGCTGGGGATGCCATGTGAAAAATAAAATCTATATCTCCGGGAATGTATATATACTCTGTTACGTCGTGGTTGATAAACTTGAAATCGCGTCTGCCTGCAAGATGAGCGATGTTGTCGGTGCTGCCGGTTATCAGGTTGTCCAGAGCTATTACAGAGTGACCCTTTTCAAGAAGCCTGTCACTGAGATGACTTCCAATAAAACCAGCTCCTCCGGTTACCAGTATTCTCATTTATCGGATCCTTTCCGAGTTATCAAGTTTTTCTGAATACATCTTCCTGTAGTACTCGCGAAACTCTCCTGATTTAATTGATTTCCACCACTGCGAGTTCTCTCTGTACCAGTTAACAGTAACGGAAATACCAGTTGCAAAATCCATTTCAGGTTTCCAGCCCAGTTCCCGCTGCAGCTTTGAAACATCCACTGCGTACCGTCTGTCGTGCCCCAGCCTGTCTTCCACATACCTGATAAGAGATCGATCTGCACCGGTAGCCTCAATCACCGCCGCTGTAACCTCTGTGTTTGTCAATTCCTGCCCGTCTCCCACATTGTAGATCTGCCCGGGTCTTCCCCGCTCCAGCACTGCAACAAGAGCACTGCAGTGATCATCAACAAACAACCAGTCTCTCATGTTTCCACCGTCACCGTACAGAGGCAGCCTCTCTCTCTCAAAAGCATTGGTAATAAACAGAGGGATCAGCTTTTCAGGGTACTGGTACGGACCGTAGTTGTTTGATGCCCGGGTAACTGTAACCGGGACACCGAAGGTTGTAAAGTAGCTCATTGCCAGAAGTTCTCCTCCGGCCTTCGATGCGGAATACGGGCTTCTCGGACACAGCGGATCTCCCTCTTTGGACCTGCCGCTCTCTACGCTGCCATACACTTCATCTGTGGATATCTGCAGAAACATCTTTCTGGAATCGTCTTTCCGGAATTCCTCCAGAAGAATCCTGACCCCCTCAACATCTGTTTTTACAAAAGAGGAAGGGTCGTCTATGGAACGATCTACATGGGTTTCAGCCGCGAAATTAACAACACCATTGCAGCCTGCCATTGCTTCGCGTACAGCCGCCGGATCGCATATATCTCCCTGTATGAACCTGTACCCGGGTAAACCCTCAAATTCTAAAAGGTTCTCTTTTCTGCCGGCATAGGTCAGTTTATCAAGCACAGTAACAGCCCAACCGGGGCGGTGTTTCACAATGAACCTGACAAAATTAGTTCCTATAAAACCCGCACCTCCGGTAACAAGAAGATTCATCGGATTTCCTTTCTTATCTCCGCGGCACAGGTGTCTGCTTCCGTAAGACAGACTATCGTTACCTGCATCTCTCTCCTTCAAATATAGCATTATTCAGGCTGGTCACATTACCCTATCTCACCAGAGCGAACTTCAGCATATCGAATACTGTACCCGCCTGTTCCAGTTGCAAAAAGTAAACTCCTGAAGCCGCAGGCTGCCCCCGGGTGTTTAAGCCATCCCATGCAATGCTTTCACGACCAGCGGCTGAGAACCTGTAAACAAGATTTCCCGCAATATCATAAATACTTACCTCTGCGGCAGTGTCTGGGATACCCGCTATCCCAAGTATGTCACCGCGACCGGGAATAAATGGGTCAGGGTAAACCATCGGTGAGGAACCGTTACCGGACAGCCCGCTGCAAAGTGTGCCTCTCCAGAAACCGTGGTCGGTGGCCAGCCAGAGGTTACCACGGTTTGCGTCTGCTGTTATATCGTAGATTGTTCCTTTTACCAGAGGGCTATTGAAAGTGGTGTACTCTTCTAAAACTCCCGAGGCTCTGAAATACCTTTTCAACCCTTCCCCGGTAGATATCCACACGCTGCCCAAACCATCACATTCAAGGGCAGTAACTCCCACTTCAATATGCTCAACTTCTGTAACTGTGCCGTTGTTCAAGTAAGCAAGCCCCGACGCTGTACCGACGTAAACAGTTCCAGATCGGTCTTTTGCCAGAGAGGTAACAAGAGATGACGGAAGACCATCCTGCACGGTGTATGTTTTCCTCACGGTCTGCATGTAGATATCGATGTAAGCGAGACCTCCATCGGTACCAGCCCAGCAGTACCTGTCTCCTTCCGGTAGAACAGCGTTAACTTCCTTGCTGGGAAGCCCGTCTGCCCCCGTAATATCTGTAAATGATATGGAACTTGAATCGCCAGGTACCCATTTCAGCCGGCATACACCGCTGGTTTCCGTTTCCTCCAGAGTTCTGTGTCCAAACCATACAGTATTCGCATCGCCTTGTTCAGCACAGAATACTCTGTTGTTCAGAAGGCCATCGTTTTCTGTGAGGTGAATAGTTTTGTCTACTGTTCCATTCTGCCAGGAAAGCCAGTCTAAACCGTGTCCTAGTGAGGAAACAAATACTCCTACTCCGGAAGGGCAGATAGCAAAATTCTGGTTAATGTCAGTCATGTAGCGACCCAGATGCTGCCATTTCTGTTCTGCCAGAACCGAAACCCCGGCTCTGTTGCTGGAAACCCACACGCTGCCGTCAGGCAGAATGGTACAGTCCCGAAGATCATTTGAAGCTGGTCCGAAGTTCGGAACGCTTCTGCGCCAGGAACCGTTTTCCAGAAGAAGGGCCAGCCCGGCTCCGGAAAGCCTGTTGTCTGCGTAGGTGTTGGCCAGTACACCGTACAACCGGCTTCCCTCCCATACCAGACCTGTGAGAGCATTCCCACCTAGATTGGTAGAGTACTGGTGCCATTCACCGTCATTCAGGATGAAACACTGGTTCGTACACCCAGCCGCCAGCCCCCCCGAACCCCATGCCAGAGAGGAAATATTCCCACTGGGAAACAGCACATCCTTTACCCATGACTGGCCTGGAGCCTTTGAATAAAGCCCTGCGGCCGTGGCCGCCCACAGGGTATCGTTCTGCCACTCCATTACCGAAACGGAAACCGCATCGATATTCTGTAAAACCCATGAACTTTCCTGCTGCGGATCTGCTGACCGGGAAAGAAACACCAGCCCGGCAGTTGTTCCAATGTAAAGGCCGGAATCGGAAGCAGAAAGACAGGTAATGTTGTCCGACGGAAGCCCTCCACCTGTTGAAAGGGAATTAAAGGTCTCGAAAAAACCAACCTTTCTTATACAAAGCCCTTGGGTAGTAGCAACATAGGTGAAAGAATCGGGCATGGTCTGGTTTATTCCCAGGTTCAGTGGAAGCCCGTCAATCTGGTTGAAACTTTTTCTGGAACCGTCAGGCGAAAACACATCTATTCCGCCGCCGTTCATGGATACCCAGAGGTTTCCGGAATCATCATAGGTTACATGAGAGACACGGTCATACGAGAGTTTTCCTGGTGATGTCCATCCTGAATCAGGGACAAGGTTGTTATCTTCGGTGGAGTAGTGTGAAAACAGAAGACCTCCTGAAGTAGCTGCAAGAACAACTTCTCCTCTGGTAACAATTCCATTTCCTCCTCCGTAATGGGGGAAGTGCTCCCATTCGGTGATTCTTCCAAACAGAACAACTGCAACAAGGAAAACACTCACAATCTCTCCTCCCACCATTGATAAAGCCTCTTCAGGCCTTTTTCTATCGGAACCTTCTGCGTCCAGCCCAGAGACCTCAATTTTTCAGGGCTGCCGACCTGCTGGAACTGATCCTGCTCCCGAAGAAGACCGGGATCTGTAACAACACGGTATTCCGCTCCAGAAGTACCGATAATAAGAGACAGAAGATCTCCTATGGAAATACCTTTTCCTGAACACACATTGTACACCTCACCTGATACACCTTGCGCGAGCAGACACGCATAGGCCCCAACCACATCGTCAATATAGAGATAGTCTCTTACCGCAGTAAGGTTTCCGGTAGCAATTTCCTTGTTTTCCCCGGAACAGATAATCCGCCTGCAGAAAGAAGGCAGAGCGAAGTGACCTGCCTGACCAGGCCCGAAGTGAGGAAATGAACGCGAGATTACATACTGTATACCTGTGGAAGCCAGCAGTTTCTCTGCCTTGAGTTTGCTTTCTCCATATGGGCTCACAGGCTCAACAGGCGAATTCTCAAACAGTGTGTCTTCTGACGGACGATAAACTTCCGCAGAACTGGCCAGCAGGAACACAGCGTCGGGAGAATGCTCCTTCACCCACTGTGCAACACTTTGTGTGCCTCCTGCGTTAACATTCATCACTCTGTCCGCATCAGACATGGAATGAGCAACCGAACTCAAACCAGCCAGATGGATCACATACCGCACTTCACCCACGGAGGAAGAAGGCGGATCCGGCAGATTCCACCTGATCCTTGTCACACCAGAGGGAGCATAAAAATCTGTAGTGCTGTCTGCAGCAATATCGCCTTCCCCAAGCTGAAGCATATCCATAAGCCGCCGCCCAACAAATCCTCCTGCCCCGGTTACAAGGATCGGGCCGTCATCCAGAACAAATCCGCCTGCTTCTCTGCTCAAATCCGTTCTCCCAGCTGTCTGATTTCCCGCTGTAGAACTATTCCTGTTGTCTTTCTCACTTTTTCAGTTATGTGCTCAATGAGTCGCATCACATCGGAGCTTGTGGCTCCGCCAGTATTCTCGATAAAGTTGGCATGTACTCTGGAGACCACTGCTCCCCCTGTTCTGTACCCCTTCAACCCACAGTCTTCAATCAGCTTTCCCGGCGGCGGCCCATTATCAGGGCGTCGAAAAACACTTCCAGCATTGGGAACGCCAAGAGGAAACTTCCGCCTTCTAAGCTGCAGAATCTCCCTGGCCTCCCGGCGAAGCCCACCGCTACCCCCAGCCACCCTCTGAAGCCGAAGAGTTGCACCGAGAATAACAGTATTGCTTTTCTGAAACAGGCTTGTTCTGTAACCGAAACCGCATTCCTCGGCTGTAAGATACTCAATTGTACCGTCTGGATGAAGCACTTTTACCTCTTCAACAAGCTCGGAAACACTGGATCCGTATGCACCGGCGTTCATAAAAACAGCTCCGCCCACGGTACCGGGAATGCCAACGGCAAAAACAAGACCGGAATGATCGGTAGAACAGGCAGCCCCGGACACAGAGGGAAGGTGTGCACCGCCACCGGCGGCAACCGCATTCCCCTTGAAAGAAAACCCTGTAAATATACCCTTCAGAAAAACAACAACACCGTGCCAACCCGCCGAAGGTGCCAGGGTGTTGGAACCCTTACCAAGAACCGACCAGGGAAGTGATTTTTCTCTAAGCAAATCCAGCACATCTGCAAGCTCCCTTTCCGATGTTACAGTGCAGGAAGCAGCATAACCGCCAATACCCCATGTTGTGAAGTCTGAAAGTTTGATTACCTTGAACAGGTTCGGTGCGGCTTTCAGTGCCTTGTCAAATATCATTTCCTGTAGTCACCCCCGCGAAGCCCGATCAAACATGCCCCTACCGAGAGGTAGGTAAACAGAACCTGCGGTCTGCCGTGTTTTTGCATAAAAACCAGTACTGCCCGGTAAACCGGCGCCGCAAGAGCAATCCTTGCAAGTATTCTCATGAGAAAAAGATATACTGGTTTTGAAAAAACAGGTGCCACCCACTGACTTCCCAGAAGCCCCTGTATTCCCGGGTGTTTCTCTAGTGTGTACTTCAAACCGGTGCTGCCGTACTCAAGCATCTTTCCGGAATGCTCTGTTACCGTAACATCATCAAGGTGGTTTACTGTCAGAGAAGGAGCCCAGTGAAACAAAACTCCCATCTGCTCCAACCGGTAACCCATCTCTGTATCCTCGCCTCCGTAACGGTCGATGGCAGTGTCAAAACCTCCTGCTTTTTCCAGCAGGCTCGAGGTAACAGACAGATTCCCTGTAATAAAATAATTCCAGGGAAATTTTCCAGGGGGAGAATCCCCCATAGCCCTGGTATCAAACCATTTCTGCCATGGAGTGGCGTTTGAACTCCAGCCGTTAACCCTTCTGCCCATTACAACATCGGCACCTGCATCTTCCCGCACTTCAAGGTGCTTTCTTAAAAGGGATGGGCCAAATTCAAGATCAGCGTCCATAAGCAGTGCAACAGGTGCCTCTGACAACTCCAATGCCATGTTTCTTGCTGCGGGTCTTTTTCCTCCTGAAACCATTGCCACAACTTTCACCGAACACAGATCAAGCAGCATACCCAGTTCCTTCTGAAATTCCTGCGACACTGGCTGATCACTTCCATCGTCTACTATCACCAGCTCCCAAGGCCTCTGAAGATCCTGAGCTGCAAGGCTTCCCAGAAACCTTCTGAACTTCTCTCCACCGTTTCTAACCGGAACCTGTACGGAAATATCAAAGCTCATGGCTGTCTCCACCTGATGGTTTAAGCATGTCACCGGTTCCCAGTGTTCTGAGCACGTTAATAACAGTTACTGTTAGCGCTGTACCTGCGAGTATGGCAACTACCCTGTACACAGGAGCCATTCCAGACAACGGTCCTGAAAACACTGGAAGAATTACCATTACAACCACAGCCGGAAAACTTACAGGAAAAACCTTTCTTCCGATCCAGAAAAGAGAAAGTGCCATGAACATGTTTGTCGCCAGCGTTGCGAAAGCCGCGCCCACCGCTCCCGCCACCGGTATAAGACGAAGGTTAAACCCGATGTTAAGAACGGCACCGAAAGCTGTCATCCAACCTATGTACTTCGTCTGGCCGGTAAGCAACGGCGCGGTCTGCGAAATGGTGAAAAGAGAGTACATTGCTGCCGACCCGGCAATCCAAGGAAGCACCCTGGCTGCGGGAAGCCACTCTCCTCCACCAAAGACCGATACTATTTCGCTGGACAGTATGGCAAGAACCATGGCCGCCCAGTTCACCGTAACCATGAACAGAAGAGCACTTCTTCCAAGCTCTTCCATTCTTCCACCCTGCTTTTTCTTTCTAAAGATGTATCGGTGCCATGCCATGCCGAATCCCAGTGTAAGCGGTGTAAGAACAAGAACAGCCCTGCCTGCCCATTCGTACCATCCGCTCTGTGCCATATCTGTGGAAACGGTTCGAAGCATGAACATATCTGCGCTGGAAAGAACCAGCATGGCAAGACTTGCGGGAACAAGGGGCAGGCTGAATGCCAGCATTGTTCCCGAAAGATGTTCCGGCGGCTTTTCCCCGGAGGTTTTTCCGGTAACCCTCCACATAAACACAAAAGAGAATACTACAGTCAATGCTGTTGGTATCCATCTGGCCTCAAGAAAAGATTTTACAACTCCTCCGGCAACTGCACTGCGAAGCAGAAAGAACAGCAGAACAAGCGACAGTATACCCCTTACAAACTGAATGCTGAAGTATGTACCGGCCATTCCCTGTGCCCTAGGCATGGAAAGGGCAACCTGCAGCAGAGCAACGCCCCCGCCCAGAGCCAGTGCGTGAAGGAACAGAGAGGCATCTGTAACATGAAGCAGACCGGCAAGTTTACCACCGAAGACAGCAACAAGTACCGCCGAGACAAAGAGGGGGACAAGGGGAAACAGAATCGAACGTACAAGAACAGCTCTGTGAGCACCTGTGGTGTGCCATGCTCTTATTATTGATGCCGGAAGGCCAAGAACCACTATACCTGCAATTATTTCGCTGACAATTCTAACCACGCCAAGCTCGCCAGCCTGTTCCGGAGTAAGAAATGTACTCATAAACGGCAGGAAGGCGAACTGAACCAGACCGCTGACCACCATTGCAAGCGCGTAAAGAAGGGTTTCTTTAGCCAGATCTCTCTGCCCGGTCTGCGACATTATTCAGCCCACCCCAGTTCGGCGTAACGCGCATGCATCCGGCTGGCAACAGTTTTCCAGTGGTGCGTTTTTCTTATCCAGACCGGGCCAGACGCGGCATATCTGTCACGCAGCTGCCCGTCAAGAATCAGCCTGCGAAGAACAGCTTCCAGATTGTGGGGCTCTGCAAGTGCAAATGGATGATCAGGTATAAATTCCTGATAGGCCTCAGATAGATTGGTAACTGTGCAAACTCCCATGGCCAGGCTCTCCAGCGAGTTAACACCGTAACCCATATCTCCACTGGCAATCTGGTCTATAGCTATGTGACACTTTGATTTCAACCTCAGAGCCTCCTGGTGAGGCATGTTTTCTATAAGAACCATTTCCACCGGCAGGGTTTCAGAAAGCTTCTCCACGATTCTGATAATTGTGTCTGTTCCTTTAACCGATCTTATTCTTGGAGCGTGGCATATCTTAATAATTTTCCCCGAAGGCTCTGCGGGAGGAACCAGGGCGGTATCGAAGGGCAGAAAAAGGTACTCCAGCTCTTCGTACCTCTGGAAAAGATCGAATTCACATGTGGTATGAAGCTCTGTGGCGTCCCACACCGGTTTTATGGCTCCCCGCATCCGCAGATCAAGACCGTGGTAGTTTGAAACTATGTGTTTCCCTGCGGCCCTGAGCTTCTTTACATCTCTTCCGTCTCTGAAAAAGCTCATTCCCCCTTCAAGAACATGTATGTCAAAATCGGAAAATCCGTACTTCCTGCAGGCTCTGTTAACAAACGGGGACCACAGCAGATCACGGAGAGGCATCAGTATTCTCTCTGCCCTTGAAGGCTTCCAGAATATCCTCTGCGTTGTTCCGGTGAACGGCACTCGAAGGCTGCCGCTTCGTATAAGCCTCTTTACCTTCCACAACCATTCCATCGGTCCGACGAAGGGCAGATTAAGACAGATGTCTTCCGGATACCGATTCTTCGCTCTGTAGAAGGTAACAAGCCTGCTTTCGTGCCCCAGAGCACGATGTCCCTTAACAAAAAGCGTAAGTATTCCCGTGTAATTCTGCGGAGACAGGTGAAGTATCTTCATGCCTTCTTCCACCCCTTCCCCTTCTCTGCGTACAGAAGCAGAGCAGCACCTGCAGCCAGTTGCGCAATCGCACCGGGTATTCCTGCTACGTGGTATCCAAGCAGGTCGGGGTGAATAATATCGGGATGAAGCAGTGTGTGCAGCAACGGTGACCTGCGTGGATTCCACACAACAGCCTGCCTTGACTGTGAGTCAAATTCGTCGGCGCCCAGCCTCTGTTCAAGGGCATTGGTACTGGTAATGCCTGCGGCAAGTGTAATCACAATAGAAACACAGGCAAGCACCTTGAACAACTTACCGCCTGTACCCGGGCGCAAAAGCGGCATGAATAAAACCGGCAAAGCCGTAAACAGAAATCTCGGCCCCCAACCTGTTCCCCCTGTCCAATCATGAAGAAACCCGTGAAGAACAAGAGAGAAAACAAAAGGGCTCCAGAACCGCCAGTCTCCACAGTAAAAAATCGCCAGTATGGTAAGCGGAGCATACCAGAACAGCCCCTTGCCGGGGCTCAGAAGAAGCCCCGGGATTCCACGGCTGAGCATGTCCAGTGCGATGGCGGGGTCTTGAGAATGTCCATCTGAAAGTATGGATCCAAAACGATAGTAGTTATATCCAAGAATCCCCAGAACAAAAGGGAATGCCCCTGCCGCTGCGAAGGCGAACTTCTCAGGGTTTCTGTTTTCTGTCCAGTAAACCGGCAAAAGAACAATTGAGTCAGGACGTACCAGAAGAGCTGCGCCCAGCAGAATACCTGCTGCAAACGATCTGTCTGTCTGCATCAACCATGCCCCCCACAAAGCCAGGGCCGCTGCTGTTGTAACATCGTAGGGCATTCTGCCATAAACAAGAGCCATGGTACCCACCATAACCGCAAGAAATCTGTTCAAACCGACAGGCCCCATAAACCCCTCGGCCAGCTTCTTAACAGAAAGAACAAGAAATACGCTTGCAACAGCACCTGCAAAAGCCGCCGCCACTTTGCCTGCGGCCAGCCCCAGAACCAGCCCTATTCCCGCCGACGGCAGAAGAACAACAGAGTAGCCCGGCGCATGGGGAACATAGCTGTCAGATCTCACACCGGACACATGCCATCCGTCCTCAGAGGTAAACAAATCTCTGGTTCCATAAACAGACTCGGCTACCTGATACTGAGCTGCAATATCAGTTGTCATCAGCCGACCACCGAAGAACATGATCAGAAGACCGCTCCAGGCAACAATTGTGCGAAAATCCATGGAAATCAGATCTTGCCTGTGAAGGTATTTCTGAACTGCCCCCTTGCGGAAAACGATTCCTTGAACCTGCACAGACCGTAGTTGACCTCCATGTTCAGTGTGTAGGTTCCAAGATCGAGGTAGTGATATCCCATCTTTCTGGCCCAGTTGATAACTTCACGATAAACAATGTTTACAGGACGGAGGGCCTGATGCTGTTCATTGTGGGATATATAAAAAGCGAGAGTTACTCTCGGGTTACAGTGGAACATTATCATTCCAGCGTATACTTCTCCGGAATCGTCTACAGAGATAAACTGCTTTACACTGCCGGCACCCAGAAGATCATCCAGAAGTTTCAGCTCTTCCAGTGTGTGGGTGGGCTTTACATTGTGCCTTTGTTTCAGGTTGCTTTCAAGAACAGGGTAGAACCTTGAAAAATCGTTGTCTTCCACCACGCGTAAACCTGATTTTACAGCCTTGCGAACCCCTCTTCTCGCCGACTGACTAAAACCCAGGTCTATTTCCTCGCCAAGCCTTCTGAGATCTATAACCGCAGTAAGTTCCCTTTTCCTGTAGCTGAAACCGTTTTTGATAAGGGAAAAGTCTATGTAGTTGTGAGGCCGTCTGAAATAGGGCAAAGGCGGAAGCGTCATCTCTATTCCTTTGAAGCCCTGCTGCCTGCAGTACTTTATAAGCGCATCCGTAAGCTTCTCCACCTTGTCAAGACCCAGACTGTCATCGAGAACAGGACCGCCGTAGGAGGCTCCCGGATAGCTTCTGAACCACGGGCCGTCATCCCACTGTGAAACCGCTCCCGGAATAAAAGCCATTGTTTTCCCGGAACTGCTTTCCGCCACAAGATGGTGATTGTCAAATCTGCCTTCAGGGTGATAGTCCAGAAAACTCGGTGAATGGAATACTGTTCCATTGTTTGATCTTTCCACAAACGCCACCCAGGCCGCTCTGTCTTTCTTCAGAACTCTTCTGACTCTGATACTCATCTTACCACCGATATCCTTGTCGGGTAAACAACATCGTTAACGGTAACAAGAACCATGTACACCCCACTGGCCACTTTGTTTCCACCAAGACTTCCATCCCAGATCCAGCCAGATACAGACTGTGCGCTCACAGTTCCTGTATGTGAACCATCCAGCCTGAAAAACTCCACCGTTACCGGACTATCCTCTTCCACACCGCACAATCTCAGCGGATCTTCCCCGCAAACAAATGGTTGAGGATAGAATGACACACCGCTGCCAGCTGCACCGGTGTCTCCGCTCTGACTGACAAGCCACAGACCCTCGGCTGAAGAAAAGTAAACTCCCCCGTTAACAGCATCTGTGGTAGAATACTCCCACAGGTACTGAGGTGACTGTACAAAGTCACTGTTCAACTGGTTGTAAACACTTACCTGACCGTCTGAAATCCTGTAAACCCCTGCTTCACCCAAACACCAGATTCTTCCTCTGGCATCAAGAGACATGGTCTTAATCTGCTCAGTAATGCTCTGATACTGGGTAAATCCTGTGCCAGTCCACAGAGCCAAACCTTCTGCTGTTCCGGCAAGTAGCCCAGTACCTGGAACTTTCAGAAAACAGAAAACCTCTCCGGATGGAAGGCCTGAAGCAGTGGAAAATGCCCGCCCTGAACCTGGATACCACGAATCGTGTGACCGGTCAGATGGATTTCCGGAGTGAACAAGAAGCTGACAGCCTCCACCTGTTTCAAAAGCCACCCACAGGCTGTCCTGCGACGCAGGATAGACCGATCGGACATTAACAGAAGCAATACCGCTGCCGCCTACACGGGGAGCCCAGTTCATTGTTCCCATGGGGTCGCCGTTGAACCCGAGAATTCCGCTTCGTTCGTCAGGAGCTCCCGCCGGATCAAACTGGCGGAAAGCCGCCCACATACCGTTGTTCTGCGCCGCAAGCATAACAGGCTGATTGTTGGGAATGTCTGCCTCTATGATGGTAGCCTCAGGGCTGTACCATGCCAGAGAATCTTTTACGAAGGTCAGAATTGTATCACCTGAACTCTCGTATGTTCCGTTGTCTTGAATCCACGAAAGACCGAAGTGGTAAGAAGATGCCCATACACCCCTTTCGGGGTCTGAAGCCACAGACAGGGTTTGAAATGAATTCGGCATACCATCAGGCTCAACAAAACTTCTCCAGCCGTGACCGGGGTAGTATGCCTGAACTCCCCTGGCATGGGTACCCGCATACACTCTTCCATCTTCGCAGGAAAACATCTGATGGGTATTCTTGCACTGCATACCAGGGGTAACAAAATGACTCCATTTGCTTCCATCGAGGTAGAAAAAGCCCATGCCGGTCTGGGTATTGTTGATATCAATGAGATTGTCAACAAAACTGAAACCGCAGTGTATCCCGCCTGCAACCTCAAACAGAACAGTGGGCCACTGGGAGATGGGAATACCTGACCCCAGCCTTGACCACACGGTACCTTCCCGGCGGAAAACAACACCATGACCTGCAGCAAGAAGCCCCTGGGAGGTTTCCATTACATCAACAATCGCGCTGTCTGAAACAGTTGTGTAGTCAATTATAAACTGAAATGAGTCTACCCCGGGTTTCAGCTCCATGGCTCCGCTGGCTCCACACACGTACACACGGTGCTCGCCTGTTCTGATACGGTTTAACTGAAGCCCCTGCGTTTCCTGGAAAAAACTCCATGAATTCGGGTTGTACGGGTCATGAAGTGAATCGGTTGGCAGAGAATAAACACCCCTGCCGGTACAGACCCACAGGGTATCGTTGCGATCTGCAAGCGAGTATACATCTTCTGGATTAAACACTCCGGCAGCTGTGACAGGAACGAAACCCGATGAATCTCCCCTGGCAAATCCGCCGTTGCAGCCAAGCCATATATGGTTCCCGGATTCTGCCAGAGCATTTATTCTACCCTGACCGGGAACTCCCTCAAAACTGCTGTAACTCGACCAGATGTCGCCACTCTTCATTACCAGATAGTCACCTCCGGTGGCAATCCACAAACGGTTACCCGAGTCAAGAAGAATGTCTCTGCAGTCCGGAATTGAAAGGTCATCAGGACAGGAGTAAACAACCCCGATTCCGGATTCCGGAGAGTAGTGAAAAACACCTCCCGAAGAAGCACACCAAACGCCATTATCGTGGTCAGAACTAACATTGTAAACATAGGACACCGAAGTACTCAGCTTCCACTGGGGAACAGCCGACAGCAGAATCATTAAAAGGACGTGCATATAATCCCCTCAGAATAACCGCGGGAAACGAATGTGCCAGACCATCCAGGCCGCTTCCCACACTATGGATCGGGACATCTTGGATGTCCCGGAATGCCTGTCAACGAATACAATTGGAACTTCTTTTATGGAACAGCCAGCCTTGTACAGCTTGTATGTAACCTCAATCTGAAACGAGTACCCGTCGGATCTTATGGAAGAGAGGTCCAGTTTCTCCAGGGTTGATCTTCTGAAAGCCTTGAATCCTCCTGTTGCGTCTTCAACAGGAAGGCCTGTAATTATCTTTGAATACCTGCTTGCAAACCAGGAAAGCATCAACCGGTGCAGAGGCCAGTTCACCACGTTAACACCGCTGATGTATCTGGACCCAATCACAAAATCGTGTGTTTCAAGCTGTTTCACCAGTTCCGGAACGGCGTGGGGGTCGTGGGAAAAATCCGCATCCATCTGTATAACAGGGTCGTACTCCGGCCTCTCAAGTGCCCAGGCAAAACCTGCCACATAAGCCTGCCCCAGACCGTTCTTCTGGGGCCTGCTGAGAAGATGAACCCTGCCTGTGTCCCTGAAGGAAAGCACCACATCACCTGTACCGTCAGGGCTGGAATCATCAACCACAAGAATGCTTGCTTCAATGGGAAGCGCAAGCAGCTCGGGGATGATCTTTCCTATGTTCTCATACTCGTTGTAGGTCGGTATTACTACAAGCGGTTTTCCCAAACCTTCCCCTCTCATTTTCACAATTTGCGTCAATATAATCCATTGCTGTGCGGTTACAAACTCACTCTTCCCCGATGCAGACACACACAGTATGTTCACAAATACTTTCAGGAAAGGGAAGAACATGAAAAAAACAACAGCCATTCTGGCATTATTCGTTGCCTCTGCTTTTGCTTTCTCCGCCCTGCCCACACTGGGGTATTCCGCCTCATCAGGATTCATCTTCGGAGGGTTCCTGGTCTTTCCTCTCTCCTCCCCTCCGGGGCAATTCACAGTCAACACATACTATGGTACCGCAGGAGTAATAAAGTTCCAGCCGGAGATGCTAAGAGTGTATCACTCGGGACTGCTTTCAATCAGTCCCGGTTACAGAAAGGTTATCGGCAAAGAATGGTACGGCTGGGGAAACAATACAGATCCCGACTCTTTTGCAACAATGGATTTTGAAAAAGCAGACCTGCTTGTAACCTTCACCGCTCCAGCCGGCAGCCATTTTTCCTTTACAGCAGGTCTTGATGTCCGGCACTCTTCCGTGTTCAACAGGGAACAAAGTGTTCTGTGGAGCAGCCTTTCAGAGGAGAACTTCGCTTCAACCTGGACAACAGGACTCAGCGGAAGAATCGACTACACCACAGCTATTCCCGTAAATGGAGACATACTTCTTTGCGCCGGGGGCTTCTTTCAAGCTGGAGATGTGTCTTACAGCGGTCTTTCAGGTAAAGTCAGAGGTACTGTAAGACCATGGTCAGGCGGCGAAATTGCACTCGGTACAAGAGTTCACCGGCAGTTCAACGCTGCGAAAGCACCGGTTCCCTATGTGGCAGGTATCGGCCAGAACGAAAATTTCAGAGGCTACAAAGACTACAGGTTCACCGGTACCGTGTGGAACCTTTCCCAGTTTGAAGTAAGGCAGGATCTGTTCACACTTGGTAAGGCTGGAAGTGATCAGGCACTAACAATTGGTGCCACGGTTTTTGCAGAAGCAGGGGAAGCCGCAGAAGAATTCACAGAACTAACCATTAACAGACTTCACACCGACTGTGGGTGCGGGCTGGATATCAAGCTGAATTCTTCGGCACAAATGCGGCTGGATGCTGCCTGGAGTGAAGAGGGTATGTTGATTCAAAGTGCCTTCGGAAGGTCATTCTGAACCGTATTTTGCATTACACATTGCTGATTTGCTAAGTTATAGCGTACAGGACAGGTATATTGTCTGCAATTGAAAGGTGGTGTATTATGGTTGGTTCCGTTTTTGTTGCCCTGGCCCTTTTCTCCTGGGCTATGGATCCGGCTCCCGGTCCCTCTGTACCATTCTGGTGGACGGCATATCCCGAAGCAGGCAACACTCTGCTGATCAACCCGGCTGGAACTAGCTGGCTCAACGGAACTCGTTTCAGGGCAGGAGCTGTATTCAGCGACAGTACATTTGAACACATTGACCGATTTTCAATAGAAGACAGATCAGGCGGTTTTGCCGGATGGTGGGAAGACAATCAGAGCCTGAGACGGTTTACTACATCAGGAGCCTACCAGTTCGGTAACGCCTTCTCGGCAGGGCTTGGATTCACATGGTACGACCCCACAGTGAAAAACCACCCTCAGGCCGGTGAGAAATTCCTCACACTGGGTATTAACATCAGACCGGACGACCACATAGGCATCGGGGCAACTGCCCGAACATCCACAGGAGACATCGACGGCTGCTACATTGCAGGCGTTGCTCTTCGCCCTCTGGGCGATGAAACAGTTACTTTGACCGGCGACTACAGGTTTGCATCGGGAATCATTGACAACCGGTGGTCGGCGGGCGCGGAACTTCGGGCAATAGACGGCCTAACATTCAGATGCGCTTACGGCGAAGATCAGGTGCTGACAGCAGGTATACAGCTTGATTTCGGAAAGGCGGGTATAACCGCCGGAGCCGATATTCACGACGGTGATTACCTTAGTGCAACTACCGGAATTATCCTTAACGAGCATTCCCAGCCAAGCATCATCGAACCTCTGCCAAAGTTCCTCAGCTACAGTGCAGACAACGGGAACGAGCTTCCAGGCCGTGCCTTTCTGGGCCCCAGGGTTTCCTGCTTCACCGAACAGATGGCAGCTCTTGCATCCGGTGCTCACGACTCCAGGGTAAAAGGGCTTCTTATAGATTTTTCCGGCTACTCCCTGAGTGCAGCGCAGTCCGAAGAACTCAGAAGTATAATGGTCGATTACCGTTCACTTGGAAAACCTGTGTTCGCCTATATGAACAACTCCGGGAACAGCTCGTACTACACTGCAGCAGCGGCCAGAACCATCTGTATGCACAAAGCGGGTCAGGTTTCCATTAGCGGTTTCACCAGCTACACTTTCTTTATCAGGGGTCTGCTTGACAACATAGGTATTTACCCCGACCTCATGCACATAGGTGCCTACAAAAGTTTCAGTGATATGATTACAGAGCATGGTATATCAGATGCCCAGATAGAGGCGACCACAGCCATGCTGGAATCATACAAAACAGAATTTATCAGAGGAGTTACTGAAGGAAGAGGGTTTGAACCGGCTCAGATGAGTGTTCTGTTTTCCCGGTCTGCATTTGCCGGTGAATCTATGGTTATTACAGGCCTTGTAGACACACTGCTGTACAGAGATCAATTTGAAAGCTATGTAGGCCATGAGTTGAACTGTTCTGTAACAACAATGAGTACTGATTTCTACAACGACCTGCCCGAGGCCTCTTCCAACTGGGGGTTCGACCCCCGCATTGCAGTTGTAGTCGCCGACGGGAATATTATTAACGGGCACAGCGGCACATCTATTCTCGGTCGTACCATGGGCAGTGAAACTGTCACAGGAATGCTGGAACAGGCCGCAAACACACCGGGAGTCAAAGCTGTTGTTCTTAGGATCAACTCCGGTGGCGGCGATGCCATGGCAAGCGATGATATTAACCACACAGTGGAAAACATCAGGGAAAGAATGCCTGTAGTGGTAAGCATGGGCAGTGCTGCTGCAAGCGGAGGTTACTACATTGCCTGCGGGGCAGACGCGATTTTTGCAGATAAATTCACTGTAACCGGATCCATTGGAATCATCAGCGGTAAATTCGTGTTCGGAGATTTGCTCAGCAGAATAGGCGTAAATGTAGAGAAAGTTGAAATTCAGCCCGCTGGAGTCCCGGGCAATATCTTTGAACCGTGCACGGCAGAACAGCGCGAAAGTCAGTTCGATGCCATGCGCGAAGGCTACAACCTGTTCGTTTCCACAGTTGCCCGTGGCAGAAACAAAACCTTTGATGAGATAGATGCTATAGGTCAGGGCAGGGTGTGGTCCGGTGCCGATGCTCTTGAACTCGGCCTGGTTGACTACAACGGAGGCGTAATGGACGCGGTTGCCCACGCTGCAAGGCTTGCTGACATCAATGGCAACCCTGATATCGTTGTGTTCCCTAAGCTTACAGGGCTGGGCTCTATCAGTTTTCCCCTGGGAGGTCTTTCTGCGCTTGGAACACTGGAAGCTGTAACGCAAGACCCTTTCGTCAACATTGAAGGACCTCTGTATCTGGCCCCGGAGCTTGTTATCGAATAACCGGAATTCCTTCTGCCTTCCCTGTTTCATGGATTTTTTCGTTCTGACTGACAGGTGAGTGCTTTGCCTCCTTTGTTTGTGGTTTGATGGGATACGATCATTCCGGACAGGGGGATTTGCACTGAATCCCCCTGCTCAACTGGTGTTGACAGAAGTACTAACCCGTTTCGACAATGTAAAAGAGGTGGTAATGCTGTTTGAGCGACACCATTACCCTCCTTGATTACTGCAGCATTCATCTACTACCGTATTCGCACTATCCTGACAATAAGCAAACGCCATATACATCATGCAACAACATACATGTATGGATAATTGTATTGCAGGCGTGTTGTGCTGATAAGACGCTAAGAATAGGCATTGGTATTGCCTTGACTTAACTGTAAATCATCTTAATAATGCTTTTTCTGGCCAAGAGTGGTTAGCATTGCTCAATTCCAGGCGAATTGACCAGACAATGCTGCAGGTGTATTATGGCTTCATATTATTAAGGGGGATTCAGTGAAACTGTCACGTTACAACTGGATTGTAGAGCACGAAGGTAATACAATAGCATACAATGGATTCACTGGAGCAATGGCGGTTCTCGAAAAGGAAAATGTTAACTCTCTCAAGGAGTTGTTCGCTGGTAATGACAGCATAGATGACTCTCTCGCAACAATGGGAAATGAGTTAGTGAGTGCTTTAAAACATGGTGGATATATTATTCAGGATGAACTTGATGAAAGAAACCTTTTACGAATCAGTTATAATTCATCGAAGTTTATTATGCCTACATTAATGAGTAACTATACTTTAGTGATGACCAGAAAATGTAACTTTCGGTGTACCTACTGTTTTGAGCATTCGATCCTTGAAGGAGGTGATTCGATAACAGATGAAGTTCTAGAGCAGGTTGTTAAGAAGGCAGAAGAATTCGAAGGAAAACAGTTTTCCCTTACACTATACGGGGGAGAACCTCTTCTCGAATATGATAAATGCATTGATATTGCAAAACGATGCAAGAAAGCGGTAGAGAGTAGTGGCGCCACCTTCGATGCAGGTATGATCACCAACGGGTATCTCCTTTCTCCGGAGCGTTTGCAGAAGCTGAAAGAGTGCGGTATCAGCCACATACAGGTAACCATTGATGGCTCGAAAGAGATTCATGACTCCAACAGACCCCTGGCAAATGGAAGTGGCACATACGACAGAATTATACAGAATATAAAAGCATGTGCCGGTATTGTTCAGATTCATGTAAGAATGAATGTCAAGGATCCTAAACTGGACGAGATCAACAAGCTTAAGGAAATGATTGCACCCCTGCCTCTTACAGATGTTCATCTCGCCCCGGTTGATTTGTCCTGTCAGGGAGATACCGAGTTCTATTCAAATACCCAGAAAAAAATTGCTGAAACTCTGCCAGTTGAACAGGTTACCCTCAGAAATATTTACTCATTCGTGGGAGGCTGCGGAGCAAGCTCTTTAAAACCCGGTGTTGTGCTTCCAAACGGCAAACTCGTTAGATGCTGGGAGCATCTGGATGACAATGAGAGTAGCAGTACTATTTTTGATGATTCGGCGGAGGAAGATATTGTCACCTTTTCGAAATGGGCAGGGTGGGATCCTTACTTGCCGGGAAGTCCGTGCTATGAGTGTTCATATTTGCCTAGTTGTGGAGGGGGGTGCCCAAGGAATGCTGTAATGAATCGGGAACCTAAGTGCCTCTATAAGTCAGATAGCGAGTACATAAAATCAATCACTGGTTCTTATATATCATTAACTGCCGGAAAACAGAAAGGAAGTGGGAATGAAATTTGTAAATGAGCCCATGAGTAATATTGTAAAAACGGGTATGGTTGATTCCTGTCATTGTCATCAAGCAGTGTGCGGGCCCGACTGTCATTGCTTCCAGGCCGTGTGCGGGCCCGACTGTCACTGCTTCCAGGCTGTGTGCGTACAAAATGGGTAACTGGATGTAGGCTTCCAGCCTAATCCTTCAGTTATACTGAACAAACAACCTTTCTGGCAGTAAGTATCCCCTGCGTCTTTAAAAGACACAGGGGATACTTTTACTTCGATACCGCTTCCATAAGAATCTGAGCAATCTCAGGACGGGTGAATTCAGGCGGAGGAAGTATTCCATCGTTGAGCATGGCTCTTACTTTCTTGCCGGAGAGAAACACTCTGTCAGCTCCTGTATGGGGGCATGTTCTTGCCGTGGCCATACCGCCACAGGTATTGCAGTAAAAAGCGTGCTCAAACTTCAAAGGAATTATGTCTATCTCTTCCGGCTCGAAAGACTCAAATATTGTCTGTGCATCGTAGGTGCCGTAGTAGTCTCCCACACCTGCGTGATCTCTGCCCACTATAAAATGGGTGCAGCCGTAATTCTTCCTTATAAGCGCGTGGAAGATCGCCTCCCTGGGACCGGCATAGCGCATGGCAGCCGGGAAAACACTTAGAGCTGTTCTGTCTGCGGGGTAGTACTTTTCAAGAATGGTTTCGTAACATTTCATTCTTACGTCAGCCGGAATATCATCGGCCTTTGTGGCCCCTACCAGAGGATGAACAAGCAGGCCGTCCACCATTTCCAGAGAAACTTTCTGCAGGTACTCGTGAGCACGGTGGATAGGATTTCTTGTTTGAAAGGCAACGATACTCTTCCAGCCCTTTTCCTGAAAAAGTGCTCTGGTCTCTTCCGGAATTAGCCTGTGTTCTCTGAAAGGCTCGTGGTCACGCATATCAATGGCACTTATCTGCCCGCCAATGTATGTGCCGCTGATGCTGTTAAGATACTGAACCCCCGGGTGGTTTTCGTCGTCGGTAAGAAGTGTCTTGCGGGCTTCGTGCATAAGGTCAGCCTGAAATATCTCTTCAACCTTCATGGTTCCCCGAAGAACACCGTTGTAGTTAAAAACAACCTCATCACCCACGGAAACTTCAGGATCATCTGCTTTCTTTGAAAAAACAACCGGGAGACTCCACACAGTACCGCTGGCAAGGCGCATGCTGTCTACCACAGAGTTGTAGTCTGCGCTTACCATAAAACCCTCAAGAGGGCTCATAGCTCCGCAGCCTATCATCTCGAGGTCGTTTTTCTCCCGTTCATTCAAATTTAAAACCATGGCATTACCGGAAAGCTGGTCTTCAGTTATGGTTCTGTTGACCAGTTCTCCTCCATGGGGTTGTATCATTGCATCCTCTTTCCGTTGGTTATCACTGCAGATCCGTAGTGCCGGGTACAAATTTCACAGCTGCCAGTGAATGTGTGGCAACTCCCTGATCCAGAAGATCCTGTATTACGGCTTCAATGGGTATCCTCTGCCAGTCTTCATAGTAACGCGCGGCAACCCTTGCTCGTGAGTCAATAACAAGAACCGCCGGAAGAGCTCTTATGCCGAAAGTCTGCATTGCCACACTGTCCGGGTCAGCCAGCACAGGGCAGTCAATCTGCCACTGATTTACAAGAGAATCTGCGGTTGCTGTTTCTCCGCTGGTCAATACAACAATTCCAAACATAGACTGATCGACGAACAGACGGTTCAGCTCACTGAACCTGGAAAGATCTTCCAGGTCAGACAGGGTGTTGAAATCGTTGAAAAGAACAACCACAACATGCCCTCGAAGCTGGTCATACAGACTGAGAGGTTCTGCGGTGTTGAACCACCTCCCGCTGGGGAAATCACAGGCAATACCAGCCAGCCCTGTGGGAGGCCGGGCCGGGCTCTGTCTGAAGAAATATCCGGCGATCATTGCAAGAACAACCACACCTACACCGAAGAACACAATACTCTTCAGCTGGTACCTTCTGTACTCCGAATCTTTCAGCTCCCTCTTCAGTTGCTTTATCAAACGCCTGAAACTCCCATTCTATTCATCGTTCGCTTCAAGTTCAGGCGGCGGTGTAAGCGTTGTGAGATCAAGCAACCAGCGATCACCCACAAGCTTTACCGGAATAATCTGCTCGCCCTGGGAAGTGGCAATACGAACAAGGGCCGTAGTTGAATCAGTAAGCTCAACACCCCGAACAGAACTGGACAAGTCAGAAACCTCACCTGAAGTCTGTACCATTCTGGTGAAAAGCATTTCACCATCCATTGCTGCAAACTCTTCCTGCGTTACCGGAACACTGAGTGATGCAAGGAATTCGGAACTCTCCCTGTATCCGAACTGGTGGAAAACTACAGCTGTGGAATCCCATACAGCACGGGTATCAGGTGTTAGAAGCTGCCACGCATCAGACCATGAAGAGTCGGCCAGAGCAATTGTAAAAGCCTTTACGGAGTCGGAAGCAGGGTGGTTTCCGCATCCAGCTCCCAGAATTACCAGAACAGCAAGCCCTGTTGTGCTCAATTTATAAAACATGAACCACCAGCCCGCTGCGAAGCTTTGGCTCAAACCATGTTGATTTCGGAGGCATTACGTTCCCGCTGTCTGCCACTGCAATAAGCTGATCCACCGATGTGGGATACATTGAGAAGGCAACCGAATATTTTCCGGAATCAACAAGTTTCTCAAGTTCGGATGTTCCCCTGATACCGCCGACAAATTTAATATGTGCAGCTGTTCTGGGATTCTCCACACCAAAAACAGGATCGAGAAGATTCTCCTGAAGAATACTTGCGTCCAGGCTCTTTACCGGGTCTTCCGCCGGAAAACTACCGTTAAGCGGTTTAATTGTGTACCAGTCTCCATCCAGATACATGCTGAACTGCTGGTTCCCCGACGGCTGCTTGAGGCCAGTCTTCTCTACTGCGAACTTCTTCGAAATCTGCTGCACAAGCTGCCCGGGTGTACGGAAATTTAAGTCTTGAACTACACGGTTGTAAGCTAGTATCTTCATCTGGCTTTTGGGGAATATCACAGCAAGGAAGTAATTGTACTCCTCAAGACCTGTGTGCCCAGGGTTCGCCTGCTTCCTTTTGTTCGCAATGATTGCTCCGGACGCGCTTCTGTGGTGCCCATCAGCAACGTAGAGGAAGGGAGCTTCTGTCGAAAATATCTTCTGGATTCTGTTCGTAACTTCCAAGTTGGAAACAACCCAGAAAGTATGCCTGATACCGTCATCTGCGGTAAAATCGTAGGTGGGTTCCTTCTGACAAACAGACTGTTGGATATCGTCAAGTTCTGCAAGATCGGGGTATGTAAGAAACACCGGGCCACACTGTGCATTCTGGGTTTCAATGTGGCGGATGCGGTCTTCTTCCTTCTCTTTCCTTGTGAATTCGTGCTTCTTTATCACATCGTTATCGTAGTCTTCTGCGGAAACTGAAGCCACAAGACCAGTCTGAGAGTGATCACCCATTACCTGACGGTAAAAGTAGAAACAGGGTTCACTGTCCTGCACCATCAAACCGTCTTCCATGAGCCGGCGGAGGTTCCTCGCCCCCTGCTGGTAAACCTGATCGCTGTAGAGATCAACCTCAGGCGAAAGGTCTACTTCAGGCTTAACTACTCTCAGGAAACTCAACGGGTTGTTTTTAACCAGATCTCTTGCCTCCTGTGAATCAAGCACATCGTAGGGTGGCGAAGCAATCTGTTCCGCAAACTCTTTTCCGGGTCTAAGGCCCCTGAACGGTCTTACTGTTGACATATGGTTTTCCTCCGGTATCAGTTCAGCCGAGCCAGCTCGGCATCAACCATTTCCCTTACAAGGGAAGCGAAGTTAATTTCAGGTTTCCACCCCAGTACTCTTTCCGCCTTCGAAGAATCTCCGCAGAGTGCATCGACCTCGGTTGGGCGCATGTAACGGGGATCAGTTACTACAAAATCGTGCCAGTCAAGCTGAAGATAAGCGAAGGTTTCCTCAAGAAATTCTTTTACAGAGTGCATTACGCCAGTTGCAATCACATAGTCGTCTGCCTTCGGTTGCTGAAGCATGAGGTACATGGCTCTGACGTAATCTTTTGCGTGACCCCAGTCACGCATAGCATCCAGATTTCCAAGGCTCAATTTGCGGCTGAGGCCCTTCTTTATTCTTGCAGCTTCTCTTACTATTTTTTTTGTTACAAAGTTCTCTCCGCGTCTTGGTGATTCGTGATTGAAAAGAATACCGCTTGAAGCATGCATACCGTACCCGTCTCTGTAGTTCACAACCATCCAGTGGGCACACAGCTTTGCAGCAGCATAAGGGCTTCTTGGTCTGAAAGAAGTTTCCAGGTTCTGAGGAGGAGGGCTTGAACCAAAAAGTTCACTGGTAGAAGCCTGGTAGAATCTTGAGCTGCCTGCCATTCCTGTTTCCCGAAGTGCATCCAGAAGCCTGACAACGCCGATTGCGTCAACATCGCAGGTGTACTCCGGAACCTTGAACGAAATACCCACATGGCTCTGAGCAGCAAGGTTATACACTTCATCAGGCTGTGTTTTCTCTACGATTCTGTTCAGGGCGCTGGAGTCAGACAGATCACCGTAGTGAAGAAACAGTGTTTCTTCGTAGATATCCCTGTTCTGAGTCAGGTGTTCAATTCTGCCCCGGTTAAAACTGCTTGACCGGCGTACAATTCCGTGAACTGTATACCCCTTGTCAAGAAGCAGTTCTGTAAGGTAAGAACCGTCCTGACCGGTTATTCCGGTTATCAAAGCTTTCTTCAAACAATTCATCCTTTCTTCCGGCAGAGAAAACTTACGGTAAGATAACACCATATCTATCTGCTAACAAAACCCCGACCGAGCAGCCTCTTCAGGTGCCCTCTTTCTCTGAAATAGCGGGGATCAAGAACCTTTGTTCCAGTCTGTTTCAGGTACCCTTTCCACGGTTTTACACCTGCGCCAGCCTCTATGGCCAGAACAGCACCCTCATACAGAATTCTCCACCTCCACTCCGCCTCTCCACAGCTCCACCGGGCAAGCAGCTCCGGAAGAACAGCTGGGTTTCCGCCTTGCTGTACCTTCTCCAGAAGAGCAACTTCCCTCCAGGGAGATTCTTTCGATGTGGAAACCAGCTGCGTTCTGTCGCCTGCAAGCCTGTGCGCTCTGTGCCTTAAAACCCCCACCGGAGCAATCTCAACACAACGACGATAGTCTTTTCTTGCCTCGGCAAGCAGAAACAGGGGACCTGCCGCAAGAGAAAATGCCTTCTCCTCTTTTCCTGAGTTCAGGCACAAACGGTGAGCGTTGGCAAATTCCCGCTCTGCTTCCCGCCACATAAACGCCCGGGCAAGAATATCTGCCAAGAAAGCCCGTTCACTGCTTCCCTCTGAATTCTCATCTGCCAGTGAAGTCGCCACGGCAACCGCTGCAGCTTTCTGGCCCAGCTCTAGAAGAAGAACTGCTTCGAGCCGCTTCAGTGACGCAGTTTTTGCTGCTGACTTTTCCATCTTCAGCCGGTTCCTCGTTACAAGCAGTTGACGACCGGCATTTCTTGTCGTATTAGGAGCCATAATTGGAGAAAGGAGTCTCGTTTCTTATGAGTGATTTGATCGACGAACTAACCGACGATCCAACATCAGGTGCTTCGGGAATATACATAAAAGTTCTTAACCATATAGTTCTTGGATATCTCAAGGGTGATGATCTGTCAGATGTCGTTCGCAAAAAAGCCGGAGACATGATTTCTCTTAACTACCTTGCCGACCGTCTGCAGGGCGTTCCGCTGTTCAAGCAGAGGGAGATTGCCAAAGAGCTGCAAAAACAGGTGAGGGCAGACTCTTCTGCAGCTGGCATTCAGCTTTTCAAAGGTCTTGCCAACTCAAAGAACATTATTTTGTGCCATTCCAACAGCGGAACTGTTTTACGGGCACTGGAGCACAGAAAGAACCGCATTGAACTCATCTACCAGACACAGTCCAAACCCGGAACCGACGGGCGGGAAAGTGCGAAAGCGTTCAAAAACAACGGTTTCACAGTTAAACTCATTGCCGATTCCAGAGTTTCCACTGCCATCAAAGGTGGCGCTGTACCTGTTCTGGGGGCAGACAGTGTAACTCAGACTTTCTTTGTGAACAAGATTGGCTCAGCTTCCATTGTAGAAAAAGCTCTTGAAGCTGGCATTACTCCTATCGTAGTTGTCGGCTCTGAAAAAGCCTGTACGGAAGAAGCTTACGGAGACCGGCCAAAGAGCGATCTGTTTGAAAGAGTTTCTCTTGACAAGATCAGGCTCATAGTGGGAAGCTCAACTTACAGAATGCCGCGCGACAGGAAACGCCTCTGGAAAATGCTTGAAGAAACCAGCAGAAAATAGATGTCTGCCTGTGATTCCTTTGATGCCTGTTCCCGCTTCCCCTGAAAGAATCGACTGAATGGCACTTAAATCTGTTTTTCAAGGGCACTGGCGTGCCCTTGAGAACAGTTGGTTGTCACAGTACGCCGCTCTGCGGAACAGAGGCACTACTGCAGTAATTACCTCCGGGCAGCCGGTGGCCGCGCGGCTCATGGAAATGATCAAAGGTGAAGTTGCCGGAACCAGGTTTCTGCCTGGCTTTCCCGCTCTAGCAGATGCACTTGCTGTTTCCATTGCAGGCAGACCTGTTCCGCGCTGGCATCTTACAGCCATGGCGTGCAGAACAGGGTACAGGTCTGAAAGTGCAGGAACAGCCGTATCTTTCTTTGAGAAACTCATCGAGATGGGCGTTTCCCCGGAAATCTTCAATGTTGTTGCCCTCTCCACAAAAGGGCTCCACAGCGAAGTACTTAAAACTGCTGAAAGATTTGTAGCCTACGTCAAACTGAGAGAAAGCCTGCACCCAGGTTCACCAGACCGCATCTACTCTGAAGGGCCGGTGAATACCACCAGATTTGATACCTATATGTTCTATGGATTCTACGACCTTAACCCCAGGCAGAGAAACTATCTGAAACAGCTCTCGCAAAAGGCCGATATCATGTGGTTTTCACCTGTTCACCCCTCCCACCACTGGAAGGAAACATCTGCCAGAACCACAAAGTTTCTTATGGAACTGAATCCAGAGGAAATTCACCGCGTAGACGGGAATACACCGCTTTCTCCGCTGGCGCAACTGGCAGAAAACCTGTTAACCGGGAAGGCTCTCAGTGGAAACACATCCATGCAGCTGCTGCGGTGCAGTTCTGGCATGGGTCTGGTCAAAACTGTTACCAACAAGGTGCAGAAGCTTCTTGGAGAATACGGTACCAGCGAAATTGCGGTGATTTCAACAGGAGAAGATGCCGTACAGATCATATCCGGGTTGCACACAGCCGGTGTACCATGTGCCTCAGCTGTACAGGCAAAGGCCTGTTCTCTGCCTGCAGGCTGTTTTATTGAGCGACTGTTGAAGCTACCCGGTAACAACTTCCATCACAAAGACATTGAAAAGCTGCTTCTCACAGGCGTAGTGACCATACAGAACACACCTGACGCCACAGAGTACGCAGCGCACGCAGGCAAGGCAGGAGCCAGGTTCGGGCTTGATTCACTGCTGCAAACGGGCTATCCGTTTGCGGAACTTGTGGCAGAGTATTTCCGGAATCTTCCTGAAGAGACCTATCCTGAAGACTACAGGGCACAGCTGATTACACTTCTTTCAAAACTCTGTGAGAACTCCCTTCCTTCGTTTATTACCGATTCACTGCTGCAACCGGGAGCCTTTAAAACAAACTTTGCTGTAGCTTTTGATGTTTTCAAAGAGATGGTAAAGGCTGCTCTTGATACATCAGTAAATCTCGTGGAAACCACACCGGGCGGTGTTGCTGTGATTTCTCCGGAACAGGCAAGGGGCATTCTGAAAAAAGCCATTGTACTCACAGGCATGGAAGAAGGTGTTTTCCCAAGAAAATCTGTAAGTGATCCAAGGCTGCCTGCGGAAGTTCGAAAGCAGCTTCAGCTTCCTTCACCAGACCTGCGGGAAACAGATGACGCATTCCTGATGAGGCAGATTTTTGAAGCCGCTGAAGAAAATCTTGCAGCAGTCTGCCGGAACACCGACGCTTCAGGCAGGCCCCTGGCCCTGTCGCCTTTTCTTGTTCCACTAACCGGCGAATATTCCCCTGTGAAAGAGCAAGTGGTTTCCAACTCGCCTCTGAAAATACTTGATATTCCGCCTAACCCGCCTTTCCTGTATTCTTCTGCGGAAGCCCAGTTGGAAAGGCTGAGGTACAATCCAGAGAATCCGTCACCGAACTCAATACACTGCGGAATGATAGGCCCGGGGATTTACAATCCGCGCAGGCTTTCTGCTACTCTTCTTGAAAACTACATCAGAAACCCCTTTTCGTTTCTCAAAGAGAAAGTATGGAAAGTTCGTGAAGCCGTGGAATTCCCCGTGTGTTCAGAACCTGAACCGCTCAGCAGGGGCAACATCGTACACAGCTGTGTTGAAACTGTTCTGAAAAACAGAGAACCCGTGAAACAGGTTGTAGAATCTATCTGCCGCAGCAGCAACCTCACAGCTCTGCTTGGTTCAGAAACACTGGCACAGATATGGATGCAGCATCTGGCACAGGGAATTGCCAGTCTGATCGCAATTCTGGATGAAAAGAAGTGGACTCTTGTAGATACAGAGAAAAGCCTTGGTGGAACAGTTGCCGGTTATCCAGCCGGTGGAAGAATTGATCTAATATTTAATAACAGCGAGAACCGGTACATACTTGCCGACATCAAAACGGGAAAGCCAAAATTACTCAGGAACTCAAAAGCTGTAACCATCGTTAAAAAAGGGCTGTTTCAGCTTCCTTTCTACCGGAATCTCGCGCTTCAGAACGGCTACACACCTCTGTGGGGGGCTTCGTACATACATCTGATGAGTAACGGCAGTATTGAGTTCAGATCGCTTACCGAATCTGAACTTGAAGCAATTCAACCAGAGTTTGAAACGAAGGTGGTTGAGATAATTGAGGCCATCCATGCAGGAGATTTTCACCAGACACCTGTTGAAACTGGATGGGGTGACAGCCGATGATATCAGACAAAGCAACACGGGAAACTATAAGAACGGAAAAAACCAGAAGCGTTGTTGTTGAGGCAAGTGCAGGCACCGGTAAAACCACCCTTCTAACAGACCGGGTTAAAGAGCTTGTGGAAGGCGGAATATCTCTTGACAAGCTGGCTGTGGTAACATTCACCGAAGCTGCTGCAAGCGAACTCCGTCAGAGAATAAGGGAAAAGCTGGCACCCGGGCACAGACGAAACATGGATCAGGCCTGGATAACAACAATTCATGGTTTCGCCTCAAGAATTCTGCGTGAATACTTTCACCTTTGCAACGGAGTTCCGGAGTTTTCCATGGAGGCTGCTCACTTCAGCAGATCAGAGCTCGAGATACACTGGGATCTGTTTCTTGCACAGTCCGCTCCATCTGCACTTCGGGCCTCTTCGGAATCGCTTCGGAGCCCAGGCAGCAAAAATCTGCTTGAATTAGCAGGACAGATTGAAAAGCACAGATGGTTTACCAGTTCGGCTCCACTGGGTAACACAAAGAAGCAGCTGACCGATTTGATAACAGGATGGAAAGTGCAGTTGGAATCACTTATTCCCCTGTGCGCAGATGAAACAGACAAACTTCTGAAAAACATTCAGTCTTCCCTTGATTCCCTTGGTCGCGATAGTGCAGTAAAGGTTAACCTTCAGGGAGGGTCTGCCTCAAACTGGGGCGGGAAACAGACACTCTCTGAAGTAAAAAGCAAGCTGAAAGAGTACAACAACCGCGATCTGAAACTGATACAGGAATACTCTGCCATGCTGCCTGTTCTTCCGGCACTGAACAACCTAGTAATTCCCTTTGCGAACAGCATGCGCAACCTGTGGGACAGTAATCCCACAAGGCTTTCATTCAACGATCTGCTGTACAAAGCGTGGGCCGCCGTAAAAGCCTCGCCGGAACTGCGAACTGAATTGAACAGCAAGTTCAGCCACATCTTTATAGACGAGTTTCAAGACACCAGCCTGGTTCAGATTAAACTGTTTACAGAACTGCTGGGAAAAACAGGTTTGAAAACAAAGCTCACCGTTGTGGGTGACCCGAAGCAGTCTATATTCGGCTGGCGCGATGCCGACATTGAAACCTACAAAGACACCCTTGAAGAACTTAAAAACAGCAATGCCCTTTCAGAAACCATTCAGGTTAACTTCCGAAGTGAAACAGGCATCATTGATTTCGTCAACTCATTCGGCAATACTCTTTTCCATCAGATTTCTCCAGAGGAGGAGCCCTTCTCATACAGCTACAGTCCTATAAAACCCAGACACGAAGCTGGTATTGGTGCCGGTGTTACAGTTCACCGGCTTTCAGGAAACACAGCTAAAGAGATTGCGGAAACCGAAGCAGGGGCCATTGCAGATATCATCGGGAATCCCGGCAATACTGCAGTTGTGTTCAGAACTAAAACTCATCTTGATGCGCTGGTACAGGAACTTGACAGACGAAGTATCCCATATCAGGTGGAAGTGGGAAGA
Organism: uncultured bacterium; assembly: GCA_964604135.1. Lineage (GTDB taxonomy): Bacteria > Fermentibacterota > Fermentibacteria > Fermentibacterales > JCC-6 > Sabulitectum. Next base: position 29,474 of record CAZRXU010000002.1, on the reverse strand, counting down.
GATTTTCACAAAAGAGAAGAAGTTAAAGACACAGCAAGCCTTCTAAAAGCAGTTCTTTGCCCTTCGGATAGCTACGCCCTTACCGAAACATTCAGGTCAATCTATTTCGGTATCAGCGACAGGGATATATCTCTGTGGCGGAACAACACTGAACCCAAGTCAATACAGAATGCCGCAGCTCTTCTTAACAAGCTCAGAGAGGTTGCCCGCTGTCTTCCACCTGGCCCCTTCATGGAAACGCTTTTCAGAAACACCAGCCTTCTGCCAGCTGTGAGAAACAGCGGTTACCAGGTAACGCGCAGGCTTGGAAATCTTAGGTTCATCCTTGAAACAGCCCGCACTGTACCCGATTACTCCCTTGTACTCGAAACCCTCCTCGGAATGGCCCCTGTAAGTACTGACGAGCCTTCGGCTCCTCCAGAGGGCGGCACTGGAGCTGTAACCCTTACAACCATACACAGCGCAAAAGGTCTTGCGTGGAAACATGTGATCCTTACCAACCCGGGAAGCTCTTTCAGCAACCGATTCCCAGGTGTTCTGGTGAATGACCGCGATCTCTCTGCGGCAGTAAGAACAGCAGGCGCGGCAACCGGACTGTACTACCATCTTAAAAGCAGAGAACAGGCAAGAAGCCGCGCAGAGTACCGCCGCCTTCTGTATGTTGCAGTAACAAGACCCAGGGACAGGCTTGATATTTTCCTTCCAGAGAAGCCTTCAACCAACTCTCCGGCAGAAATTCTGTCCAATGCCCTTGCCGGGTCTGAAAGCTTATACAGGGAAATAGCTGTATCACCGCCGAATGAAAGCAGTACGGCAAAAGACAGGCCAGATATTCCAGCTCCTGCTGAAAAACCCGATGATTTCGTGTACCTGTACCCGGGTTCAATACCTGAAGTGCAGGTTGAAAGACAAAAACAGATGCGTCTTGGAACCGAAGTTCACCGTCTACTGGAGCTGATCGATTTTGATGAACCCGGCGTGTGGATGGAAAACAACAGGGAACAGATCTCCCACACTCTTGAGTTTCCTGAAGAGGCCTCTGCTCTGGCGCTGAAATTCTTTTCAGTCTTCGACACAAACGGCGCGGAAGTGCTGGGAAAAGAGTACCCGCTTCTTGTAAACGGTAAACAGTACTACATAGACCTGCTTGTTAGAAGAAACGGTATTCTCGAGGTTATCGACTACAAAACAGACAGAGCTGACCCATATACAAAAACACAGGATTACCGAAGCAAGCTGCAACTGTACAGAAACACCCTGGAGGGAATTACCGGTGCAAAAACTGTTGCAAAACTTGTTTTCCTTCGCCAGGGAGCAGTGATAACAGTGTAGCCCGGAGACCGTTGCCCCGGGCTAGCAAAGTGCTGTCTAATTGTCTATTTCACCGGCGCAGAAAATTCATCTTCTGTGATCTGCCCAACCGGTCTTACTACAAAATAAACTTCTCCACTCGCTTCACCACCGGAGTAGGACTCGAGATCAATTTCCCACTGCCCGGCGTTGGCTCTGGTGCATTCGATCTCCAGGTAGGGGTTGAAATCTCCTCCGTCATCATCGCTGAAATACTCTTCACCTGTTCTGTCTACAACTCTAAGAGTCAGGTCAATATCGCTTTCGGCAAAAATCTCGTAGGTATTTCCAGGCTCGAACATCATGGACATATACACATTGGAGTGCATCTGGAAAGTTTCTTCCATGGGAACTGTTCCACTCTCGCGTACCATGGGAGCCGACAGGCTGTATCTGAAGTCTACAGACTCTCTGGAGCTATCACCATACGGAGCAATCAACGCACTGTAGAAACCCGGTGTAAGCCGTATAGAAAGCTCCGGATCAATACCTTCAGAGCCATCATCGTTATAGTCTACCAGAACACCCTCGCTGTCCAGAATAGCCATCTTCGTGTCATCAATACAGGAAGCCTGTAACAGGTACTCGCCCTCTTCCTCTATCTCAAATTCAAACACCAGAATATTATCCTCAGGAAAGATACCGAAGTAATCATCGACTTCAGGCCAGTAATTCATGGCCAAGGCATTCTCATGAAATTCTCCGGTGAACCATTCATCTATCCGGTCGGCAGAAACCACATCAGCAACCATATCCTCTGGATCAAGCTCTTCCACACTGATTGTAAATTCAGCACCCTCTAAATTACTGTAGGTGTCTACAACTGCAATGTAGTCTCCACTTTCAAGCATGCCGGAAAAAACAGGATTCATATCGCTGGTATCGTCATCGTAATCCTGGTACTCCAGCTCGCCGTCAACAACCTTCAGAACAGTCATCACGCAATCCATGTCGGAGTCAACAGCAATTCTGAACCACTTTTCACCTCTGACTTCAAAGGGCAGAACCCTGCATGTCCCCCAGTCTATACCGCTGATTTCGTCAATATCTTCAAGAAGGTCTTCCCAATAATCATTCTCTTTGTCTTCAATAACGCTTGATTCGATTTCCATTCCCGTCTCAAGCTTCCAGACATAATCGTCTGATTCATCCAATTCAAGAACAAACTCTCCGTCATCCCCTGTGTTATCAAACACGATGACTCTGGCTCCGTCAGGAACTTCATCCATGGAAATGTATGCATCCAGCTCTTCGTCCCAGTCGTCTCCCACGGAAACTATTCCGCCTTCTGCATCTACAACAACCATTACAGGGTCAATATCTTCTGCTTCAACAAACAGCGATACACCATCACCGGACTTCAGCGAGAATTCCAGTGCAGGCCAGTCATCTTCCACTGCAATACCTGCTGCAAGCAAAACCTCACCGGCATTCGGCAGCAGTTCATCTATACTTACTCCACTGTCCAGATTACCATCTGCCGTATCTCCTGCTCCAAGGCCACCGCCAAGAAGGGAACACCCCGAAGCCCCCAGTATCACTGCAAACACTACCGGAATCATCTTCTTAAACACTTTGATCTCCTTTCAAGAGAAAACGCCAATACATACACAGAATTGATACAAGCAGTACAGATGTATCATTCCACAGGGAATCAGACCTGGTCAGCACTATTATAAGAAACAGTTCCTCCTACACGGCAATGGTGAACCCGAAAACCGGCACGGCAAACTGTGTTTTCAGGGCGGTAGAAAATACATACACACCTGATCTCCAATTATAAATGCGGACTCTTTCATTAGTTACATTTCTCACAAACTCTGTACTTGACTGCTTGCGCAATTCTGACAAGATTAGCGCGCTTAGGAAAACGAAGGGACGCACTGCAGATTTGCAATTTGTGTGCAGCTGATGAAGTTATTCATAGTTCTCCAACAAAGGAAGGGTAATTTATGGCCCCGAAAAAGATCGATCGGCTGGGAACAAACGCTCTACTTTACGCATTCACAAAAGCGCTTCACCGGGCAGTTGGCGGCGGTGCCGCTGCAGTTATGAGACAGGCGGGACCGGATATGCTGGCCGGACTTGGAGCTCTTGGGATCAACGGCCTTGACTCCAGCGACATCAGTGTTCTTGAAGAGAACCTGGGAAAACTCACAAAGGAACTTGGTTTCTGCGATGACATCTCGTTTGAGCGTGATGGCGAATCTCTCAAGCTGCATGTAAGCGGGTGTTCTTTCTGGGAACTAACCCAGGGGCTGAAAGAAGAGGGTATCCCTCCATTTGCATGCCCGTTTGCGGGGCTTGCCGTTGCTCTGTGCGAAAAGAATCTCGGCGTAAAAACAAGAATTAAAGAGATAACACCTGAAGGGGAAAGAGCTTCTCTTATTCACCTCCAGCTTGTTGGTATACAGGGATAAACCGTTTGTGCCTGTCGTGCAGCCGGGGGAAGAAGATGTGAATTATTGCAAACAACTGTGTTCAACAAAACTGTACAGGGAGTATTCCTTTGAGAAATGACTGGCATTTGATTACCTGCTTTAAACTGCAGCACTGGACACGGTGGCATCTTGTCTGAATAATTGAATGTATGTTTTTCAGCACAAGGGGGGCCCATGACTGAATCAGCAGTTGATGAAAGATACGGGTTGTCTATCAATGAAGTCCTTGGCGATCTTGTCGAGAAAACTGAGGCACTTACTGCTCTACTCATAAGCAGACACGGTATCTGCCTGGGGCAGGCAGGCGGTGGAGCAAAGTTAAACTCAACTGCCCTGGCTGCTCTTGTCGCCGGAATGTTTTCGGCAACCAAGGAAGTGGCTAACATCGTAGGCGAAGAGCAGTTTTCTATTCTTCTCCAGCAGGGAGAGAAGCGACACATTCACATCTCCCTTATTGGCGACAAGTCTATGATGGTTATCGTTTTTGAAGATTATTCAAGAATAGGCAGGGTAAGGCTTGCTGCAAAAAAGAGCAGCCCTCTGCTTGTCCGGCTTATCAACAAAGACAGAGAAGACCAGAAAGACGCGATGCAAGACATTTCCATACCCGATTTCAAAGAGTACGCTCTAAACCTGATCGATCGTATCTTTGTAATAGGAGAGGAAGAAGATGCCTCACCTCGACCTGAATAACAAACAACTGGTTTTTAAAATTGTTTATTTCGGTCCCGGTATGAGCGGAAAAACAACAAATCTTCTGTTTATTCACAAGAAGATTTTTGACAGGTACAAGGGTGAGATGGTAATACTTGACACAGAAGAGGAAAGAACGCTTTTCTTCGACTTCTTTCCTGTATCACTAGGTTCGATTCAGGGGTTTTCTCTGAAAATTCACCTATACACCATACCAGGGCAGATATACTACGAGGCCAGCAGACGTATTATTCTGGAGGGTGCCGACGGTGTGGTTTTTGTGGCAGATTCCAAAACAGAAAAGCTTAATGAAAACATAGAAATGTACAGAAGGATGCTTGCAAATCTCGGCAGTTTCGGGGTAGACACAAATACCTTCCCCATTGTACTGCAATACAACAAGAGAGATTTCCAGGATGTAATACCACTGGGAAAGATCGAGAAGATTCTGGAGCTTCCTGAAAGTGTTCTTGTAACGGAATCTGTAGCTACAAAGGGTTCCGGGGTAATGAAAACACTCCAGCTGATCAGCAAGGAAGTTATAAAAAACTTCCAGCTGATTCAGTAGCGCTGATATATGAAAGGAGCCGCATAGTTTATGGCCTTCAATGGCAACCTTAGTGAGTTTGGCGTTGTTGCGCTGCTTCAACTGCCTGGCACCAATCATCTCAGCGGAAAACTGATTCTGGAGCGGGCAGAAAGTACCGCTGAGTTTTTCTACAACAAGGGTAAGCTGATCCACGCAAAACTGGGAGAGATAATCGGCAAGGATGTTCTGGTTGAGGTAATCGACTGGACCGAGGGAGATTTTACATTTGACTCCAGTGCCACTTCAGAGGAAGTATCCATCAAACAGGATCTGCAGAACAATCTCATGTGGGCACTGAAAGAAAGAGATGAAAAGAAGAAGCTCGAAGAGGAACAGGCCGAGAGAGAGCGGGCTCAAAAACTGGCTGAAGCGGCGGCACTGCAGGCAGCGGCGGTGAAGGCTGCAGAAGCTGCTCTGCCGAATCCCATTCGCATTCCCGAGTCGGTTATGAATATTTCGTCATCTATTCAGATTGCATACATTGTTAATTCAGAAGGTCAGATCGTGGCCGAAGCTGAAGCTGATGCAGATTTTATTGATAAAATTAAACCCATTCTTAAAGCAGTAAAAAGTTTTATTCGAGACTATCCTGAGAGATCTGTTGGCAAAACCTTTATTGAAGACGCTGAATACACCCTGGCTCTTTCAGCCCTGAACGAAACGCATACTGCTGTAATTTTTGTTCCTCACGGTATAAGACTGGGGGTTCTTTCCATCGAACTCGGTAAATTTACCAGAACTCTTCAGTCCAGCGGGTTGGAGTATTAAATGACCGACAAGCCAAACTCCATTGACAACGGAAATCGTCTTCATTTTGTTGAGTTTATGCAGATGTGTGCTGATTCAGGTTACATCTCTGAACCCACAGCTCGGGAAATTTGCCTGTTTGCGAAGTATCAGGGAGGCGTAGAGGCAATTCCAGCGTTCCCTGGTGATCACCCTGACAACAGCGATCGCTTCACAGATCTTCTTGCTTTCGTCCCCCGGGACGGCAGAACATTCGAGAACTACGTGGTAACCGATGAGAACTCCTATGCAGTGGAACTCGCCCGCACAGTTGCCCTTATTCCCAGAATATGGAAAAGTATATCTCCTATTCTGTTCCACGCGGGAACCGGGCAGGGCAAAACTCACCTGCTCTCTGCCATTGCATCGGCTTCCAGACAAAAAACACTTTTTCTGAACCTCAACGATCTTAAGATGGGGTACAAATACTGCGTGAGAACCAACAAAGAAAGTCCGCTTCTGTCATGGATAACCAGCCACAATTTTCTTCTGCTCGATGATCTTCAATTTGTGCACGGAGATATTGAATTTCAGCATTTCCTCTGCTCTGTCTTCAACAGAATGCCTCACGGTAAGAGTGCAATTGTTCTGTGTTCCAACTCTGAAGTGGAAAACATGCAGGATTTCGATGCTACTTTCTTTTCCAGAATCTCCTCCGGTATTTCGGTTGAGCTCAAACCCATGGACATTGCCGGACGCATGTCTGTTCTCGAAAGGATGTTCAAGAACACCGGGTTTGGCCCTGGTCCTGATATAATCAACTACATAGCCACAAGAATAACACAGAACATCAGAACTTTGAAAGCCGCAGGAAGAGCTGTTCTTGCAAATCTTCTTGCCTCGCCTTCCAGAACTGGCATATCTATGGATACTGTAACAAGCCTGCTTAATTCCATGAATCTCATGGATCCTGTGAAAAGTAAACCGGGGGCAGCAGCTTCCAAAGACACCAGGAATCAGGAAGAAAAATCCCCCTCTCCCTACATTGTTGTTGACATCGAAGACGAAGAAAACGCAGCAGACTCAGACGAACAAAAATTCAAAAAGGCTCTCGAAGAGAAAAGATCAGGAACAGCAGCGAAGAAACAGCTGGCTGGCAGCACAGCTTCTGCGGAAGCAAAGGATGACACCAGTGAATTAAACACTTCGCAGAAAACTGTTCCCGAAAAACCTGCAGTGGAAACTGCATCACCTACACGAGAACACACAATCAACATAATTGAGAGTGCAACAACAGTTACCAGCCAGATAGAAGCTCTTAAACTGGCAGCCGAAAGAAGAATTGCTCAGCTGGAAAAGAAAAATCCCAACAGCCCTGAGATTGCCAAACTCAGGTTTGCAATAGTTTTTCTAGACCAGGGAAAAATTGAATCTGCCATGCTGGCCCTTAAATAACGGCTTACCGGGCAACCGCACACAGGGAGCGGCAGCCTTTTTTTTTCTCTCCCTGTGGGTTATGGTAGAAAGAATTAGTAGTTTCTCAAACAGGAAGGACTTTTTATGAATAGCAACGAAATTCTTACTGCACTGGTGGATGTGGCAGGAATAGATGCTGCGGTCTGCGTTGGCCGTGATGGTTTTGTTATCGACGCAGTTGCTGGCGCCGGAGCAGATGTTGATGCTATAGGTGCGATGGTTTCCACAGGTCTTGGTTCCGCCGAAAGCGTTGGTAAAGAGCTTGGTGTCGGTAGTCTTACGCAGTCAATGATGGAATACTCCAACGGCGTAATCGTAATGACCGCTATCGGTGAAGATGCCATTCTCGCTGTGGTTGCTGCTGTAAACTCCAGTCTTGGTAATGTGCGCCTTCAGGTTCGGAAAAGAAAAAAGGAACTCGAGCAGGTGCTTTAGCTCATTGTGTTTAAAAGCAGGCCCGGCTCACGCCGGGCCTGCTTTTTTCGTTACAGAAACTCTGAACTATTTGACCAGCATCAAACTAGTGGTGCTGCTGTTGTTTCCCTGTCTGAGATCAAGGAAGTACAGCCCGGAAGCAAGGTGTGAAAAATCTACATCCACACTGCGAAGACCGTTCAGGCTTCCCGTGAACGGTGTTGAAATCAGTCTTCCAGTAACATCGTAGAGGCACAGAACGGCATCTCCGTAACCACTCACTTTAACTTCTGCTGAAGCAGTGGTTACAGGGTTGCAGCAGACAACAGCTACAGGAACAGTGCTGCCCCCTTCAATGCCTTCGCCGATTCCATCAGGATAGTGGGTTCCGTATGCAGTTTTACGAGGCAGCGGGGCCGGAAGAACTGCATCGGGAGCGACATATTCAACCATCGGGTCTCCATACAGAACATACTGCTGAGATTCATCTGCTCCTGTTGAAACGCCGGGCGGTGTGTAGATGGTGGATATCCTGGCATTGCTGTAGGTGGCGGCCTCTCCCAGTGTGTAGTTCTCTGCGGTTACAAGATGTACCCACATGTTCCACCACCAGCCTGAGCCTGTGAAGGATACAGAACAGAGGCTTCCAAGTGAACCAATGGCACCGTGGTTAAGACCGACCTCGTTCATGGCTCCATTGGCCATATCACATGCATTGTATGCAATTATCACCGAGTGCATGTTCTCAAAGTCAGAGTCAAGATCACTCTCTGTGTAGCTGCCGCCTGCGGAACCGTCGAAAACTCTGCCGTCACTGTCGGGCCACCAAGGATTCTGGAACTGTATACTGTAATCGTCCTGAGCTATTCCATTATCTGTATCACGCACGGAAATTACAGTTCCTCCGCCGTGGCAAGAGAAGTAGAGAAAAGTGGAGCCATCAATAACATCCTGAACAAAACCGCAGAGAGCAACATCGGGCTGTGCAGGATGGGTACCTGTGCCTGCTGCAGATCCGCTGTGAAACGCTGTATCATAGTTCTCGCCGAGGAAGGTTGCATACTGTCCTGGGCATCCTCCCGTGTCGGGAGCATCATCTGTTGTCGGCCACATGGGGTCAAGACCAGGCTGTGACGGAGGCCATCCGGGGAAGTAGCTGTTGGCTTCTGTCCATCCCTCTTCCGGCCAGCCGAACATCTCGTTTACCACGAAATTGGAGTACCAGTTGTCGGCAAAGGTATAAGTATTCCAATACTGAACTTCGTAGGCATTCATGGCGATGGTAACATGGTCAGGTCTGGGGTTGGCATGAATTACCGCATCGTACAGAGCACCTCTGTTGATGGTTCCGATGTTGTCAAGCCATTCCAGCGGAAATCTGCCGGGAATGGCCCCGGCCCTGGTAACTTCTGAAGGATCTCCGGTAATTGACCTCTCAAAAGTTGCAGGAAACACGTTTTGATTCGAGAATGTCAGTACGTATTCAAGCTGATTGTCAATGGTTCCGCCGATGCCGTCGAGGAATGTAAAGAAGGCCGCTGCTATTGCTGCAGACCCGTTTGATTTTACCCCAACCACGGGCTTCTCCAGTTTGTAGAAATTATCCGGAATCAACTGCCTCAGCTCAGCAAGAGCATCGAAGCACAGCCTGTCTAAACTGTTGGGCAGCTTCAGCACATAACCGCCGTACCTTGCAGCAGCCAGTGCGGCTGGAAGAGCCTGCATCTCCTCTTTGTACACACAGGCAACAGCCCGGTTTGTCAGAGCAATTGTCGCAGGAAGAAGAACCGCTGCGCTGTCGAAAGCTGAAACTGTAATGGACATTGCAGCAAGAGAATCAGTTACCGATGACGATACGACTCCGGGGTAGTCGAACAGAAATACCTGCGACACACCCATTGAGGTCAAAGCCTCAGCTGTTTCAGAGCCGATTGTTAAGCCGTCTGTCCAGAGAAGGGGGCAGTTGTTGCCTGCTGCCCAGCCTGCTGCTGCAGCAGCACCGTTGATATAGGTCTGGTCGGTATCGGAGGTAACGCAAAGAACTGCCTTCGAAGTAGACGGCCATTCGGTGGTGGCAATTGCACATGCTATCTCTTCAGGTGTACCGGAATACAGTATTTCCTCAGTGTAGGGAACCATACCCTGAACAGTGGTCTTGAAAGAGCTGTTCACATCACCCACAAAGGTAACGCTGCCGCTCTCACCTGCATCATTAAGGTATGACACCCAGTCTTCAAGGGTGTAGTAGCCAGACTTGGAATCAGCCCCGTCCGTGATCAGAAGTGACCCATAGGCACTTCCGGTCTCCTGAAAATAGTAGGCTGGTATCGTTGCAAAAAAACTGTAAACCGTGGGCAGTGACCCCTGGTCTACATGAACAACGGCACAGCGCCCGAAGTAGTCTGCTGCTGATGCGGACAGCACCAGCACAGCCAGAGTTACAAGAACTAACTTCATCTCTCCTCCTGATAGAAACAATTACACCAGTGCGGGGTACCAGCGGGAAGTATAAGCATTTTACAGAATTTTGGAAAGAAGACGGGGAGCAGAAAACTGCTCCCCGATTCAGTCAGATACTATGAACCGCTATTTAACTACACTGACTCTGGAAGTTGCGGTGTTGCTTCCCTGCGAGAGGCGCATGAAGTACACACCTGCAGACATGGAATTTGTATCCCACGTAAACATGGATGAACCGTTAAGATTTCCGTTGAACGGTGTGTCCACCACACGGCCAGTTACATCGAAAACCTCAACAACAGCAGGTCCGCCAGTACCTGTAAGTGTTACAGATGCACTGCCGTATACAGGATTGGAGGCAGACACAGAAATTGGGGAGTCGATCACACTGGAAGTGAAATCCTCAATACTTGTCATGGGCCATGTTTTCATTCTAAGACTCGGATCACCGAAAAGAGTGTAACCCTCGAAGTAGTAATGTGTTCTTCCGCCACCGCTGTATGCGGTATACACTGCCATAAGACCCTGATTCAAGAAGCCCTTCGGCCAATAGGCATTGTCGCCTATGAACGAAGCATACTCGCCTTTTTCCTGGTAGTCATCTTCACCCCAGTATGTGTTTGGAACAGAACCCCAGAACCAAAGTCCGCCTCTGTTTGGTGTTCTTGTCCATCTTTCAGCCCAGCATGTTGAAGTACTGTATGCACCGGTGAGGCAGGCATGGCTAAGAACTCCCGGAAACATGGGTCCATTGTTAAGCTGGTTGAAATTACCAGCGCTGAAACTCATATCCACCCAGCTGGTTTTTGAACCGTGTCCGCTGAATGTAAGCATTGAGATACCCCCGTTAATAACGGGAACAGCGTTTGCGGCAGTACCACCCTGGGAAGGATACACTTTTGTGGAATTGTAAACTCTGGGGTCGAGGTAATTGGATATACAGTAGTTGTGTGTACCTTCGGAAACACTGGAGTTATCGCTCGAAGCAATAAACAGAGCATTCTGCACCCAAGTCTGAATACCACCGGTGTTCTCGTAATCGATGACCCTCTGGGCCATCGTTGCTACCTCTGCTGCAGTTGTTACACTAAACCTGCCCAGGAATACATCCGGAATCCATCCGCCATCATCGAGACAGGCGTAGTAAAGATCGGTAACATCGCTGTAGGTTGTTGCAGTTCCGCCTGGAAGAAACGCTGTGTCTCCCACAAGAAGAACGTATTCGGTTCCGGTATTAATAGCACCCTGAATGTATGTGCGAATTTCAGCGGCAGTTGACCCGGTGACAGAGAGATCAACCATTGTAACTGTAAATCCCAGAGCTTCCTTGTGGGCTACAAAGGCATCCATAGCTGTTGCTACAAAGTTGCTGTGACCAATAATAAGGTAAGGCGCAGGACCTGTGTCCATTCCGCTTTCGTAGGTTCCGTAGTTAACAACAGTACTGCTCAGAATGCTTTCGTATCCGGCACTTGCAAGGCGGGAAGCCTGCTCGTATGTGGCTGCAAGATCGCCGCCCTGGAACTCCAGTGTAACTCTGGCATCTGCAAGAAGAGTGTAATCACCCCGGGCAGGGTTCCACCTGAGAGGTGTAACTTCCACAAGGGCCAGGTTGCGCCCGCGCATGCCTCCTGCGTAAATAACTCTTACCCAGTTTTCGGGGTAAACCGAGCCATCACTGTAAACATCCGAATCAAAAGAAACCGTGAAGGATTCCCTTGGCTCGTTCTTCGACGCACTAAGAACGGCCGGAATAACAGCGTTGCCGTTGCCACTGATTGCTTCGACACGCGCCTCCGACACTGTTGCGTTAACCTCTGCTCCAACCGGAATTTCAATCCAGACTCTGTACACCGGAAGTCTGGGAAGTCCTGCTTCTTCAAGATTCTCTGCACCGTTCATGCTTACTGTGGTAAACTCTGTTCCCTGAAGAGTCTCAGAGCCGAATTCAGGCACTGCTGCACTGAGGTCGAATGTGATACTTGTTTCAGAAGATTCCACCTTTGTAAGCCCGACGGCAAAGGAAACACAGGCAAAAACTACGATCATAAGAAATGCTGTTTTCATCTTTCCTCCTGCTGGGTTTTACTTGTATATCATCAATGATGATACAAGGCAATTCAACGTATCTATATATGGCACTGGTTGGGTAAGATAACTTGTTCTTCCCTTCGGGTAAAGGAGGCAGAGATGGCTGTAATGACAAGAGGCGCAAAAAACACACGTATCAGTGAAAAAGGCTCGCGGGGAGTAAAAGAAGCCATCCTGGCCGGCCCGGCATCCGGAAGCAACAAATTCACAGTCCGCAGAATCACCCTTGAGCCTGGTGGCCGCACCGCAAGAAAAAGTTCCAGCCAGACTGAGGTTTACTTTGTATACAAGGGCAGAGTGGCCCTCAGCCACAGCGAAGACGAACTGGACATGCTTCTTCAGGGTGACAGTGCCGTTGTTCATCCAGATGAAATACATCACCTGCACAACACTGGAAATGCGAAATCCGTTGTTATAAAAGTAGCGTCACAGTAAGCAATATGAGATAATACCGTAAATATGCTTTTACCAATCCGCTTATGGAGGTTGCTTGAATGAGAGTTCGTCTGTTTGTAATCGTGCTGTTAATCCTGGCGGTATCGTCTTCCCTGGCAAAATCTCCTCCAAATACTGCCCCCCGGGGAATAGCTCTTGTTCTGGCAGGGGGTGGAGCAAGAGGTCTTGCCCATGTTGGTTTTTTGAAGGCACTTGAGGAGAACAATGTAAGAGTATCAGCCATTGCGGGAACGAGCATGGGTGCGCTTATGGCCGGGCTTTACGCCTGCGGTTACTCCGCAGAACAACTTGACAGCCTTACTTCAGGTATGGACTGGAATACACTTTTCAGCTCTACACCTGTACCCGACATGAGCCTCCTTCCAGACAGAATAAGAGGAAGGCAGGATCTTATCAGCCTCAATCTCAGAGGTCTCACGCCCACATTGCCTGGAAGTGCTGTTTCAAATATGAGGGTGGGCTTTCTTCTGTCGGGAATGACAGGGCCTGAACAGGTTCTGAAAGGCTTCTCATTCGACTCCCTCCGTATTCCTCTGAGAGTGGTTTCTTCAGATCTGGTCACAAGGGATCGTATAGTTTTCAGCCAGGGAGAGCTATACAGGTACCAGCTGGCAAGCATGGCTATTCCCGGCATATTCCCCCCGTTCCTCCACGACTCTCTTATGCTTGTAGACGGAGGCGTTTTTGACAACATGCCTGTTGATGTTGCCGAGAAGGCATGGCCGGATCTTCCTGTGCTGGCAGTGAACGTAGGAAGGGCCAACCCCACCGAGTTCCCGGATGCTCCGTCATTGCTTACAGTTTTCGGCCTCACATTCAACGCGTTGTCTACCAGGGTGAACGACTCCTACAGACGAGAGCCCACATGGCTGTTCACTCCGGATCTGCACAACTCTGCTGTGTGGAGCTTCGAGCTCACCGACTCTCTTGTGGCCTGGGGCTACAACCAGGGTATGACGTGGATTGCCGAGCACCCCGATCTTCCCAGAGGCGGCCCTGAACGCACAGGGTGGCATCCACCAGATTTCACTGTAAGAAATATCCTTTTCTCCGGTAACAGCACCGTTTCCATGCGAGCCATAGACAGATGGCTTCATCTGTCCCGGGGAGACACTCTTAACACACAGATCGCCATGAATGCTGCTGAGAATCTCTACGCTTCAGGGCTGTTCAGCATGATAAGAATGTCTCTGCTACCTGCAGGGAGCCCCGACAAGTGCGACATAGCATTCACTGTAACAGAAGATGACCCGGGTACTCTGGGGCTGGGACTTTCCTACAACAACGATTTCGGGCTGGATGCCCGTATCACTCTGGAACACAGAAACACATTCAACCGGGGCATAAAATCAATAGTAAACGCAGGAGGCGGCAGTAATTATGCATTTCTTGAGCTGAGTTCTTCAACCAACACTCTGCACACAAACAGATACTTTACCCTGTTTGGAAGCATCTACCAGATAAAAGGTTACGAACCTGACAGACAGGGTGTGAACCATCTAAGAATCTGGACTGATCATTCGGCTGGCCTCACAGTCAGAAGGTCTTTTTCATGGTATGGAATCATGGAGCTGGCCGCAGGGTGGAAGGCACGGTCGTACTCCAGAAACACAACAGGAACCCAGGCATTTCCGCTTCTTTCGGCGTCCTGCCTCACCGACACCAGGTCAAACCTCTCCATAAACTCTCCAGGCACCAGGTTTTTCCTCAGTGCCGGGTGGTGTCCCCGAAAAAACCGTTCCCATACTGTTGTAAAGTGGGACATTGAAAAGATATCCGAGCTTCCGGGCTCTTTTCTCTCAGGAGTTTCGACCTGGGGTTCTGTTCTGTGGGGAAACAACTACGACTGGGAAGAATCCAGACTTACTGCATCCAGAGGAATTCCAGGGTACCGCTGGAACTCCCTTCCAACAAGAGAAAGGGTTGCCGGCAGCCTGTTTGCATCAAGAAAAGTGCTTGGTCCCATGTTCCTCGAGGTTGAAGCCGCCGCAACCTATGACTTTGACTCAATGGAACACTACCGCAATGGAAGCATTCACCGTGGTGCAGGCCTGGCCTGCGGTGTGAACATTCCAGGGGGAACTGCAAGACTGGGCCCGGGCTGGGATGAAAACGGAAACACCAGATGGACTTTCTCATACGGCAGCGATTACTCTTTCGGGCCGGGAAGATAAAAAAAACAGGCGCACCTTCCGGCGCGCCTGTTTCCTGCTTTTATCTATTTAACAAGAACCGTTCGAAGACTAACGCGCTCGCCTCCAACAGTTCCGGAAATCAGGTATGCGCCGGAACTCAGCTCCGCCCCGGGTACGATCAGGTTGTGTGTTCCTGAAGACACAACTCCTGAAACAACTGTTCCAACTCTTCTGCCGGCAACATCGAACAACTCCAGGTTACATATTGCCAGACTGGGTAAAAACAGAGTTACACTGAAGGAATCCGTTGCAGGGTTAACAGCTGTCACCGAAAAGCCGGATGCAGCACCTCCGCTCTGCTCTGTCATGCCTGTTTCTTCGTTTAGAAACTCCATGTAGACAGCCATCAGCTCCTGTCTGGTGGTACTTCCCTCCTGAAATACGCTGAAGAACACCGAAGAAGTGATGGTTCTGTAATTATTGGAAGGACCTGTGTAGCAGCCCACCCTGATAAAACCGTCCTGACTCTTAAAAAGTGACGCGCCACCACTTTCTGTGAAATAATCTACATAGCCGTCCGGCTCGGTTTTGTATGGATAATTGAACTCCATACCGGAACACACAAGAGAGCCAGTTATAGTCTGCACGTTACCGGTCGCCGGGGCAACACCGTCCCCTGCGTACGTAAGCCCGGTGTAGCTCCATATATCGAAGGTTTTGTTGCCGTAGCCAATATCATTACCTTCAAAATAAACTGAACCGCCTGCATCCAGGTAAGTGATAAGTTTAGCTCGCTCCGCCGGAGCGATTAAATTGTCATCGCCTCAACAGGTGTATATGCCCATCATCATGAACACCGCATCGTAAGAGCTGAGATCCGAGGGAAGAGCTGTACCGGAATCAACTGTATTCCCAAGAGCCAGCAGGGTCTGCTCTACCCAGTACCCCGTATCTATAGAATCTCCTACAGCAGGATCGTAGATCAGATCTTCCTGATCGTAGTTAAAGATGTACACATTGCTGGCAAAGCAGATACCGGAAATTACCAGTAGCAATGGTATCAGAATTTTCATCGTGACCTCCAAACTTTAACACTGGAACAGCCCAGCCCACATGATATAACCCAGATGCTTCCAGGTTGCAAGGCTTTACAAGCTAACGGGTTCCCTAACTTCCCGCAATTTCCGGCCTTGGAGGATCATTCAACAGCACCAGAATTCTGTGTATCGGATACACGCTCCCCCGGAACTTTACAACTGCCTTGTCTGCATTCGACTGAGACACAGGTTCCTTTTTAACAAAGGGATCATAGAACCTCTCTTTAAGCAGGTCGCGCCATCCCTCTGCAGTGCTAACACTGTACTTCGCCCTCTTCTCCGCAGGAACCAACGGCCACAGCATATTGTTCCAGAAAAGCAGATAACGGGGATCTTCAAAAATCTCGTTCCAGGTAATACCCATGAAATCTGCCATAAATCTGTGACTGTTTCTGAGCTTTGCCAGGTTGTCATCTGTGGGACCAAATGCCTCTACAGCCTGAGCGCATCCAGGCAGCAGACCTAGAACCTCTATGAACTGGGCATCCCACACATGCTCTACATTGGAGAGCTCAGCCATCTTCGTTCCCTCAAATTCCAGTTCAGCAACTGTATTTACTTCTGAATAGGTTATCACTGCCTGCTTTTGCTGAAAATCAACAGTGGGAGAAAATACAGTCTCCGCCTGTTTAAGTGTTTGCTCTGCAGTGGCGATCAGCGGGCCTCTGGTCATTTCAAGCAGAACACCGTCTTCCACAAGAAGAGTGTTAAAATGAACTGCGTTCTCCGCCATCTCTTCAATCTCGAATATTCTGCTGTAGTAAACACCCTGGCTCTCGCGGGCAGCCGCATCCAGTGCATCAAAGGCCATGTGGTAGCCAGCGGCTACAACCGATGCCGAAGGCACTTCTAACACAGTTTCATCACCTGCCCCCGATGTCTGCTCTGCTGCCGGAAGAGGTGGTTCGGAAGCAAGAGCTCCCACAAGGGCACCGGCCTCTCCAAATTCAGGATCCATGGTGATGGCCGTGATATCGGCACCTTCTTCGGCCTTGGCGTAAAGGGAATCTATCAGCTGCTTTGCACGGTTCAGTTTTTCATTGTTTTCACCCAGGGAAGACGCATAGCTGTTTACCGAGTAAAGAAACCCGTCCAGCATCTGTTTTACGGTGCTATCCATGGCACACCTCCCTGAATATCTTCTCAAGAACGGGAAGCTGCGTATCGGTAAATACTATTCTGTCTCTGTATGGAGGGTACGAAACAATCTTCTCCCACGAAGCTTCAGGATCAGCTTCCAGCATCAATTTCCAGCCAGCGTCAGCGTTTGTACGAGACCTCTTCTCGTCTGCGGAACCAGCACCATCTGTGGCAAGCTGAAACACCGCGCTCATAACTGTTCCCAGGGCGGTTATAGCTTTGTTCTCATTGAAGCTCAACCTGGTTTCAGTTTCAAACCTCTCCAGCTTTGCGCTCAGTTCAACATGGTTCTCAGCTGACTCTATCAAAGCAAGACGAAGCCTGTCTTCTTCTGCCTTCTTCTGCTCTCCAAGCTTCTCAAAAACAAGAAGACGGTTTGTGTATCTGTCGGTGCTCTCCGCCTTTGCCGAGGAAACCATGTTGCCTGTTTCCTTAACTCTTTTTATAAACACTTCGGAAGACCCGGACTCCTCCAGCATGCCGAGGTAGTATTCACAATCTTTGATCTTTGCCCTGTTCAATTCGGGTTTCGTTCTGTACTTCTCCAGTTGAGCCGTGTAGTACCGCCTCTGCATCTCAAAGGAGTCAATCATGAAAACCACCTTTCCCCTGTTTGTTCTCTCCGTAGTGCACCTGTGCCTCCCGAAGCAGATTAACGCAATGGGTATTGAGGCACTCACTATGACGCAAAGCGTTAATTGCAAGCTCCCGGTGAAGATCCTTGCCAACGCGCAGCACAAATCTGCCGGAGTACTCCTTCCCGGCTGTCTCAGCGGGAAGAGGGTCTTCATCCTGCTTGTATATATCGAGCCACTCTTCTACCTCCTGGCAGAGTTCGCGGTAAACTTCAGCCTCATCGTTTCCATAAACACCACCGAGCATCAGCCCGGCACATGTTCCGACATAGCACTGTTCCTGTTCCGACCATTCTACAATTTTAAGATATCTGTCACTGGCTTTCATTCTGTCACCTCGCGAATTGTTTTTTCAACATCGCGCTCCTGGTATTTTTTCGCATCGTGCGAAAGGTTACCGCTCAGCGTTATCTTCATCCCCTCCGGGTGAGAGAAGTTTCGGTGACTGCCTTTGCCACCACGATTTATTAACCCGGCCTTCTTCAGATCGTCAATCAACTCTCTTATCTTCTTTTGCCATACTAACATAGTACTACGGTGATACTATAAGAGTCAAGAGGGCTGTACCTGATTTTCAAGTCGAAGCAGGACAAGCAACCCCTTGACTGAAGAGTTCAAGTTCAATCTAATTGATGGAAACACACCATCAACGAGGAGGGTAAATTGGCAACTCGCGAAGTCTGGAACAGCAAAACCGCCTTTGTCCTGGCTGCCATCGGTTCAGCCATAGGTCTCGGCAACATCTGGCGATTTCCCTACATAACTTATGAGAACGGCGGCGGGGCATTTCTCGTGGCCTATTTTGTCTGCCTTTTCATAGCTGGTATTCCCCTGCTTATGCTTGAATTCAGTATAGGGCACATGACGAAACAGGCGGCACCCGGCGCATTTGCAAAGCTCCGCCCAAAGATGCAGTGGTTCGGCTGGTTCGCAGTCGGCGTTGGTTTTGTGATTGTTACCTACTACGCCATTATCATGTCGTGGAGCGTTAACTACACCTGGGAGGCAGCCACCCTTGGCTGGCAACACGACATAGGGCAGTACGCAGATGTTGAATACGCTGTGGAGTCCACAGATCTCGACAACATGGCAGTTCTCACGCCTGTTCCCGACCGGCTTGTTGGAGACGCATTTACCGACCCTGTAGACGGCAATCAGTACACTGTACAGAGCAGCGGCACATTCCTGGTCGCCTGGGAGGGCAGCCTCTACGCCATGTCCAGCCTGGGCAACGCAGATACTTTCATGTCGTCACCGGGAGACTTCTTCTACAACGACTTCCTGGGTCTAACAAGCGAACCGTGGGACATGGGAACATTCAGGTGGCCCCTGCTCATCGGGTTTGTAATAACATGGGTATGGATTGTGGCTTCCGTGTGGAAAGGCACAAAAACAGTAAGCAAAGTTGTGTTCTACACTGTATTCATCCCATGGGGTCTTCTTATACTGTTCATAATCAGGGGAGTTACGCTTCCCGGCGCCGGCGCCGGTATCTCATACTACCTCACACCTGTGTGGAGCAAACTGCTCAGTGCAGACATCTGGCTTGCCGCAATATCACAGGTATTTTTCAGCCTCAGCGTGGGGTTTGCCATAATGATTGCCTACGGCAGCTTTTTACCTAAGAAAACCAACATAGCCGGTTTTGCCATGGTAATTGGAATAGCAGATGCCCTTACTGCTTTCTTTGGAGGTCTTGCAGTTTTCTCTGCGCTGGGGTATCAGGCTACAAAAATGGGTGTTCAAATAACCGAGGTTGTCCAGTCCGGCCCTGGCCTGGCTTTCGTGGCATACCCCCATATTATCAGCAACCTTCCAGGGGCACGAGTCTTTGGTGTACTGTTTTTTCTGATGCTTCTCACCCTTGCTGTTGACTCTGCTTTCAGCCTTCTGGAGGCAGCTACTGCTTCAGTTAAAGACAAATGGAAACTCTCCCACAAAAAAGCCAACCTCATTGTAGGTGGCCTGGGGTTCCTTTTCGGCCTTCCCATGCTTACCGGCGCAGGTCTCTACATTCTCGATATTGCCGACCACTTCATGAACAGCTTCGGGCTCACAATAGTTGTTCTGGTGGAAACCATTATGGTCGGCTGGGTGATCGGTGCTGAAAAGCAGAGGCAGTACATCACCGAAAACTCAAGCTTCCGGCTTGGGCAGTGGTGGAACATCTGTATCAGATGGCTTATTCCAATGGGAATAATCTGGATGCTGTTTACAGAAATTGCTGCCCGGAAAGTCCCCTATGGAAGTTTCGGTCTCCGCAGCCAAGAGTTCCTGTTCGGCTGGCTTATCATGCTTCTTCTTCCAATTGTAGCTGATGTTCTGGCCAATGCGAAAGGAAAGCAGTAACACAAAAAATACCTTAAATCGCACGGCATCCTTCCGAAAGGGTGCCGTGTTTTTCCTCAGTTGTTGACATCTTTCAATTTTGCCAGTATGTACTTTTTCAATCAGGTACGCTCTTGGCGCCATTCACTTTCCGCCCGGTGCTGCCCGCTATTTTCTTTGCATGGAGGTTTTCATGAAAGAAAACACAAAGTCGCAGGAACAACTGGAAATAGTAAAACTCCGGAAACAACTCGAAGATCAGTCTGCTCTTCTGGCAGATTACTCCCGCTTCAAAGACATTGTTGATACAGCCAGCCACGGCTGTGCAATCTTCGATATGGACGGCAGAATAGTTTACACAAACAAGTACTTCGCCAAGATTCACGGCTATACCCCTGAAGAACTCAAATCCGAAAAATTCTCGGTCTTCCACGCAAACAAACACTCAATGAAAATAGCAGATGTTATCAGAGCTGTTGAAGAAAATGGAGAATGCGGCGGCTACGAGATAATACACAAACGCAGGGACGGAACAGAGTTCACTGTACAGATGAATATAAAGGTAATAAACGATAATAACGGCAAACCACTGTTCGTTTCAGCCTACGGTATAAACATCGAAAACTGGAAGCTGAATCGGGAAGCAAATGCCCTGCACGTAAAGTTTCTGAAAAACCTCAATCACATCGATGAGGTGCTAAGGAAATCGGCAACTGCAGATCAGATGATGTCCGATGTTCTGCAGGTTGTTCTTGACCTTTTTCAGGCTGACAGGGCGTGGCTTCTGTTTCCGTGTGACCCGGAAGCCGAGCAGTGGAGTATTCCTGTGGAAATAGTCCGGCCCGAATACCCAGGCGCCAAAGTCACCGGGAAAAAACACCCCATGACTGTTGAAATGAAGAATAACTGCAGGAAGATGCTGGAGATGAACGATGTTGTCACCATCGATTCAAGAGACGGTATTCTCCCGGAAGACATAAACAGGCAGTTCTCCATTCTATCCCAGATTCTGGTTCCCCTTCATCCAAAAACAGGCAAACCCTGGATCTTCGGGCTGCATCAGTGCTCGCACTTCAGAGAGTGGACCACAGAAGAAAAGGATCTGTTCAGAGAGATAAGCCACCGTATTTCCGATTCGCTAAGCACCATGCTTCTTGTCCGCGATCTTCGCGAAAGTGAAGAGAAGTTCCGCTACCTGGCAGACACATCAATGGAAGCCATCTTCTTCGCCAGAAACGGAATATGCCTGGAAGCCAACGAGATGGCCGCTAAAATGTTCGGGTGGGAAAGCCCAGAGAGTTTTACTGGTAAATCGGGTTATGAAGTAATCGCACCCGAGAGCTGGGATATGGTCAGGCAGAACCTGCAGAACGAGGTTTCAGAGCCCTATGAAGCTGTGGGCCTGCGCAAAGACGGTTCAAGATTCCCGATTATTGTACATGCCAGATCAATGATGTACAAAAAGCAGTATGTCGTTCAGGCAATTTCCGTGATGGACATCAGTCGTCAGAGGGAAACCGAAACCCTTCTGCGCCAGTCAAGAAAACGGGCGGACAGCTACCTCAGTATTGCCAATGCCGTGTTTGTGGCACTTGACACAGAGGGCAAAGTAACCCTTGTAAACAAAAAAGCCTGTGACATTCTGGGAAGCGATGAACAGCATATTGTAGGGAAAAACTGGTTCAGCAACTTCCTTCCCGAATCGATCAGAGATCAGGTAAAGAAGGTCTTCCTTCAGCTTATAAACGGCAACCTGGAGCTGGTTGAATACTTTGAAAACCCAATTCTTGCAGGGGATGGATCCGAAAGGCTTATTGCGTGGCACAATGCCTTTATCACAGATTCCGAAGGCAAAGTAACCGGTCTGCTCTCTTCCGGACAAGACATTACCGTGTACAGAAAAGCGGCACAGGAGAGGCGTGATCTGGAAATGCAGATGCAGCATGCTCAGAAGCTGGAAAGCCTGGGAGTTCTAGCAGGCGGGATTGCCCATGATTTCAACAACATACTTATGGCCATTCTCGGCAACACCAACATTGCACTGATGGATCTCTCTCCCGAGAACCCGGTTTACAACAACATCAAAGCAGTGGAAACTGCTGCAAGGGGAGCCGCTAATCTGGCAAAACAGATGCTGGCTTATTCGGGGAAAGGCAAGTTTCTGATTGAAGCGGTTAACCTGAATGATGCTGTAGATGAAATGACCCGAATACTTGATGTCTCCATTTCCAAGAACACTGAAGTAAAATACCAATACGCCCCCGACCTTCCTCTGATTGAGGCTGATGCCACACAGATCAAACAGGTGATAATGAACCTGGTAACAAACGCATCCGATGCGGTAGACAATTCCCCTGGAACTATTTCAATCACAACAGGAGCTATGTACTGCGACGACAGCTACCTTGCAAGCACTTACATAAGCGAAGCCCTTGATTCAGGACTGTATGTTTTTCTGGAAGTCTCCGATACTGGTTGCGGTATGGACAGGGAAACTCTGAAAAAACTGTTCGACCCGTTTTACTCCACCAAGTTCACCGGGCGGGGACTTGGGTTATCTGCTGTTCTTGGAATAATCAGAGGGCACAAAGGCGCAATAAAAGTATACAGCGAGCCGGGCACCGGCACTTCAATCAAAGTGCTGTTTCCTGTAAACGATCTTGAGCAGAAGCTGTACAGAAAAGAGAAGCGGGAAAAACGGAATTCATGGACAGGCTCCGGCACAATCCTGCTGGTCGATGATGAGGAAGCAATTCTATCTGTTGGCAAACAGATGCTTGAACATCTGGGATTTCATGTTGTTACGGCATCTGACGGGGCAGAAGCAGTTAGAATATACAGGAAGTCTTCAGGCACAATTACACTCGTAATACTGGATTACATCATGCCCCATCTCGATGGAAAGCAAACCTTCAGGGAACTGTGTCGCATCAAGAAAGATGTTCAGGTTATAATGTGTAGCGGCTACAACAAGCAGGAGGTCATCAGGGGTTTTACCGACAGACCACCTGCCGGATTCCTTCACAAACCCTACATTTTCAAAGAACTGATCTCTGTGCTACAGCGTCTTATAGACAACTCTCCAATGCATGATGAATCAGGGGAAAACCTCTGACGAACCCTACCGTTACTGTAACGGTGTACCTTCCTGTACCCCCGTCCATCGAGTAAACCCGGGTTTCATAGGTTCCGTCTGACGCGATGGTGTAGGTCAGTGCGTTACCCTCAGAATACTGGGAATCCCATTCTGCAAGAACAGCATCTGTAGAGACTTCCATCAGTTTCAAAAGCGGAGAGAATGGAACAGTTTCAACCTCTATACACACTGTGTCGAACCTCATCGCATCGAACCGGTAGCAATCGTAGTACAAATTGCCGTGGTTCGGGTCTTGAAGATCCCCCTCCTGAATTGTCTGCGTCTCCACTATCTCCAGAGCTGTCTGTACAGTACCACCCTCACTGGAACCGCATGCTGCAAAGGCAATCAATACAGCCATAACCAGCACCACAAGAATATCAGCAGCTTTTACCTTATCCCTGGAAAGAAATAAAATCGGGACATTCTACCAGTAACCGCCATCCTCATTGTTCCTCCTGTACAAAACAGTTAACAACAGAACAAAGCATACAGAAACAAGCCCGCTTCCGGTAAACAGGAACCATCGGGAACCTAAAACGGGCACCTGTTTCCAGATGCCCGTTTCGCAGAAAGAACAATCAAAAATTGTAGGTAGCTGCAAGGCTTCCCATGAAGCCGTTTGCATTCCCGCCAATCATGTAGGGACCGCTGTGAAGGAAGCCTTCAGTAATTGTGGCATCGATAATGAAGTTATCACAGTGCAGCCCGATACCGAAGTTGGTGTCGAAAGCGCTGGTGAGCTGATTGAAATCACCTCTTGTGTAGTAGTTTGTTGTGCTTACAGCACCGGCTCTGAATACAACCCATTTGCCGATTTCCTGCTCTACTCCACCGGTAATCCTTGGAATTTCAATCCACATCTCAGAGTCGGGAGTTCCCCCCTCGGCGTAGTCTCCGCTGTAGCTTGTAAACTGAATACCAGAAAACACACCGAGAATGAGGTTGGTTTTGTCCGCAACTTTTCTGTTGCGGCCTCCGCCTGCATTGAAAGTGATATCGGTAACGGAGAAGGTCGAGTCAACATAGGTATCAACACTGTGCATGTTCACATCTGCGCCTATAATCGGGAACAGATTGAAGAAATCACTGCCGTGGCCTCGAAGAGAAGCACCAAAACTGATATCTCGGCTGCTCCAGTTGTCGTTATTGAAATCAATAGATGTATTGTCGAATCCTGCGCTGAAGGCAAGATCAGAGTAATCTGAAAGGAATGATACAGCGGTTCCCCATGCCATTCCAAGCCTGATATCTTTCTGCGTGGTTGAATCATTCGGGAACTTATTGAAATCCATGGAAACGATTGCTCCCCAGCCACCAGGGCTGAACAGAACTTCGTGGCTGTAACCGTTGTGGTTAATTGTTACTCCGTAGGTATTACCGCCAAACCCGTCCACAATACCAAACCATCCGTCACTGTGGTTGGAGGTTTCGCTGTTGCCTGTAACAAACTCATAGTCACCGATAACTCCCGGAAATGCCCATATCTCAAGATAATCGTTCACAAGCAGCCTGGCATCGTCTCCAAGAACGGTAAGCCTTGGAGCACTGGCGAAAGCCGCCACTGCAGCCAGAATCAGAATCGTAATTACCTTCTTCATTTTTCCTCCCTGTTACAACCCTCAGCGCGGCTGGCCGCCTCGCTGAACAAACAGAACCTTCAGCCTGCCCTCTAACTGTATAACCACTGCAGCAAAAAATACTGTACCTGCAAATATGTGCAATACCGAACGAAAACATCAAACCGTTCAGCGCTTTAATGCACAGACACAACTGGAAGCACACAAGATTGCATCCGGCAGGTTTGACCCAGACGGCTACCACTTCTGAAGGCTTGAAAACATAGCGGTGAACAGCAGAGAATGCCTATTCACTTGATGGGAACAACACCCTGTCTCTTAAACACACACCACAGGGCTGCCCCCTGCCCGTTCACAGGCGATGAATCACCGTACCTCACAGAACCTTCACAGGAATCATGGAAAAAGGCGGCGGGATGGGTAAAAACAAGAATGAAAGAAGGTACCCTGCGTGCCGCTGATGCCCGTAAACCCGCTGTAGGCATATTTGCTATGAATTGGAGCAGGGCCAGTATGCATTAAAACAGAGAGATCTACACACAAATTCTGTCATCAATATTCATTGCACCCAGAGTACTCCTGTTGCTTATCACGCAAACATAAGGTGTGTCATCTAGCTGTTCAAGGCAAATACAAAACTCGCCGACAGAATCTTCAGTAACACTAAGTAATGCCTTGCTCCACGATTTCTTAAAGACTCTGTTCCCGCCTTTCAGGAACTTTCGTAAAGCATCCTGGTTAGCTGTAGCCGGACGCAGGACAGGGTTCATCTTCTTCAATGCCGAGAGAATATAGTCATCAAAATTATCACTTTTTGAATGCAACAAATTCTTACAGCTCGATTTTATTTGCTGGAAAATGGACAGGCTCCTTGCAGGAGAGGGATCTCTATAGGAGTAAAGCAGGATTGCGCCGTCTTCCATGTAAACCCCACCGGTGTATGCCCCACCCTTCAGCATGATTTCATTAATCAGAAACTCGTCAACCATCTCCATGGCAACTATCCCGGAAGCAGCAAGTGGATGGCTTTGAGGAATACCCTTCACTGCCATGCCGATAGAAGTAGATATACTATGGGTTTCAACTCCCGTTACAACCGGCACAGCGGGAAGAGCTGGCGGAGTGCTCTTCTTAAAGTCTGCACGAGACCCTGGAAGACCTGTAAACCACTCTGTTGCTATTGAACGCTCTGCCTCGGCTCCAGACCAGATGAGAATCCGGGGAGACACTTCTGAGATGTAATAATGAATTGATGAAAGAGCTTCAATCGTTGTATCAACTGTGTTCTTGTTGATCAGAGCAGTGTTCTGAAGAGATGGGAGGCCATGGAGTAAGTTGTCAACATAGCCTACAGTGGATAGACCCGCTTTCGCCATAAGTATTGACTGCTCATTGCCCCGGTAAATTACACTACCTCTTTTTTCGTTCTCGATCTCCCTGGCAGCAGTGAGTATACGATCCGGATTGCTCAATTCCGGTTGAAAGGCTCTTTTTCCCATGGCGGACAGCATTGAAGAAAGGTCTTCGGGTAAACAGTATCCACTTATTCTAAAGACAATTCTGTATTCTCCTGCAGAAGCAATAGTTGAAGGTACTGCAATTGTTGAAGCGGCAATTCCACTTGAGCAACTGAGCTCATATGCCAGCATCTCCTGATAATCAAGATCATCTGCTCCTGTTTTAGTCAAATACTTTTCAAAGAAGGCGAGGTGCGAAATCAGCTCGAATGGAAGATCCGACACATCGAAACAAAGGTCAACACAGCAAACACCATAAGTGTTTACCGCCGTTGTAAGAATCAGCTTATTCTCTACCTTTTCCTCATTGTAGAACAAAGGAGGCGGCAAGAATTCATCTATCCCCGCAATGGCCGGTATAGGCAGTTTTAACAAGTCTGCTTTGTTTACCGGCTTATCCAAATATTTCTTCAGGTTCTCTGAGCCAGTGATTAATTCTGTGATCTCGTCCTCAGACATGGATTTCTTCAGGTTGTGAAGGTCCATCCTGATCTCCTCATCTATGCATCTGAAATGCTCTTCATCAGGGCAGAAAACACCATTCAGCATGTGGGGATTGTTCAGCAAATCTCTGCTGATCATGTCCTCGAACAGTTTTGGGTTCTCAAAAAGCTTGTGCTTCAAAGACTCGAAGAGGGCGTGACTGTCCATCAACAGCATCACATCTTCACCGTAAGCCCAGGCTTCACAGACTTTCCAGAGGGTACTCTCTGACCAGTAATCCCCCTTTTTTCTTTGTTTCAACTCCTGCTGTTTAACAGCACCATTTACCAGCTCGGGATTTATTCCCGTATCAATCAAGTCCTTGAGCTCTTTTTGAATTCGCTGAAAAACCTTTTTGCCTTCAGCTTTATCAACACCGAACAAACCAATGCTCAAGTCGTTCTGTTTGAACCGTCGGGTGAAGTTACTGAAAAGAGAGGTATCAGGAACAGAACAAACAAGTCTGCTCTTTATCGGAGAGTTATCATGCCCGCAGAGAATATCACCAAGAATTGACCAGGCAAGAGTATACACAATGTCTCCACCGGAAGGCATAACCCACGTGCTTAAGGCTATACACTTTCCATCATCTCTTCCCGGCATGGCTGCACACACCTCTAAAGGTGCATCAAATGGAGTTTGCTCTTGTAACTCAACAGGAGGCTTATACGAATCAAAGCCGGTAAGCTCCGCTTCCAGCAATTCCGCCATCTCGTTGAAT
This sequence comes from uncultured bacterium, assembly GCA_964604135.1. Taxonomy (GTDB): domain Bacteria; phylum Fermentibacterota; class Fermentibacteria; order Fermentibacterales; family JCC-6; genus Sabulitectum. The sequence goes on along the minus strand of CAZRXU010000002.1, from coordinate 2,006 downwards.
GGAACTCCTGTTATTGAAAACAAACAGCAGTTCGATGGGTGGTAGTGATCTCTGTAGTACTCCATCAGTATTTCATATGAAATATCCGGAACTGATCTGTAGTCTCCCGCAAAACTCCTGCCTGATGACGAATCAGGGTATAGCCCGTTTTGGCATTTCCCTATTACATACCTGAATTGATCACTGGCAATTCCTTTCACCTCATTGTACACTACTCCATTGTGAACAAGATCTCCTTCAGAATCTGAGCCATCGATGTCCAGCCGATATGCCTCCTGATGAAAAATATTCTTCCCCATTAATGGGTGAAAAACTATATCCATGTACACAGAGACCAATTTCATGTATTGATTCTTATTAATGCAACTACATAGATAAACCGTTCTATCGCTTCCAGTATTGCCGTATGCGAATGTGGCCATGCTTCTTTTTTCCAACTCAAGGTACAAGTCTTTTACGGGATACTTCTCAGAACCCTGCAGTACCATATGCTCGATCATATGCGGTATTCCCTGATCATTGCTGCATGGTGTTCTGAAGCACACTGCGAAGGAGTTCTCCAACTCCTCTGGGCACATAAGGTGAATAAATTCAGCACCGTTTCCAGTATGTATTGATCTGGTTAAAGTGCCTTGCAGAGCAGGAATAAACCTTGATTCGCAAATTCTAAATGATGAAGTGACATTCATTGACTTTACCCCCACGCCTTTGATAATACGCAACCACTTTCCACATGTCGAAGCAGATCCATGTTGTGGAGAGTTATTACTACTCACCAGATATTCACATCTCTATCTGCATGGCTTACCGTGAATTGCCGGTTGGCGACAACAAATCGCGTTCTGCTTCTCGAAGAAATAAAACCGTTTCCTGTATCCTGAACCCGGTTATCTATTTCGTACCCTGCGTGCCGCCGATGCCTGTTAGCTGCTACTGCTGAGCTGCCGGATGACCTCTGTAGAATTCCTCAAAAGCAACTGCATCCTGTTTTTTCAGGGGATAACCTATCCAGCCTACATTGCTGTCATTCTTGTTCAAATAGATACCCCTGCTGAAAAAACTGTTCTTTACCTTCAGCCTTCTTATTGCTGAAAGCTCATGCAGAACAGCTCCCTCCACCTGGGAAACGATTTCGGTCATAAGCCCCTCAAGGTCTGATGATTTCACCCCATCCTCTGAGGCAAAGTTTCTGATCATCTCCGCCGGGTCTTTTCCCTTGAGTGTAAGTGTCGTTGTCTCGGACTGATACCTTATGTAGCCTTTTACCCTGGTAACTTCAATGGGTACAAGCAGAATTCTTTCAAGGGTTCCAACAATACAGCCCTTTCCCATACCGGCTGGGCCAACATAGGTAATGTTATCAGCCAGAACGAAATCTCTTCCCTGTTCCAAAGCCATTTTTCCCCCTGCGGCTAGGAGCTTGCCCGAGAATAGTACACTGGCAGCGCTTATTGTCAGACACACTCATTGGTGTTTGTTCCGTACCCCGAACTGTGATTATTGCACTTCTTCAACTGTTTCAACAGTGGAAAGCCTGAAGGGTCGTCAAGTGCCGTAACAATTGAGGTCAAATCCGGACACAACTGCAGATGCTTTGCCTGCTTATCAATAGCGGGAAACAGTCAGAGATCAGATATCTTCTTTCATCCTGTCCCACTCCGGAACCTTTCTGCTCTTCACTTTGCTCACAACATCATCAAAGTCATGCAGAATCTCTGATTTCCTATAGCCGTCCCAGTATTTTGAGATTTTACTTCCCGCTTCCAGGGATGTAATTTCTCTTGTAAACATGTACATTGCCAGCTGGTTAAGAGAAACTCCCTGTTCCTCTGCGACAACTTCAATTCGACGCTTGAGATCAGCGGGAATGCGCACTGTCATTACGCTTGCATTAGCCATTGTTTCTCCTCCATTCTTTCACAAATTCAGCAGGTGTAATCAGTTGAAAACCCTTGAATATCAAGTCACTGTGCTGAAAATCCCTTGTATTGCTCGTAGCAAGGAAT
>CAZRXU010000001.1:0-83318 GCA_964604135.1 uncultured bacterium | reverse complement strand
CTGTAAGCCAGTAGAACCCTGGTGAGTAGTGATCCTGCAGGCAGTGAATTACAAGAGAATCAGAGAACTGTTTGCGAAGTTCCGCTTCAAGGCCTTCAACGTTTTCAATCCTGCCTGTTACATTTACGCAGATAACCTGGTTATCAAGGGATTCTCGTATATCACTGAGCTGCCTAAGTCTTCTGTCGCGGTTGAACCTGGGGTTGTTCAGGTACCACTGCATCCCCTCACCGGTTACTGAACTGTAGTACAGACGGTCTTCACTGCCTGTAAAGGCTGACACAAACGCGGAGTTTCCGGAATCTTCAACAAGTGAGAGTACATCTTCAACCACGGAACTGTTTATGCTGTTGATGAAAAGGTGTTCCCCGGTGTGGAAATCGGAGACCATTGCCCCGTTGAACTCGATAACCGGAAGCGTAAGATCAATACCTGCAAGAACATTCTGAATTGATGAGACACTTCTGGCACTGGCGACTGTGAACTCCATGCCATTACTCAATAGTCTGAGTAATATATTTTTGCTCTCATCGGACAGGCTGCCGTCTGCCCCGAGCAGCGTTCCGTCGAGGTCGGAGATGTAGAGTGATCTCATCCAGCTGTTACCCTGAAATACCAAAAAATGCTACCAGAGATTCCATTACTTCCTGAAAAGCCTTCTCTTCAACGAACAGAATGTAATCACCGTTACCGGGATCCATCCAGTTCTTCCTGCCGGAAGACTTCAGTTCCTTGAAAAGCACTGTTTCAGAGGCGAAACCGTTTTTCTCAAGATGGTTTCTGGCAGAATTCAGTACATCCAGCTCATCCAATTGAAGAGCAGGAACCATTTTCCCGTTTCTGTCAGTTCCCATAAAGCACTACTCGTGTGAGATTGCCTGAACAGGGCAGCCTTCTTCGGCTTCAAGAGCACAACCTTCAAACTCGGATGGTACCGGATCGGTTTTTACCTGGGACTTGTCGTCAACAAGGCCGAAAACATCAGGGCAGGTGCCTTCGCAGGCGCCGCACCCAACACACATATCCTGATCAACACTGAACTTCATAGCCACTCCTCAGTAGTTAATTCCAGCCGGTTTTACATTGGCCGGGTCAAAAGCATGACACGGCACCACAGCGTATACCATATCACATTCCGGGCACTTGTCTTCAAATGTTACCATCTCGAATGTTTTGTCGCACTGAACACACTTGATGTCCATGGGCATTGGCATGGGCTGACTGCTGAACCCCATCTGCCGAACCTTGTCGGCAACCTGTCTGTCGCTTTCGAAACTACCTGCACATCCGTCATGCATGGCTGTTCTCCTTCCAGTCTGTGTGTATTTTTGTAATTATCTCACCCTGTCTGAGTTTTGTTCTGTATGCCAGCAGGGTTCTGTCCATTTCCTCGAGGGTGGAAAGAATCGTTCTCTCCTCCTCTGTGGTTTCAATTACCTTGTGAATACCGCCGTTCTTTATAACAATTCTTCTGTCACCCATAAGAGCCAGCACAGGGTCGTGTGTTGCCATAAGAACGATCTTGTCCTCTGTAAGCAGCAGGTTCAGAGCTTTCTTTCTGTCGATACCCGCGTTTTCAATTTCGTCTATCAGAATTATGGGAGACTTGCTGAGTATGGCAGTGTCTGCAATCATCAGTGCACGGCTCTGCCCTCCGCTGAGGCTTGTAATAGGTGTTTCAGGTGAAAATGTTTCACCGGCAAGACCGTTGGCCTGTTCAATTATCCGGTTGATAACTTCTTCTCTGTTCTCTACCATGCGGCTCTCGGCATGAAGCTCTACAAACTCATACACCGAGAGGTCCATGACGAAATTCATATTCTGACTGAGCTGAGCCACCAGTTTGTCTGCCGAAGAAAACCTCCATTTTTTATCAGGAACGCTGCCGTTTATCAGTATGGATCTGCCTGTGGGAGTATCATTCTGTGCAACCCACTCAATGTCTCCAAGCAGCCTGCTTTTACCGGAACCTGTGGGGCCAACAATACTGATGATTTCACCCTGTTCAATAACCAGTTCCTGAAACTCTTCAGCATTGCCGGACTTATCCCGGCCTGGAAGAATGGTAACAGTTTTAACCACGTCGTCTTCTTTGCCCAGAAAAGCATTCATCTGTCTGATGAACTCCCCTGTCTGAACGATCATGTTTTCTGCGTCCAGTGCCCTGTCTTCCATCTCTTCACGGTCAAATGCGGCAAAGTACTGAACAAGGGTGAGGTTTTCGCTGCCTGTTACATCAAGACCGTTGTCTTTGAAAAAAGATGTCAGAAATGGATACTCGGCAACAAGAGAGGATATGGTTCTGTTTCCTGTGTCCATCATCTCAGTCTTCCACTTTCATCTTGCGCACATTCCCCATCTGGTAGCTCTCGCCGATTCTTGTTTCCCCAAGACAGTAAGAGCACAGTGCAGCCGGCATGGGAAAACGCAGCTCCATCCCCTTGAGAGAATCTATATGGTTTTCTTCACTGTAAAGAAGTGTACTCAATTCAAAGCTTCCCTGCCCGGTTAGGCCGTTGATGTGCATTATCATAGCAGACGGATTAACTGTGTTCACCCTTGAAGCGAACACCTCCCGTTCGGCCTGGGAAACAATGTCTCCCTTTGTAATAACAACGATGTCTGCTGTCTTCAGCATTGGCCCAATTTTCTTTGGGGTGTTTATACCGCTGAGGTTGTCTATAACGCACACAGCCTTGATACCCTTTATGTAGGGCGAGCACCTGTTGCAAAGCCCTGCGGACTCGCTTATAAGAATATCAAAACGGTTCTTAAGTGCCCAGTTTGTGATCTCTTCAACGTTGCTTACAAAGTAGTGGTCCGGGCACAAGGCACCTGAAAGACCTTTCTTAACGGGAATACCTGCCTTTTCGTACAGTACATCATCGTCTGTGTACAGGCAGTCAAACTTTGCCACCGCCACCTTCAGGCCTCTCTTCTTCAGTGAATCGATGGTTTTCAGAATCACTGAAGTTTTGCCTGATGAAGGCGGCCCGGAAACTGTTACAAGGTTCATGATTTTCCCGTCGCTTCGTTGAACAGTGCCTCGCACTTCACAATAAGAGCGCTTATGTCGTTGCTGTAGATGTAGTCCCAACCCAGCCACATGAATTTGTTATCCGGTGATATATGGTTATCAAGATCCGGATGCACACTTGGAAACAACCCGCTGTGTGACAGAATCTTTCCAACCTCAACCGACGCGAAGAAGTCAACCACCGGCTGAAGTGTTTCTATCTTCTGCTTTTTTGCCAGCATGAAGATAGGGCTTATTATGGCTCCGTCTTCAGGCCACACAGCAACCATGGGGCCTCCTTCCTTCACAACCTTCGTGAAGAAATATGGCATGATCGTAACAATAGGTCTCTGTGTTTTCAACCTGTCACTCTTCACCATCTGGGAAGGATGCATAGACTGCAGCAGACTGCGGCCCAGTTTTGTAACGCCCTGCTCCCCGTAGTGTTTGTGGATGTTGAGCAGTATACCGTTGAACAGGTCAAAATCACCTACAGGAAGCGACACCCTGTTCTCAAACTCCGGTTTCATGATGTCTTCCCAGGTACGGGGGATCTCTCTTCCGTCCAGTTCATCTGTGTTCACAAGAAACACAGCCGGCACCACACCTATCATTGCGTAGTGGCCTGCAGGGTCTTTAAGATCAAGCCCGTCAAACAGCGTGCTGAACTTCTTAAGCGTTGTTGTATCCTTAAACACACCCTGCCTCTTGAACTTACCGATCATTTTCTCGTCAAAGAACATGTCAAACCCCGCCGAGATGAAAAGATCGGGCAGATCTGAGGCATCTGTTACACCTTTGATGTTGTTTTCGACCCACTCCAGCCCCATGGAGGCGGCTTTCAGCTGGTGATTAACAGCAACACCGTGACTGGAAGAATACTTCTTTACAAAATCGTTGAATCTTTCAAGAAGGGGAATTCTTACAGGGCACGGCAGCAGCCCCACCACGCTGAGGCCCTCACCGCTCACAGCTCTTTCCGTGTTTGCAAGGGTTACATCAACAGAGCTGTCGTCCTGCTCTATGGCTTCCCGAAGCAGTTTAGAGAATGTTTCATAGTCAAGCTGCTTTAGCATAAGCGCTGTTTCAAGCGTTATTGATTTAGCGAACTTTTCCCTCTGTTTTTCATGCTGCATCAGGGGAAAACCGTTGGAGACAAAAACAGGAATTGTTTCAGGATAGCTGCTGGTTATATCCCACAGAGTTGTGTTTCCGTCGAAGTGTTTCATTTTTTTCCTTTGCACGGTTCGGCTCTTCTTTCAACAAAGAGTTACGGTATAGTGGTATGATAATACTACTATAGTGTTCTGTGCAAATTTCAACGCTTAATGGCAACCATGAAGTACCCGAGAGGAAACTTCTTCGCAGTGGCTCTGAACAACTTACCGCCCATCTTCGACCTGTGAACTATTCCTGTAGACCACTGTGCCAGAACTGCAAGAATTCTTCCAATATGCGGCAGACGGATGACATATTTTGCATAGATATCTGTTAATACACACAGTGCCCCGCCGATGGGTATGAGCTCTTCCACTTCAAGCCCTGCCAATTCTGCCATCCTTCTCAGGGCAAAAGAAGTGTATCTGTGGAAGTCATAAGGCTCTTCGTGAAGCCAGTACATGAACGGTACATTCATTACAAGAGTGCCTCCCGGGGCAAGCACACGAGCTATCTCCCCCATAAGGTGCCCTGGTTCAGGAATATGCTCAAGCACATCTGAAAGAATTACTGTGTTGTACTCCCCGTCTGAAAATGGAAGCTGCTGCGTAAGGTCACACTGGTGATCGAGAAAAGGGTTGCTGTGCAGACTGTTTCCCCAGTCTACGCAGGTATTGTCTGTAATGAAGCCCTTATATGCCCCGTACAGAGGAACTTTGCCGCAGCCAAGGTCAAGCAGCCTGCCACTTGCATACTTCCCCAGGTATTCCTGATAACAGCCTGCGATCAGATCTGTAACCAGCCGTGACGCTGCAGATACCTCGGCTGTATCCCCCGACGCTGCCAGCCTGCCCCGCCTGTAAACAAACTTCCCAGGTTTCCACTGCTCTTTGTGTTTCATCCAACCTCTCCACGGAACATGAACTTCTGGCGTAACTTGCATAGTTATGATATTAGCTTCGGTATCCAAAGCGACTGTGATAAGTTCACGCCATTGTTAAACCATAATTGTGTTTCAAGATAGAAAATGCCTTTTCAATATCCTCAATTAAATTCCTATCTCGAGCCTCCAGTTGTCGCCAGATCCAGTCACCAACAAAGTAAAGAGAAGTTCTATTCGGCGATTCTATATTTGAACCACCGTTGTTTTCTTCAATATCATTCATCCGAAGGATTCCATTCTCAATATACCGAGCAAAGCCCTCTTTCCAGAGTTGCCATATCATGTACTCGTAGTCATAGATTTCAAGTTTTGCTGATAGTATAGAAAGTACATCCATAGTATCATCGAGACTATATCTTGTGATGCTTTGTAAAAGCTTCTGGAAGCTAAGATTTTCATACGGGAATGGATGATTTATCTCCCACATATAATCCTGAGTACTTTTTGCGCGTTGATAAATACTCAGTTTTGTCTTCAGGTTATCCTCACATGTTCTGTTTTGATAACAGTGGACAAATTCATGAAGAATCGTTGCGAAGAAATTCGATTCTTTCAGACAACTGGGAGTTACAACACAACAGCAATCTTGCAGCTCGTCAATATAGAAAGCGGCTTGTGTGCCCTCTCGGATTTGCATCGGAAGAGTAACTGTTGATTTGTACTGATATGTTCCTAATTGCTCCAGAAAAACATGTAGCTTGTTTGATACACCTATTCCAATTGGATATTGATAACTGAAAAGAGTATGAATACTGCAGGCTTGCTGTTGTTTTAGAATAACTGGCGATAGAGCTGCTTCGATTTCTTTGATATTTAGCATTCCGGTTTTCCTTGTTTAACTTATTAACAGTCCGGCTGCAGAAGCTGCCGTGGTTTTCAGAAATTGTTTACCTCAGAAGCGTTCCAGCTTTCCCCAGAACTTCTCTTATCGTCTTCTCTGGCAGAGTACAGGCAAAGGTTGCTTTTCGAGCTGCCCAGTCGAGGCTTTTTATCTGGTCAGACAGAACTACGCCCGAAACCTCAAGACCGGAAGGTATCTTCACTTCAAAAGGATAGCCCTTTACCTCACTGATAACAGGACAGTGCAGAGCCAGACCAACTTTCCTGTTGTATGACAGTAGTGAAAGCACAAGCGCAGGACGCCTCCCCGCCTGCTCATGACCGGCATGCGGGTTGAAGGAAAGCCACACAATGTCTCCCCTTTTCGGACAATAGTTTCCGCCAGTCACAGGCTTTCCCGCCCCACAGCATCATCTGTTTCAACCTCGGCATGAAGATTCTGCCTGCTGACATCACTGAGCAGGTCTTCCAGCCTGTACTCGTGTCTGACATTTGGATCTATAATAATTCTGCCTTTATCAACAGTGATATCTACAGAAGTACCGTACGAGATGTTTATCTCACTTACAAATGCCTTTGGAATCCGCACGGCAAGACTGTTTCCCCACTTCTGTATTCTAGTTTGCATCAGCTCCTCCTGTTTCTACAATGAAGATACTTATACTGTAGTCAAAACACAAGGAGATCGTACCTACAACCTGCTCTCTTATTCATTGTACTCGAACACATCATCCACAGATACTCCGAAAACCTTTGCAATTCTCAGAGCAAGCAGAAGAGAAGGGTTGTATCTGTGCGCCTCAAGAGCGATGATCGTTTGCCTGGTTACATGAACCAGATCAGCCAGTTTCTGTTGTGTCATTTCTCCGTGTTCGAATCGCAAACGCCTGATTTGATTCCTGAGCTCAGCAGGTTCCACAGCTGGTTCCCCTTCTGTACTGTACAAGTGTTGTTACGGAAAACGCAAAAACCTGTACTGCCCAGCCGATGTACACAAACAGAGGAAAGAAATCAACCGAAACAACTCCTGCGTCTGAATAAGTGAAGTACACCGCAAGCGACACGAAGATGAAATAGGTATTCATAAAGGCAAGCGCAACAGAGTTTGCCTTTATCCGGATAGATGCATCGCGCTCATCTTCCACAACTTCAGGAGATTTCCTCTTCCTCAGAAACACCAGGTGACCAACAGCCATGAAAGCGAACACAGCAAACCCTCCGTATGCTCGACTGATTCCCATGGTTTGCCATATCAGAATGAAAAGCAGGATACCTGCTGCAATTATGGAGAGATTGAAAACCGCAAGTTTCTCGTGTCTGTTCTGCATCATTTCCTCCTGTGCAATGAGAGTTTATCAACACAGAAAGAATGTATGCTATTTCTTACATCATGTCAAGTATTTTATACATACCACAGTTGCTGAAGGCTTTCCTCAAGGCATTTTCCTAAATAGAGAACTCTACCGCAGCAGACACAATCCTGTTGTTTCAACAACACCGTCTGATTCAATTCGGACGAGGTACAGACCTGACGCGGCCTCTTCCCCGCTCTTCAGACTGCCGTTCCAGCTTACAGAATGGCTTCCCTGAACCATTTCTCCGTTAAGCAGTGTTGCCACTTCTCTTCCGGCAAGATCAAATATTGAGACACTGGTATAGCCACTGTTCGGCAGTTCAAACGAGATGTCGGCACTTACTGCAAACGGGTTTGGCCCTGCTGTTATGCTGAACACACGGGACGTTTCCGGTGTGAAACCGGTACCGGACACGGTGAAGCTGATTGTGTCCGCTGCAACGGCAGTGCCGCCTGCAAAAGATGTTACTATCAGCTCATTGGCCCCCACCTGTGCGTAAAGGTCGTCGAGGTATGTATACTTAAGCCCTGTACCGAAGGCATACATATTCCCATCTGTTCCTGCAATGTACACAATTCCATCAACAATTGACGGGCTGGAAACAATACCGAACGGACCGCAGTTTGTAAGATAACTCCATACAACCTCACCGTTTTCACAATCCAGAGCGTAGACATGTGCTGTTCTGTCGTAGTAGTTGCTGCCCTCTCCGTAGAACACCATACCGTCTGCAACCCCGGGGGAACCATGCAACACTCCCGGTACTTTCCACACAGAACCTCCTGCAACAGTTTCCAGGCAGTGGAAGGAATCAACCTGATCACCAAAGTACAATCTGTTATCGTGGAATGCAGGAGTAGCGGAAAGGTATGTTCCAGGTGTGATACTTGTTTCCCACACCATGTTTCCTGTAAGCGGATCAAATGCCCTTGCCCTGCTGTCATTACCCAGGATGTAAAGATACCCGTCAACTATTACAGGAGAGGAATCCCAGTAACCATTCTGCGCATCAGTGTTCTGCCATATAATATCTCCGTTGCTGATATTGAAGGCGTACAGAGGGCCGTAGTATGTAGGCATGAACAACATATCGTTCCAGACGGTGAGACAGCTTGCCACGTAACCGGATACATCTCTGGTCCAGTTCACATCTCCTGTTTCAGTATCGAGCGAATACACAGTGCTGTTGCTCGCTGCGTAATTGTTGCTGCAGTTGAATACTGCGTTACCATGTACTGCCGGTGTGCTTGCGTCTCCTGTTGCCTCACCATTGGCCCATATCCTCTCTCCGGTAAGTGCATCAAGGCACCACAGCGAATCACTGGAAGTGTAGAGGTATCCGTTCTTTACGGTTACAGCGTCATCGGTGTAGCCAGTTCGGTAACTCCAGATAATTTCTCCCGTTGCAGCGTTCAGGGCGTACAGGGAATCACCTGTGGAATCCTGTGGATAGTACACAATACCGTCTACAACTACAGGCGTAGGGAATTCATGGTAGCTGCCTGTTACCTGCGCAGTCCACAGAATTGTACTGTCCACAGGTCCTGGAGACTCTGAATATCCAGTGTGGCAGTCGTTTGCCATGTAAGTATACCAGTCTGTGTTCAGCCTCGGAACTGTTACAGCGTTACCCCCGTTAAGGGTGTAGTGCACAGAATCAGGCAGTGTGTTATCATTCTCTACAATTGCCCGAACTGTAAGCCAGTCACCGTTGTAGGTTTCACCGTCTACAGGCTCTGTGATGGCAACACCGGAAGCCGAGAGAATTGCGGATATCAATGCAACTATTATCATCGTATACCTCCTGGTATAGGTGTTTACAAAACTGCTTCACTCTCAATAGCCTAAGGTGAAAGTGAAATTGATTGAGTTGATTCGCTCTAATACTGTTCCTTCCCTGCATTAGTTAGTACTACTGATATCGAATACAATAACCCATCGCTTAGTCACAAATCAAAGCAATATCCCACACCCGGGTATTTCTTTGCTCCTATACACAGACCGGAATACCCGCGGCAGTGTTACACTGCTGTTTCTTCTGCTGCATCCGCCGGAGCCTTCAGAGCAACTAACAAGTATTCCTTGTGAGTTCATCCCGCATCATTTTCGTGACGTTGCGGAAATGATCCCTGTGTCACGAAGAGATTCTGCCGTTCCCCATAGCTGGAGAGCCTGAAATAGTGCTATTTATGCGTTCAACTCTGAATTATACAACCTGAACACTTTTTCAAAACAGGTGTTCCAGGTGTACTGCTCTGCGAAGGCACGGTATTTTTTTCTTTGTTCAAGGGTTGCTGATGCAGCCGTAAAGATGGCTTCTGCAAGGGCTTCACCTGAATTCCATGGAGAATAGGTGGAACTGCCCCCGGCCTGTGTTACCAGTTCCGAGGCAGCTGCCTGTGTGCAGGCTGCAACAGGAGTTCCGCAGGCAAGGGCTTCAAGTGTTGTGAGGGAAAAGGTTTCCAGCGGTCCTGCGGAAACGAACACATCTGCGCTGGCCATAAGCTCTGCCGCCTGGTATTTTGTTTCAACCCTGCTTACCAGTTTAAGCCTGTCTGGATATCTGTGTGCAGCCTTGCGTACCTTTTTGTTCCAGTGTCCACTGCCTGCTATTACCACTGTCAGCTGTTTTTCTCTGAACAGAGGGGTACATGCCTCAAGAAGAACCTGTATTCCTTTTTCAGGAGCCAGACGGCCCATGTAAAGAACTATCTTCCCTTCCGGAGGCACTTCCAGGGCATTTCTAAGTGCTGTTGATCTCCTGTTCGGGTGGAACACTTCAGGATCTGTACCAAGGGGAATCTTTTTTATTCTTGTTATGCCTGCCTGTTTTAAGCAGTCTATTGAGTAATTGCTTCCTGCCATAACAGCATTCAGATCTCTGTAGGCTCTGTGCATAAGCGGGGTTGTTAGCTTTCTGAATAGATTTCGCTGCAATCTGCCGGTGATACCAAGAACGCTCATTGGCAGAGTTTCAGGCCAGTTTGAGTGGAAGTATGCGAATACTGGTTTTGTTTGCAGTGCATTTCTGACCATTCCTGGAACAACAATGCCACTGCCCAGTTCAATTACATCTGGATTGTACCGGGCGATTATCTCCCTGAGTGGTTTTCCTCTGGTGAAAAAGCTGTAACCGCTGCCTCCGAGGCCGGGAGATTTTATACCGCGAACGGTACCTCCGTTTACATGAACTGTTGTGTTTTGCCGGGCTGGATACAGCAGAAGATTTTCGATTCCACTTTTGCTGCACCAGTTCAGCTTCTCGTGGTGATACACTCTTATTCCGCCACCGGATGGGGAGTAAAGATTATTTATATCAAGTATTTTCATTGGCGCTACAGGAACCTTCCACCGGTCACATACCGAGTGGAATAGTATGGGTGATTCAGCAGATCCCGCACTACTCCCCTGCTGCTGGAAGCGTGTACGAACTCACCATTTCCAAGGTAGATACCACAGTGGGAGATTCCTGAACCTGAAGTGTTGAAGAACACAAGATCGCCGTACTTGAGGTTTTCCCTTCTCACTGTTTCTGCAGCTGCAGCCTGTCTGGATGCCCTTCTGGGAATTTCAATGCCAACGGAACGGTACACAGCCTGTGTAAATCCAGAGCAGTCTACCCCGTTGTGGGAAACGCCGCCGTACACGTATGGTGTGCCCATCCAGCTGTCTATTTCCCCCTGAATACGGTGCTCTACTGATGTGGCGGGGGTAGGCGGAGGTACAGGTTCCCCGGTGGAAGAATCCACTGTTCCGCAAGAGGAAGGCATTGGACCCCGACAGTTCACACCTGCGCCCCGGTACACCGGAGCCGGTACGCAGGCTGCCATGAGCAGGAATACGGGGAGAAGCTTCTTCATGAACTCCCTACGGGTTTATTCTCAGTACCGTATCTGTTCTTGTGTGCGATTTGTGGGGACAGTCTACAAGGTAATGAAGCCCTACACTCTCTCTGCGCAGAAGCGCACTTCTTACTATAACCCTTGCCACTGTGGTGAGGTTCCTAAGCTCCAGCTGTTCTACTGTGGGTAGAAGAGTCCAGTAGTCTTCCTCCACCTCATCGGCAAGCACATCGAGAAGTTTAAGAGCCCGCCTGAGACGCTTGTCGGTTTTTACTATGCCAACATAATCCCACATTACACTTCTAAGACTTGCCCAGGAATGATCTACCAGAACACTTTCCTCAAGAGGTTCCGCCCTGCCGTAAGACCAGTCTCTCACCTCAAGGTCTGTTACGCGGCGAAAAAGGTCGCCTTCAAAGGATCTGGCGCACAGAAGCCCCATAACACCGGCTTCAAGAAGGCTGTTGCTGCCAAGACGGTTGGCCCCGTGAAAGCCTGTGCAGGACGCTTCGCCGATAACGCGAAGAGCTGACATCTCTGTTGAACCATCTGTTGCTGCGGATATGCCCCCCACACAATAGTGTGCCGCAGGAACAACCGGAATGGGGTCTTCCCAGGGTTGTATTCCAACAGAGGTTACGCCTGAAGTTACCTCAGGAAAGTGCTCTTCAAGGAACTGCCGTGACAGGTGTGTGGCATCCAGAAGCATGTGATCGGTGCCAAGACGTTTCATTTCACTGTCGATAGCTCTGGCAACAACGTCCCTGGGAGCAAGTTCCATTCTCTCCGGGTCATAGTACTTCATGAACCGCTTTCCAGCCTCGTTCAAGAGTTTTGCGCCCTCTCCTCGGAGAGCCTCTGTAATAAGGAAGTTCCTCTTGTCTGGATGGTAAAGGCAGGTTGGATGAAACTGGTAAAACTCCATGTTCTTCACAGGAAGGCCAGCTCTGTATGCCATTGCTATACCGTCACCTGTTGAGGAATCCTGGTTGGATGTGTAGCGGTACGTTTTGCCTGCACCTCCAGTGGCGATAACCGTTTCACCGGCCAGAAATGTAACAACATCCCCTTCAATAAGCACATAGGCACCAAGACATCTGTCGCTGCCCATATCAAGAAGAGGCAGTGCCTCCCGGGAAGCGGTGATAAGATTGATGGCGAATGCTCCCTCGACAATGGTGATGTTTTTTCTTTTTCTGCACTCTTCAGCGAGGTGCTCGGAGATAAACCTGCCTGTCTGGTCGAAGTAATGCAGCACCCGCCTGAAAGAGTGGCCCCCTTCCATTCCCCCGCCGTCTCCATTGGAGCCCTCAAGAGTTATACCCAAGTTTGACAGGGTATTAACAAGTTCCGGCCCCATGGAAATTATCTGACGGGCCACAGCCTCATCAACCATTCCAGCACCGGACTTCTGAGTGTCTTTCAGGTGGCTTTCAAAGCTGTCGGCCTCAGATGTAACTGCAGCAAGCCCACCCTGGGCCAGGAATGTGCTTCCTGCAGGAAGATTTATTTTGCTGAGTACCGTTACAGAATAGTTAGTGGATATTTCCAGGGCACATGTAAGTCCGGCCATTCCCCCGCCTATTATCAGAACATCTGTTTTTTTAGTCACGGTTCCCCCCTGTCAGCTCCAGTATGCTGCCCAGCAGCTCTTCCTCGGCAGACCGGTCAAGCACAGACAGCCTTATTGGAAGAACCCTCAGTTCCATTGTTTTTACCGCAACAGGGCCAAGTCTGGCAGCATCTTTCTCTGTGGTGATGAGATAGTCTGCTGAAGACTTTCTAAGACTTTCCAGAAGGTGCTTTGTATCGCTTTCCGTGTAGTTCCAGTGATCTGGGTATATGTGGAACTTTGCTATCTCAAACCCTGTTTTTTCCAGTGTGCTCCTGAAGCCCTGGGGCTTGCCTATGCCGCAGAAAGCAACAACCTTTCCGATTCTGTCTGTTGTTCCGTCGTACAGCTGAGGTTTCCCGGGAACAACACTGCTTGGAACGAAAGGTGCTTTCCAGTTTCTGCCTGAAACAAGCCTTCTGGCAAGAGACAGCTGCGCGTCTGATGTAACCCCGTTAATCCACAGGTAGTCAGCATGAGACAGAGCCCTGGAAGATTCCCTTAAAGTACCAGTTGGCAGAACACCCCCCTGGCCGAATGGATGGTCGGCATTGAGAACAACTATATTGATGTCTTTCTTCAACTTATGGTGTTGAAACCCGTCGTCGATTATGACCACTTCGGGTTTCATCTCCCTCACTGCTCGCTCCACAGCAGCGGTTTTGTCTCCTGCTGTGTACACAGAACACGAACTGCCCAGCAGTTTGCCCAGCAGAACAGCCTCGTCACTGAGAGACGGGCCCCCTGAAGCGTTGCCCTGACGAACAGCGATGGGAGGAACGCTTCCAGGTGACATATTTTTACATACAACGGCAGTTCTTATTCCCATTTTGGAGAGACTGCGGGCAATTCTGATGGTTACAGGGGTTTTGCCAACGCCTCCCACCTCGATGTTGCCTATGCTCACCACCACGGTATTGAAAGAACGAACAGGCAGCAGGCCCTTCGCGTAAAGAAAACGGTGAAATGCTGCAGCCACAGAGTACAGAAACGCCACCGGCTGAAGAAACCAGGCACCCCAGAGCCAGTAGCCTTCTCTCTCTGTCAGATTTCTGTGCAATTCGTCAAGACGCATAGTTCCACCTTACTGCACTATATCCATTTTCTGTAGAAGTTCTCTTAGTTTACCCGTAAACAGTTCACCGCCGTAATCAAAACTGATCTTTTCCGACTTAAGGCTCAGCAGTTTATCAATGGCGGAAACACCACTTTCCACATCGGAAAACACCCTGCAAATATTGTTCCTTGTGGCATGCTTCACAACATCGGTAAAATGAAAGTGTTCAGGCCCTACGATAACTGAAACACCGTGGGCAAGCGGTTCAAGAATGTTGTGCCCTCCCACAGGTGCAAGTGTTCCCCCTACAAAAGCTATATCTGCAAGGCTGTAGAGAGATGCAAGAATACCCCTGACATCGACTATCAGGCACGCTGAGTCTGCAGGGTTTTCCGACCAGAGATCAGGTTTGAACCCTGCCTTATCTGCAAGGGCAACAACCGCTGCCACGCGACTGGCATGTCTTGGAACTATTACAGGCGTAAGCCCTGCTATCCTGGCCATCTCCAGCAGTACCCGCTCCTCACCACTCCTTGTTGAGCCTGCAACTAAAATTCCGTTGCTTCCTTTTTTTATTCTCTTCATCCACGCTGGGTCTGCCGGTTCAGGTTTCACTGCAGATTTACCGTCACCTGCAGTTTCGGCTGTTACACCGAGCTTCAGGAACCTGTCGGAATCCGCCTTTGACCTTGCAAGAATACCTCTGAAACACCGGAGTGTTCTGCTGAACAGGGGTTTTATCAGTCTGTAACGTGATGCACTCTTTGCAGATAGCCTGGCGTTTACCATTCCTGCCGTAATACCTCTTGAAATTGTTTCGTGCAGAAGGATCGGCCAGAATTCGGTTTCAGCAAGAATAAGCGCACTTGGTTTAATGTTGTTCAGAAACCGTGATACTGCTGCAGAAGTGTCTAGTGGTTGAAAAGCACCCGGGAGTTTCTCCTTTTCCAGGAATTCCCTTGCAGCAGGAGTTGAGCAAGTAACGAAGAAGGGAATGACTTCAGCCTTGAAAATATCGATGACAGGCATCAACCCTTTAAGCTCGCCCAGACTTGAACCATGCAGCCACACCGGCCTGCTAGTGTTTTCCAGAACGATACCTCTACGCTCCCTGCGCTCGCTCCCTGGTCTGAACACAAGAACAAGCTCTGCAAGTGGAGTCAGCAGGAATGCAATTGCTTTTATGATGCCGATAGAAACAGACGCTGCAGGGCTTGTAATAAGCTCCGCTCGCCTCGCCTCTGAGTTGATAGCTGCGTTCAGTGTGTACTGCGTACACCTTTCAGGCATAATCGGCCTGCCTTCGCTGATAACCACCCTTGCAAAAGGAATCGGTATTGTAAACCTGTCCCAGCTTTTAAGGTGAAGTGCAGGAAACGCGGAAACACCACAGGGAACCACTGGAACACCAGCCCTCCGGGCAATAAGAGAAACTCCCTTCTTTACCGCCTCCGGGGGCCCTTTAGGGCCGTCGGGAGTAATTGCCACCTGATTCCCCGCGCGAAGAACCTTAACTATCTCACGGGCCGCTGAAGCCCCTCCTCTGCTGGATGAACCCCTTACTATCCCGAATCCCATTTTTCTGCCAAGGGCGGAAACAAGTGATCCATCTCTGCTGCGGCTTATAAGCAGCCGTACCCCCTTTTTTCTGTGGGTATACATCAGTGGCAGCTGAACACTGTGCCACAGGGCAAACAGAGCAGAACTGCTCCAGAGACCTGTTACAGGCTTCAGTCTTGAAATTCTCCATGACTTACCAAGCAGACTCAGAACAATTCGTGCTGCAGAGCCTGCTGTTTCATCTCTCATCGAATTCCCTAACAAATTCCAGTATTGCAGCAGCAGCGTTCCCGGCAGGATCTCCGTTACCCAGGGCATCTCCAACAAGCAGGAACTTTTTTCGGGCAACTTCTGCTGCAGTTCTGCTGCTTAACAGAGGTTCAATACGGCTGATGATGTTCTGCGGTGTAACATCGTTCTGTATCAGCTCTGCGGCCACATCTGTTCCGGCGATGATGTTTGCAAGACCAATTCTTTTAACACCCTTCACCAGGAGCTTTGCAAGTGCGTAGCTAAAGGCACCGGTTCTGTAGCACACAACGAACGGAACACCAGAGAGTGCGGTTTCCAGTGTGGCAGTACCGGAACACACCAGTGCAGCACGTGAACCTGCAAGTACTTTCTTCGTTCCCGTGACAAGCTCCACACCCTGTGTGGCTTCAGCTTCAGCGTATATGTCTCTGTTAATGTGTGCTGAAACAGCAACCAGTGCCTTGTTTACAACCCCTCTTGCGCGAAGAGTTTTAAAGGCCTCAAGCATTGACGGCAGCAGATAGTGTACCTCCTGATGTCTGCTTCCAGGCAGTAAACCCAGTGCATCACCTCCTGGCAAGGGAACCGGTATGAGCTTTTTCAGCGGATGCCCTGTAAACACTGCTTTTATCCCTCTGCTTCTGAAGAAAGGAACTTCGAAGGCAAACAGTGTAAGCAGGATGTGTGTGCTCTTCTTCAGTTTCCGTGCGCGCCACGCACCCCATGCCCACATCTGCGGAGCAACGTAGTGCACCACAGGAAAACCGTGCTTCTTTGCCCACCTGCCGAAACGCATGTTGAATCCAGGGTAGTCCACAAGAAGAACACAATCCGGTTGTTCCCTCAGGCACAGAGCTTTGAGACTTTTTTCCAGTTTAAGAAATTTTCCCAGAGAAAACAGTATTTCTCCGAATCCCATAACCGCATAACTGCTTAAGTGATGGTTGACTTTCATTCCCCCGGCGGCAAGCATGTTTCCTCCCAGGCCGAAAGCATTCACCGGTTCAGTCCGGTTAAGGACGGCTAGAACCTCTGCCGCCCTCTGGTCTCCTGAAGCTTCTCCTGCGGATACAAGCAGTTTCATGGAAGGTTGAGAATGCTCTTCTCGGATTTCTCCAGTATTGCCGCTGCTGCAGTAAGGGCTTTCAGCCCCTCCCTGCCGGACACAGCAACAGGTGTTTTGTCTGTAACCGCACTTAAAAAGCTTCTGATTTCAGCTGTGAGAGCATCACTTTCCAGAACGGTTACCGGTACGGGAACTATTGAACCACCCTTGAGCTGCAGCGCTGTTACCTCCCGGGCAGCAAAGTCTACAGACACGTAACCGTGCTTCTGGAAGAAGCGGAGTTTTCTCTTGGGCGCTGCTGAAATTCTGCTGGCAGTAAGGTTTGCCACAGCACCGTTCTCGAACAGGATTCTGGCATTGCAAATATCCACAGTCTCTGTAAGCACCGGCACACCGGAGGCGTGGATCTCGGCTACAGGAGATGCCGCTTTCCACAGAACAATGTCTATGTCGTGTATCATCAGATCCATTACAACCGAAACATCTGTGGCGCGAACACTGAAACCGGCCAGACGGTGACCTTCCATGAAGATCGGTTTCTGTATGGCATTGTTCACTGCAATCATTGCGGGGTTGAACCTTTCTATGTGCCCCACTGCAAGCACAAGACCTTTTTCATCAGCTGTTTCAACCATCTCGGTACCCTGCTCCACAGTGGCTGCAATGGGTTTCTCTACAAGAACAGGAACACCCTTTTTAAGAGCAGTCTGCACCACTTCATAGTGGGCGGAAGTAGTGCAGGAAACGTCAAGCGCATCTGCCCATTCAACAAGCTCCTCAACAGAACTCGCTGCCCGAATTCCAAGTTCTTCTGAAACTTTCTGCAGACGAACCGGATCTGTGTCGTGAATCATTACTTCATCAGCCAGAATTTTCATTATTCTGGCATGATGGAAACCGAGATGACCAACTCCGGTCACTCCTGCTTTCATCTATAACTCCCTTTCAATTGTTTCTGCAGCTTCGTCCACACATTCAGGATCCAAAGAAAGATGTGTTACAAAACGCACAGAACTGCTGTCTATTGCCAGAACGGCAATGTTCAGCTCAGCAAGTTTTGAAGCAAGGTCTGCAGCCTTACCCTGCTGTGTTTTCAGTATAACAATATTAGTATCCACCCTGGTAACCCCGAACCTGCCCCTGGATCTGAATGCTTCGGCCAGCTTCATGGCGTATTCATGGGTAATCTCCAGCCTGGGCAGATTGTGGTCAAGAGCGTAGTGACATGCAGCACCCAGAATACCTGCCTGTCTCATTCCGCCGCCCATCCTCTTCCTGAACCATCTGGCTCTATCTACAAGGTCAAAAGATCCTGCAACTATTGAACCGACAGGAGCACCCAGAGCTTTGGAAAAACACAGCGAGACCATATCGAACGGCAGCACCAGCTCATTCAGTGGAATCCCTGTGGCTGCATGGGTATGCCACAGACGCGCTCCGTCAAGGTATGTTCGGACACCTCTTGAACGGGCAAGGGAACATGCTTCCACAACTTCATTCTGCGGCAGTATTGTTCCTCCCTGAAAATTGTGAGTGTTCTCAAGTGCCAGAACAGCTACCGGAGCACGGTGTATGTTCTTGGGTATTTCAAGGGCAGTCTGTATCTTTTCATACGGTATCATACCGCTGGCTTCTTCATCAAGCCTGTGCATCTGAATACCGCAGTTAAGGGCGAACTGATCACCCTCGAAATTGTAAACATGGCTCTTCGATCCGCAGAGCACGCGTTGCCCCGGGGAAACAAGAGACCTGATTGCAAGCCCGTTTCCCATTGTTCCCGACGGCACAAAAAGAGCGGCCTGTTTCCCAAGAAGCTCTGCTACTCTCTGCTCCAGCGAGTTTATTGTAGGGTCTTCCCTGAAAACGTCATCGCCTACTTCAGCCTGCGCCATGGCATTTCTCATGGGATCGGTTGGTATTGAGAAAGTATCGCTTCTCAGTTCAAGACTGCAGTTCATCGTTTTCCCTTCCCAAACCGTATTCATCTCTTGAAACAGCCTCCTCTAGAATAAAACTTAGCAACTTTTCAGAATTCATTCCGGTTGCCGCCCACAGTTTGGGAAACATGCTTACACTTGTAAAACCGGGAATAGTGTTTACCTCATTAAGCCAGATACCGTTTTCATTTACAAAAAAATCCACCCTGGCAAACCCCCGGCTGCCCAGCAGACGAAAGACCTTTACGGCCATCATCCGGATATTCTGCTGCACTGCATCGGAAAGATCAGCAGGAACAGCCAGCTTTGAATCGCCGCTTACATACTTTGCCGTGTAATCGTACCACTCTCTCTCTGGAAGTACCTCCCCCGGCAGAGAACTGAATACCTGAGCACCGTTACCAATCACGCTGACTTCAATTTCTCTGGGAGATTCCACCGCCTTTTCGACAAGAATCATAGAGTCGTAGTTTAACGCCTGCTGTATTGCTCTAGCCAGCTCTTCAGCGTTTTCCGCCTTCCCCACTCCAACACTTGAACCAAGACGGGAAGGTTTTACAAACAGTGGAAAGCCAAGAGCGGCAATATCGTCTATCAATGCTTCAGCTGAAAGTTCTGTACTTTCGTCAATAAACACCCATGGAACCACTGGAATACCCGCCTTTGAAGCCAGGTTCTTCAGCGTGTTTTTCTCTATGGCAACAGCAGAGCCCATAACTGGAGTACCGGCACAAGGCCATCCTGCAGTGGCACACATCCCCTGCACAGTACCATCTTCACCGTAGACACCGTGCAGAACAGGAAACACCACATCAAAAACAACTTCTTTCCCGTTAGATACCAGCTTCCAAGGAAAACAGCCTGCCTCAATCGATAGGCTTCCAGACGATTCAGCAGGTGTCCATATTCCTTCACTGCTTATAGTTACCCCCAGAACTACGTGCCCCGCCGCCTCGAGCTCTCCCAACACCCACCTGGCGGATCGAAGACTTATCTCCCTTTCGGCCGATCTTCCGCCGGACACAACCAGAACCCTCATGAAAACCTCCTTGTCTGCCGGTAGTGGTGATTATAAAAGGGAACAACATGCAAGGTCTATCTTTGGTATATTCGCCCATTGCAGTATTGCTTAGAACCAATCACGGAGGTTTACACTTGAAAATTCTCATCACAGGCGGAGCAGGTTTTATCGGATCCAACATCGCAGACACCCTTATGGAAGCCGGTCATTCCGTGCATGTTCTCGACGATCTGTCCACCGGGTTCAAAGACAATATTTCAGACGGTATCACCCTTCACGAGCTGGATGTTAGGTCGGAAGATGCTGCCGGGCTCATTGAAAACGGCGGCTTCGATATTGTGTGCCATCATGCTGCTCAGATGGATGTCCGCAGATCTGTGAGAGAACCCCAGTTTGACGCCGATGTAAACATCAAGGGAACGCTGAACATTCTTGAAGCCGCTATTAAAGGCAATGTAAAGAGGGTTGTGTACGCATCAACAGGCGGAGCAGTATACGGCGAACCTCAGTACATCCCCGTAAGGGAAGACCACCCGATAAACCCCATCTGCCACTACGGAATAAGCAAGCACACGGTGGAACACTACCTCTTCCTGTACAGATACCTCTACAAACTTAACTACGTAGTACTCAGATACCCGAATGTTTACGGCCCCAGGCAGAACCCATTCGGCGAGGCCGGTGTAACAGCGATATTTACCGTGAAGTACCTTCGCGGTGAAGCCCCCGTTATCAATGGAGACGGTCAGCAGCTCCGTGATTACGTTCATGTGAAGGATATTGCCAAAGCAAATCAGGCTGCCATGGATCTATCGCGCTCAGACATTGACGGAGAGATATTCAATATTGGCTGGGGAAAGGGAAGCTCTGTGGAAGAGCTTGACAGGATCATCCGGGGATACGTGGGCACCGATCTTAAGCCTTCGTACGGCCCGGCGCTTGCAGAGGAAATACTGAAAGTTGCTCTTGATCCGACAAAAGCAAACTCCCTCCTTAACTGGAAAGCTGAAATCCCTTTTGAGGAAGGTCTTAAAGACCTTGTTGAGTACCACAGAACCAGAGTTTCCCGATGAAGCTTCCTATTTTTCTGGACAGAGACGGAGTTATAAACGAAAACAGAGCCGACTATGTAAAAAGCCCCTCAGAGTGGAGGCCATATCCCGGAGCTGTAGCCGCCATTGCATCTCTTCACAGGGCGGGTCACCGAATCATTGTTGTTACAAACCAGTCGGGTATAGGCAGAGGGCTCTACACTGCTGAAGATGTTGAGCTTATCCATGATGTGCTTCAAAGTGCCTTTGCTGCAGCTGGTGTAAACGACGCAGCCATCTACTACTGCCCCCACCGCCCCAACGAAAAATGTGGTTGCAGAAAACCCGAGACTGGCATGATTAACCAGGCCAGACACGAGCTTAACCTGCCTTCCGGTGGTTGGATGATAGGTGACGCTGAAAGTGATATGGAGCTTGGAAGAAGGGCTGGTCTTAAAACAGTACTGGTTCTTTCCGGGCGTGGACAGACTCAGCTCGAGAAGATAACCACAGAAAACCTTCCCCTTCCCGATTATGTAACTGACTCTGTGATATCTGCCGTCAGACTGATTCTTACTCCATAGCAAAGATCGTTACCAGATCGATTGTTGCCTTGATTGCCTCTTCGTGTGTTCTCTCAATTGAGTGTGAGGTATCAACACCAGGCCCCACGAGAGCGTGCCTTGCATCAAGCCCCATTCTCATTGCAGCTCCGGCATCGGACCCGTAGAACGGAAAAGTATCCACAACATATGGAATACCATTCATTTCCGACAGGTTGATGAGATGTTTCGTGAGCTCATAGTTGTACGGACCGGAACTGTCTGCTGCGCACACGGTTACTTTTCTTTCATCTGAAGTCTGGTCTGCACCGCACACACCCATGTCTACAGCCAGAAAGTCGGAAACATTTTCCGGAAGCCAACCTGCTGCACCGTGACCAACCTCCTCATGAACTGTAAACAGGAAATGGATGTTCCTCTGGGGTTTTACCTTCATTTTAACAAGTCTTTCTGCTGCTGCCACAAGCACAGCTACTCCGGCTTTGTCGTCAATGTGACGGCTCTTTACGTAACCTGTGTCCAGATGCTGAGCTCTTGGCTCAAAATGTATGTAGTTTCCTACGCTCACACCAAGCTTTATTACCTCTTCAGAAGAACCTGCTTTATCATCAAGCCTTATGTACATGTCTTCGTGTGATCTTTTCGCGCTGCTTTTTTCCCTGCCGTGTACATGAACCGAGGTGTTTTTATAAAGAATCGTACCGGGAATCAGCTTACCTGAAAATGTTTCAACCGAGCAGTATTCGCCCTCTATGCTGCTGGCAGTAAACCCACCCACGATATGGTACTTCAGTTTTCCACCAGTCTCAATCTTTGACACTACAGCTCCAAGAGTATCCAGGTGCGCACTGATAACAGCAGAATCGTCTGTTGTCCCTTCCATAGATGCAATCAGGGAGCCTTTGTTGGTCACTATAACTTTAAGGCCCAGGGAAGTCATGCGGTTTTTTACAATCTCAAGTACCATATCCGTGTTCCCTGTAACGCTCCTCGTTCTGAGAAGCTGCATAAGAAACTCCATTGTGTTCTGCACGATTGTTTCCTTTCCCGTGTTTGAGAAACTATATTCCCCGTACTATGGCAAGAAAAGGAAAAATCAAACAGCTGCTTCCGGTGCTTCTCCCGATTCTTCTTCCTGTGGCTCTTCTTCTAACCTACCTGGTTAAGGAAAGTCTCGGGCAGTTGAACGATCCTGTTCAAATTCTCGCGTCCATCGATCCTTCGGGAGATGGAACAGCCTATCTCTCTACAATTCTACCGGACGGTGCCCAGGCAGTGTGGTCCTGCAGCTCAGGCGAGTTCACAAGCACAGGTTCGTCAGAAGCTTACGGCAGAAGTGTTACATGGCAGGCATCCCCGGGATATATAGACAGCGTAACAGTTGTTGTGGTAACACCATCAGCCACAGACACAGTTAGGTTTCTTCCCGTAATTCTTGAGGTAACACCCACTATAACAGTGTCCAGCGCTTACCATCTTGCCATTCTTGAGAGATCCCGGTTCCTCTCACTGCCTGCAGGCAGCTACACAATCGCAGTCGAAGGCGAAAACCTTCAGAACTACGACGGCCTGACAATACTGATCGGGCATTTTCCCGGTAATGTGAGAGATGCGTGGACGCTTTTCCCCGGTGATACGATGACCATTGATCTGCCCCTTGGCGCAGAATTTGAGGCAGTGGGTCTTGATAACCTTGAAGGGGCTCTAGACAATGTGGGTTCAATTTTCATCAGATTTGTAAGAGATGAATCTGCGTCGCCCGTTCCAGTAGATACCGTTCCGGAGGTGGTTGAAGAACCTGAAACTACAGCCTTGGAAGATTCCCTTCCGGAAGTGGTTGAAGCCGATACCACTGTAGAGGCCTATACCACTGCGGTAGACTCTTTTCCCGCTGTTGATGTTGTGATGGTCGTTGATACTGTAACTGCCGAGGAAACACCTGAAGATTCAGTTTCTTTTGAAGCAGACAGCCTGCCTTCTGATACACTTTTATCTGAACCTTCTGTTGAACCGGTTCCACCTGGAGATAACCCTTAAACACACAAGCAGGAATGCCCATACTGGGTACATCAGACCGGGAGAGAGTGTAACCGGTGTACACTGAAACAGCTCCAGTGTATTCATCCACAGATGAGTGACAGGGTTCAAAAGAACACAGACCACAGTAATTCCTGCTGAACTCAAAAGACCAAGCGCCATCACGGCCAGCATGAATGGAAGCGAAACCGCGGTGGCAACAGGGCCTGTCCATGAAAAACCCCCGTAAACAGCAGTTATAAGAGGTGCGAGACACACTGTAACTGTAACTCCGGCGTACAGTGGAGCCAGAACAACCGAAAACCTGCCCCTTAAGTTGCCGCCGAATAAAATAAGCGAAAGAACTGCCCCGTAGGACATCTGAGCCCCCCTGTCTGACAGTATGCCTGGCTTGATTATGACAGACACAGCAAGCGCAACCCACCACAGTGTAAGCAGGTGCACTTTTCCACCACGGTAGCTGAGCCACAGCACCACAGAAGAAGCCATTATTCCAGCCCGTACCGTAGATGCCCTTCCCCCGGATAGAACAGTAAAAACAACTATCCCGGTTACTGCAGCCCAACCGGAGACAAAACCTTTCCCGAAAACAAGCTTCGCAAGAAACAGAAGAACCAATGCGACAATTCCCGTGTGAAGCCCGGACAGAGCCAGCAGATGCGAGGTTCCCGACTGTTTGAACAAACTGGCTGTTTTGGGTGGTATCATCCCCCTGAGCCCCATGACCAACCCTCCGGTAAGACCCCGGGCAACGGAATCTGAAATGGTAGCCTGAAGCTGGCGCTGATAACTACGGCGAATACCGGAGACAAAAGAGCCCGACAACTTCGATCTGATACCAAAAGGGGTGATGAACATTCCACTGCGGTACCCCAGTACAAGCAGTGAGTCTCCACGCAACACTTCTTTTGCCAGCAGACTGCTTGAAACCCAGTAGTTCCCTGTTCCTGTTCTAATCATGCCACCTTTTGCTGTAACCGTTGTAAGCTCTCCCCTCCATACTCCGTGGGAAGAACCCCGGGTTACAGTCGGCGGCTTCAGGGTGATGAAAGCAAAAACCAGCAGCAACGAAGCAACAGCAACAAACCGGTTTGAAAGTTCCATAACAGGAATAACCCCCGGCGAAAGCTGTTATTCAAGGTGCACAAAGGCCCCGGCATCGCCGGGGCCTGAAAAACAGATTTCCTACTGTACGGAAGCCTGGAATGCTCCCGACATTGTTGTCCATCTTTCTTCTATATTAAAAGTTCCAGTGACGAAATCAGGTGTTACTGCAAGAATTTCCAGCTCCCCAACTGTTGTAGCCGACTGGGAAAGTGTAACAGTTGATCCCCCGGCAACTCTGACTGAAGCTGTGCCTGAAAACTCTGTGCCGGAAGTTGTGATGTCGTATACACCCGGCATAGGTACATCAGCAGCTGGCTGTGTGAGCGTAAAGTAAACCACGGCCTGCCCCGGCTGAAGCTCAACGGTTCTTAGATTTTCTTCGGTTTCAAAATTGGCCATGAAGATGGTGCAGACACTGTTGTCTGTGAATTCGGAGAACTGAACCTGCTGTGCAAGTATTTCCGACCAGTCAATAGTATCTACAGCTGTGTATGCACCGTTTGTTGACTCAAGGGTAACTGCAACATCAACCTGTGGAACCTCTTCAACAGGAATAGGTTCCTCCATAAATACATCCTGCTCCACAGCAACACTGTCTACTGCTTCAATAGCGTCTTCCCCCGGTGTTTCACTTCCGCAGCCTAAAAACAGTACCGCTGCTATTGCAACTGCAAAAAAGATTCTTGTAACCATTGCATCTCCCTCTTGATGAATATTGTAATACTCTTGCTAAAACCCTGCGCTGTCGAGCGGTACACTATACATGCCATATTGTTTGCAGTCAATCAGCATGCGGCACGCTTGCGATTGCCCTGAAATTTACTCATGTACAGAGTTTCGGTATCCAGCAGCATTCCCAGGGGACGTAAATTGCATCGAACAAGAAATACAAGATTTCTGTTTTCAGTATCCGGCTGTGTTCCAGCGGTTTTTAACAGCAGACCAAACAGGTTTCTAATGAAAGCTGAACTGCCCGGGGGGAAAACTGTAATGGCTCATGTAGCCGATCCGGGCAGGCTTGAAGAACTGCTTTACACAGGTAACAGAGTTCTAATTATCCACGCACCTGAAGGCTCCGAACGCAAAACAAAGTGGTCTCTGGTTGCAGCAAAAGACCCTACAGGGTGGATACTTGTTAACACCGGATACCACCGCAGAATTGCCGCTGCTCTTCTTTCCGGACCACACTCCCCAGTGGAACACGCAAAAAAGCTGCAGGCAGAAGTTAAAGCCCCTTCTGGAAGCAGCAGGTTTGACTTTCTCGTTAACGACAATATCTGGGTGGAAACAAAGGGCTGCACATTGAAATCCGGGAAAAAAGCACTGTTTCCAGACGCACCTACATCAAGAGGTGTGAAACATGTTAAAGAACTCACAGAAATGACACTGGCTGGTAAAAATACCGCTGTGGTATTTCTGGTGTTTGTAAGAGGTGTTGATTGTTTTGCGGCAAACAGGCTGACAGATCCGGAATTTGCAGATGCACTGGACACTGCGATTTCAGCTGGGGTTAAGATCTACGCAGTTCAGATTGACTTTGACGGTAGAAATTTGAGCTACTCCGGAAATCTTGCTATTACTTGTAAGGCTGTATACTCTCGATAGATCCGTTCAGGAAAAATGCTCTGATTGTGTTTGAGTCCGTGTCCAGAGGAAAGATAAAGAAGCCGAAATCCTCAGGGTCAGAATGCATGGTTTCCACCCTGCCTATAAACTCTTCCCCATCTTTGAATTTAACAACAACTCTCTTTCCGTATGAACTGTCTTCATCGAAATACAGCTTCTTCTTGTACAGGAAATTGCCATCAAATGCCTTAACGAAAAATACAGCTTTCAGCTCCTTGAGTACAATAATCTGATTTATTCGCACAGATCCGTCATCACTGGAAAGCAGGAATGACGGCTTGTGCCTGGAAAAATCTCCCGTGTATCCTTTGATAGTCTCGCCAGTGAGGGTGCGAACCACAACCTTGTTCATCGAAGACCCTTCGTGTATTGAAACCTCTGCAGTAAACACCCGCCAATAACTGCAACTATACACATCGTAATGCGCCTCCCGTTCTTTATTTAAACACGGCAGCGGCTGTTGTCAATGGCATTTGCACCTGTGTGTAATTTCGTATATTTCTGCCGGGTAATTTTTCCAGATGCCATGCAAAACAGGATTGGAACCATGTTCACACAGAATTTTCCCGTTTTTGTTCTTGATTCGCTGAGAAGTGCCTTCAATGTGGGCTCTGTTTTCCGCACCGCAGAAGCTGTATCACCAGCCGGTGTTGTGCTAACCGGGATTTCAGCACGACCCGGTGGAAGAAAAGTGGGCAGAACTTCAAGAGGCACTCACGGTATTGTTCCATGGAGGTGGTTTAACAGCGCCGCTGAAGCTGTGGAATACATACGATTAAACAGAATTGTTGTTGCCGCCGAGAACACTCCCGATGCAGTTCCGCTTCACATTGCCGATTTTCCCCCTAACTGCGCCTTTGTTCTGGGAAATGAAGCAAATGGTATTTCATCGGAAGTTCTTGATATGTGTCAGATGAAAGTTGTAATACCCCAGTCCGGTGTACGAGGATGTATCAATGTATCCAGCACTGCAGCCATGATTGCCTGGGAAATCCAACGTAGAAGACTTACAGGAGAAAGACATGCTTAAAATCATTGCCCTGGCCTTTGTACTGCTTGCACCTATGAGATGGATCTTCGTTGTTAACGACGCTAAATGCAACGGCTGCGGTCACTGTCTGTCATCCTGCCCCCAGGGTGCAATATCAATGGCTGGTGGTGATGCATACATAGACCCAGAGTTGTGTGACGGCTGCGGTATCTGTGTTAACTACTGCCCCAGAAATGCTATCTACAAAGAATGGTACACCGGAATCGAAGAAGACAATCCGCAGGCACAAACTCTATCTTTTTCTCAGAATCCAGTTTCAGGGAACAGTGTTGCAGTAACGGGAATTGTACCCTTGTCGGAAGTACTGATTCTTGACAAAGCCGGGCGACTGATTATTCAGGCATCTGCAGATGATCAGGGACACCTCACAGTTAACCTGTCTGACATGCCGGAAGGCTCATATCTGGTTGTAACTGAAAACCAGTCGGCGGTTATTACCTCTATCTGATGTAGCCCAGATTCCTCAGTTCCCTGGCTGCAGTTTCACTGCAATTCACCAGGGGTGCCTCCCCTACCGGGGGTGTTGCCCAATAATACTCTGCTGCCCGTACCAGATTTTCTTCCGGTTCAAGTATTTCCCGCTCCAGCGGATCTGTGGCAAGGTTAAATGATTCCACTGAATCATCTTCCACCGACCAGATTATTTTGCTGTTATCTGATACAATTGAAACCAGATCACCTTGCTGGTACCACAGAACACCGCTTGCAGGAATATCTCTTGCTGCATTCATTTCCTCAAGAAGGTTCTGTGATGGTTCACATACTGTGAACTCAATGCCAACTGCCTCTGCAAGTGTTCCCGCGATATCCAGCTGCGCAACACGCTGCGTAACCACACCCCCACTGTTAAAGCCGGGGCCTGCAGCTATCAGTGGAACATGTGTTGTTTCCTGATAGAGGTTTCGGCCGTGTTCTATGCCCCCGTGATCGAAAAATTCTTCTCCGTGATCTCCAACAATCAAAACAATGGTGTTTTCCGAAAAACCTCTGACCCGCAACCCGGCAAGCAGCTTTCCGATTTCCGAATCCATGTATGATATTTCCCCATCGTAGAGTGCTATGAGGTTCTGAAGATCGGCTTCTGACGGAACAACTTCACCGGAATTCACCTCCATCATTTCGGGAACACTACCCCACAAATCCCCGTAATATCCGCTGTAGTCAGGATTTATGTATAGAGACCTGTAAGGTTCTGGAGCGTTGTAAGGAATGTGAGGGTCGTAGAAGTGTACTGCAGCAAAAAACGGCTTGTTAGCATCACCGGTATCAAGCCATTCCATAAAATCATCCACCGTGGGGCCCGCTTTTCTAAGACTGTTTCCGCTTGAAACACCTCTGCAGTCAAAATGCTGAAAACCCCGGTGGAAATTGAAATCTTCATTCATGAAGATCACATTGAAAAAAGCTGCTGTTCTGTATCCCTCACGGTGAAAAGCCAGCGGCAGCCATGGAACCTCTGTTGAGATCCCGTGTAAATCACTACTGTTTCTACCTGCACCGTGAACAACCGGAGCCACGCCGGACATGATTGTTGCCATGCAGGGAAGAGTCCACGATGCCTGTCCCTGACAGTTTTTGAACAGGGTTCCTGCAGCTGCAAGACTGTCAATATGAGGTGAAGTACTTCTTTCGTAGCCGTAGCAGCTCAGATGATCCGCTCTTACCGTGTCTGTAAGAATCAAAACAACATTAATGTGTTCAGCTGTACCACAGGAAGATACCAGAACAACTATCACAGCAGCCATTGCAATAAAACCAATTTTCATGTTTTTCCCTTAGTGGCCAGCTTCAAGCCAGTTGAAGCCGGATCCAGTTTCAACGGTAAGAGGAACCTGCAGCTGAACTGCCCCCTGCATTTCCTGTTTCAGTATTTCCTCTGCTGTATTCTTCTGCCCTTCAGGACAGGAAACAACAAGTTCATCATGCACCTGTAATACCAGACCTGCCTTTGGAAGTTCCTTATTGAGGCGGTTCTCTACCCTGATCATTGCTACCTTTATTATGTCTGCTGCCGAACCCTGTACAGCAGTGTTAACCGCAGCTCTCTCCATCTGTTTTCTTGCGTTGCCTGAAGCGTTATTTATTCCGCCGAACAACCGTCTTCTGCCGAAGATCGTTCTGATTTCCCCGTTGCTTCCGGCATACTCCACCATTTTTCTGTAAAAAGACTCAACCTCAGGATAGGTTTCGTAGTATCTGGAAATAATACCGGCTGCCTCTCCACGGGAAATAGACAGCCTCTGCGCAAGACCAAAAGCACTTATTCCGTATATGATAGAGAAGTTAACCTCTTTGGCTTTCCTTCTGTGATCCGGAGAGGCATCGCCGAAAACGGCCTCTGCCGTTCTGGAATGAATATCTGCGTTTTCTCTGTATGCACCGCGCAGTACGCCTTCTCCGGCAAGATGAGCCAGAATTCTAAGTTCGATCTGCGAGTAATCCGCCGATACAAATACATGACCCTTCACCGGAGGGATGAAACACTTTCTGATCTCTCTGCCCCTGCTGGTTCTGATTGGGATGTTCTGCAGGTTCGGGTTGCTGGAACTCAGTCTGCCGGTTGCTGTAACTGCCTGATTAAAACTGGTATGAATCAACCCTGTTACAGGATTTACATACCCTGGCAGTTTCTCTACATATGTATTAAGAAGCTTTGAAAGCTCTCTGAATTCAATAAGTGTTTCAACAAACGGATGTTCATTCCTCAAAGCGGAAAGCACGGTCATACCGGTTGATCTTGCTCCTTTAGCGGTTTTTCTTACAGGAGTAAGACCAAGAGTATCGAACATAACAGAAGCCACCCGGGCGGGGCTGGCAAGGTTCACAGGCCGCCCAGCCTGCTGAGAGGCAGTTTCCATGAGTTCAAATATCATTTTGCTTATCAGCTCTCCTTCACGGCGAAGAGCATCTCTATCTATTCCTATACCTAAGCTCTCCATATTTCCCAGAACCGACGAAAGTGGAAGCTCCACTTCCCGGTATAGCTTTTCCAGTTCCGGATCGCCTGACAGCTCCACCGACATCCTGCGCGCCAGTGCAATGGTAGACGCAGAGTCTGCGCAGCAGTAACGGGCTACAGTTTCTACAGGAACACCGGTGAGAGAACCGGTACCCCCGGAAACCTCATCGAAGGTCTTCATTGTTTTTCCAAGCCAGACCGGAACAATATTTTTCAGCCCGTGGCTTCTTGCCTCTGGTCTCAGGATGTAGTCAGCCAGGTACGGGTCATCTGCAGGAACCGGAAGGGTTACTCCGTATCTGCCTAGAACATGGCTGTCGTACTTGGCGTTCTGAGCTATGTACCCCCTGGCATTTAACAGTTTTTCAAGATCCTTCAGTACCTGTTCCCTGTTCAGCGAATCTGCAAAGTGAAGGTACCAGCTCTGTGTTTCCACTGAAGTAACAGAGAAACCAATAAGCTCTGCACTCATGGGATCGGCTGATGTTGTTTCCGTATCGATACACACTGGCCCATCTCCAGGCAAATCCAGGCGATCGAGATCATCGATGATGTTTACTCTGCAGGAAAATAGTTCCTGCACGCCAGAGCCGGATACCCCGTGACTGATCTGCTCCGCCACCTTTGAAAGCCCCAGTTTCTGCAGTATGGGCAGGGCTCTTTCCAGATCAGGCTCTGTAAGACGCAAATCTCTGTGTTTCAACTCGTCGCTGAGGGAAGTATTCAACTTGGTAAGCTTCAAACTCAGCTCTACCATCTCTCTGGAATCTGTAAGTTTTTTGCGAACCGATTCCGGCGTTACATCGGCGACACTGCCGTAAATCTGTTCGACACCACCAAACTGACGAATTAGCTTCACCGCACCTTTGGGCCCTATTCCCCGGGCACCCGGTATGTTGTCTGCAGAGTCTCCGGAAATAGCAAGAAAGTCAGCCACATATTCAGCATCAACTCCAATTATTTCTGCAACATCTCCGTGTTTAACAAGTGTTGGAGAACCACCGTATTTCCCCGGGCGAAGAACAGATACATTACTGGTTACAAGCTGAAGAAGATCCTTGTCCGGTGACAGAACAACAACAGGAACACTCGCCTCCCCTGCATAGGCGGCGATGATATCGTCAGCCTCGAGACCCATTTGTTCAACAAATGGAATACCCAGAAGCGGTATAAGCTCTCTGGCAATTTCAGTCTGCTTTATAAGATCAGGAGGCGCAGGGGGCCTGTTGGCCTTGTACTTCGGATAAAGCTGTTTGCGAAAAGACGGGCCAGGGGCATCACTGACGGCAGCCACCAAACTGTCGGGATTGGCATTTATAAGGGAGTAAAGCTCGTTGAGAAGGAAGTTCAAACCACTTGTAACAGTACCATCGGAACCTCTGAGAGGCTTTCTCATCATGGCATAATGGCCTCTGTAAAGAAGGCTTAGCGTATCTACCAGTATAAGCTTGTGTGCCACGTCTCTTCCTTCCGCCGCAGTGAGTGCGGAATATAATCAGATGGCTGTCTTTCTTGACAGTTCACCTTCAAACCTCGTATTCTCGACCAACTATGAAAAGACTACCCTTCAAGACACTTCGGCATGCCCTTACCGTTCCGGCTTTCAAGCTGGTAATACTTGGGGCTGCAGTAATACCCAGATGGCTGTCATACCTAAATGCCCGCATTCTTGGGCGGATATTATCCATTCTGCCGCTGCCATCCAACAAAATTATCGAAAAACACTCCCGCAGCGTCATGAAGGATAATGGCATCACCGTCTGCGCCGCAGAAATATACTCAAGTGTTCTGGCAAGTTTCTTTGACTTCTTCTATCTGTCTTACAGAAACGATTCGACTTTCAAAAAACTGGTTGAAATTCATGGTACTGAAAACATGGTTGAAGCCATGTCCCAGGGGACAGGAGTTATTGCGGTAACTGCCCATTTCGGCCCTTGGGAGCTTATTCCAAGAGCCATAAAACTGCTGGGTTTTAATACCGCCGTTGTTGGAAGATCTCTTTCACAAAAACAGGCCTCCCCTGTTCTGGATAAACTCAGGCAGAAACCGGGCATTCATACGGTGGACAGAGACGCAGGTGCTTCCCCCATTGTGCGTCTGCTTCGCAGCGGCTATGCACTGGGAATACTTATCGACCAGAGCACCAGGGGGGTGGACAGTGAGCTTTCCGAGTTTCTTGGTCGCAAAGCACCTACACCTGTGTCACCGGCAATCCTTGCAAAAAGGTTGAAGGTTCCAGTAGTAACAATGCACATAAAAAGAAGAAAGAGCCGCAGCTATATTCTTGAAATCGACAAACCGGTGTTCTTTGACGAAAATAACTCCGTTTCCGACATACTGAAACAGCTCAACGACAAAATCAGCAGGTGGATTCTTGATGCTCCGGAACAGTGGGTCTGGTTTCATCAGAGATGGCGGAAGTAACAGGTCTGTTCCGTTTTTCCCTGGCGTGTCGTACAGTGTCCTTTGCAAACACACCGATGTTGTGCAGCACCATTCGCAGTTTGCTAAAACTTACGACACTGTCATAGAATTTAACGATCTCTGCCAGTTGCCTGTCACCTGCGTGACCATCTGGCATGTAGAACGAGTGTTCAAGCAGTTTCCTACGAATATCGGCATGGCTGTCTGAAGCAATGTTTCGCTGCAAAATCGGAACTATGTCTTCTTCAGCGTAAAGAACATCTCCGGCCTGCCACGCGTAAGTGTTTGAAAGCTGATCATCTGAAGGTCGATAGTGTTCCGGTGAAGGATTTGCAAACACGATTGGTCTGCCTGTGTGGAACCACTCGTAGCACACCGCCGATATATCGGAGATCATCAGATCAGCCTGGTTCATATACTCTGTTATATTGGAGTCAATTACAACTTTAACGCGATCCCCGGCGTTAAGGTCTGCAATGCAACTGTTAATGCCGTCGTATATTTCCCTGTGGCTTTCATATATACGCGAGTGGTACTTGATTATAAGGTTCCAGCGGGGTACGATTGCCTTTATCAGTTTTGTTCCCCACAAAGGTAGCGAACTCTCGCCGTATTCTGAAAACTTCAGCTTTGAGCCGGAACCCTGTGTTATCCAGGTAGGAGCATACAGAATCGTGGGTCTTCCGTTGTCGAAAAGCGGCTTCTCTGTAATGATTCCATTAACCAGTTTGTCAAACTTGGGATACCCTACAACTTTGAATTTTTCAGGATGTTTCAGTCTGTATGCACCTGCTATTCTCTCCATATGCCTGTTTCCTGGAAGAAGAAGCAGGTCGTAAAGCAGAATCCTCCTGTGGTTCAGCAAGTAGTGTTTGTCGGATGAGCCGT
Organism: uncultured bacterium; assembly: GCA_964604135.1. Lineage (GTDB taxonomy): Bacteria > Fermentibacterota > Fermentibacteria > Fermentibacterales > JCC-6 > Sabulitectum. Next base: position 49,973 of record CAZRXU010000001.1, on the reverse strand, counting down.
GAAACACCTGAACAGAATACCCCCAGAAAATCATCTGAAAACCTGTGTACACCACTATCTTTGTGCCAAACCGGTTCAGCAGTTTCTTTGCTTCTGTTGAATTCTTTACCAGAACTAGATCATCTCCAAGTTCAGGATACTTCTCGCTGAGATAGCTGTAAATATCTGGATTCTTTGTTAGTATCACACCGCCAAGGTTTTCATAGATGTGCTGAACATGGGCGAAGTGCTGGATATCTGTTCTTAGCCAGTAGGCAATTTTGTAGTTTTCAGGCATGCTGACTCTTCTCCAGCAGAACAGAATCTATACAGTGTTTTACCCTTTCGGAAGCCTTTCCATCTAGCCCTGTAAAGAAGTACCTCCTGTATTCTTCAAGTTTCTGCTTCATGGCATGTGTGGGAAAAACAGCGGCCTCTACTGCATCTTCAAGCTGATCAGGACGGGATACATGCGGGAAGGCATCCTTGAGCCAATCTTCAGGGGCTATTGAAAGAACCGGCATACCGTCTGAATGCCTGGGGTTACCCTGAGGCAGCTGGTAGATAATACCGTGTTTTCCCAGCGCAAGAAATTCGTTTACGACACTGGAAGTGTCACTTATAAGTGTATCTGCAAGAAACAGGTAGGGATATACATCGTATTCCTCAGATGGGACAAGAAACACCTCTCTGTGCTTCCCGGCCAGTTCCTGATATAGTCTATGCTGAGAATGTGGTGCATACTTCCCTCCCCATGAATAGGGATGAAGCTTAACCAACAGATTGTACTCCGGCAACAGCTTTATAATGCTGCCTCCTATGTGATCAATACAGCTTGGTTTGTACGATGGTGCGAATAGTACAGTTTTTTTGCCTGGATCCAGCCCCAACCTTGTTATCAGCGCTTGATTGTCGTAGTAACCCGACTGAAAAAACGGATCGAGCTTCGGCAGACCTGTAACATAAAAATCGGCTTTGTTTTCGTACCCCAGACTCCTTATGTAATCGTACCAGTACTGCCCCTCAAGGAAAACATGATACCTTGCGTTTTTCTGTCTGACAATGTTTCTGATACGAAGTGTTTTTATTCCCACTCCGTGGTCGAGGTGAAACTTCGGAACATCGCCGTATTTTTCAGGTTTCTTTAATGCATCTCCGCAGACGACCCCGTCAAACCCAGAGGTTCTATCTGTTACCTGAAACCCTCTGGAACGAAGTTCATCCTGAATTCTTGACCTGTTTGAAATCATAAACATGCCTAGAAACCGGTGCTGGTCTTTCCCCGCTCTGATCCACAGATCGTACCGGGGATCCTGCTTCATAACTCTGTAAAGGGGGTAAAGTGAATTGAAGTAATACTGCTTCTTCAGATCAAAAAGAATCCTCTTCATTGTTTCAGTTCACCTGCTACGCCGTTTATAAACTCCACCGCCCTGTCAACCGACTTTCCGTCGTTGAAATAGAAGCAGTTGTGAAGCATTTCCAGATACTTTGAAGTGTCTGACGCCAGGTTTCTGTTTACAACATCCAGAATCTTCTCTGAACCGCGAAAAAAGTCTGCAATTTTCATTACATTCATGGTGTCCGGCATGTTGTGCAGACCTGAAAAATCTGTGTTTGCAATAACTATTGGCTTCCCTGTGATAAGATACTCGTACAACACAGAAGAGGTATCACTGATAAGAATATCTGACACCGCAAAATCATGCATTGTATCGCTAACAGCAATTCTGTTGGAATTGGAAAAGTAAACCCTTTTTATTCCGTTGAGTTTTGCCCATAGTTTCAACTTTGGCACCCTGTGGGAATCGAAGTGATGTGGTCTGATAATGAGGTTGTGTTCTTGGGTTATCTGCTTCATGAATGGTTTTGCATACTTCTCGAGCGTTCCGTTGCCCCATTCCCATGTAGGAGCATACAGAACAGTTTTTCTTGCCCTGTCTGTTTCTGGAACACCCATTCTGTTCATGATTGCATTTTTGTCCAGTTTACCATTTACGTAGTCATCAAACCTGAGATTCCCTATTTTCACCAGACTGCTTTCCGGAAATATCAGATCGCTGTCTTTGAACTTTTCCATGTGTTTGGGGCCGGAAACAAAAACATACTGATAGTTCAGAAGTGTGTGTGCCTTTCCCCCGTACTTCTTGTCTCCTGTGCCGTGACCAATGAAAATGCTTCTCGACTTGTCTGTGTCATTACGCACCCATGCATTGGATTGGGAAAGAACAACACCTGTTAAGTCGGAAACATAACGAAGCTTCCTTCGCTTCACTACAGGTGTTCCAAGGAATGCACCGCTGCCGCTCTTAACGCTGCCTCTGAGGAATCTTTTGAACTTAAGAAGTGTTTTGTACTTTCTTACAATGAACTCCCCGCCTATACGGTTGAATATCGGCCACGCATAAGACAACTGGTAGATTTGATTTGCGAAATAGTAAGTGTTCACCGGATACTGTCGCCTCTCATATGGGCAGTAATTCTGTCTATTAGATCATTAAAGCCGAACATCTCTGGTGTATCCAGGTCAATCCACCGCAGATCCCCTATATCGATACCGATCATGTTACCCAACAGGGCATACACATTGCAGGCATCCGAGAGGGAATCTTTTCCATCGTGAATAGACTGTTTCAGTACATCGAAAAAACCATAGTTGAGTTTAAACATACCGCAATCTACTGCCTGGTAGTCGGTGAACTTTTTGTCCAGACTGGTTATTCGGTATCTGCCGGAATCAGCTATTTCACATTTTACCTTCATCCCGTCATCGATATCCGGAATTTCGTTTAGCTTAAAATCGACGGCAAGAACTGCCTTGTTGTGTTCCAGAGGTGTATCAGCTGTTATTTTCAGCATTTCAGGCTGAAATATGTGATCGCTCATAAGAAGAACAAACTCTTCACCAGGCTCTACTGCCTGTTCTGCAGCTAGAACTGAAACACCGTTTGAAAGATTCCACAACGGGTTGCGGCAGAATTGAATACTAAGAGATTCCGGTGCTGAAGAGGTAAGATGGTCTTCCAGAATCTGCGCCTTATAGCCTGTAACCACAACCACATCCGTAATTCCAGACTGTTGTATGGAACTAAGAATAATATCTACTATTCTGTCTTTCCCAATTTTCAGAAGTGTCTTTGGAATGCCATTGTGCCGAGACTCAAGACGAGAGCCTGATCCTGCCGCTATAATGACTGCCTTCATCAGATGCTCCAGTATATCTTATTGCGTTAAAGAATGTTACAAAATACAGTGACATGGGATCCAGCATGAATTATAACTACATGCCCGTGTTTTTGCAAGAAACGCAGCACCTGTTGCTCCGTGTTATATTTGCCTGCAGGGATATACTTTATTAACATGTACGCACTGGAGAAATGCAGATGAAAATAGAGGTTTCCGTGGGAGAACTGGTAGACAAAATTACTATTCTTGAAATAAAACTTGAAAAAATAGTGGATTCAGAAAAGCTGGCCAACGTGCAGGTGGAATACAGCCTTCTGCTGGAGAACATGAAAGAACTCAATCTGTCAAATCGCTCGGATGTTTTTCTGGAATTAAAGAAAATAAACCTGCGTATATGGGAAACAGAAGACAACATACGGAGACTTGAAGCAGAGAAGCGGTTTGATGCAAAATTCATTGCACTTGCAAGAAATGTTTACTTCGACAACGACAGACGGGCTGCACTGAAAAAGCAGATAAACACCCGGTACAAGTCCCGTGTTGTGGAAGAAAAGCAGTACACAAATTACGGACTGAATCTCAAGTGAACAAACTCATTCCTCATTGCAGATTGCTGAAGATAAGCAAGATACTGATTATTCAGTACAAACCGTTCGGAGATGTTCTTCTTAACACAGGCTACCTTCCTGCGCTGAGAGCGGCTTTCCCTGATGCTGTTATTGATTATCTGGTTCAAAAACCCTACGCAACCATACTTGAGAACAATGCCTGTGTTGACAACATTGTTGTGATGAACAAGCTCAAGACTGGAACACTGGCTTACACAATTGACAGATTCCATCTTATCTCAAATATCCGCAGACAGCACTACGATGTTGTAATAGACCAGGCTCGCGGCCCGGGTGCTGCCGAGATCACCTTGTTCAGTGGTGCTGGAATTCGTATCGGCTGGCACAAAACAAAGAAATGGAGCTGGTTCAAGGGACACAACTGGGTTTACAACTACCGTGAGTTAAAAGACCACAACATCTATTCTGCCAGAGCAAAGTTCGGGTTGCTGCACCCCCTTGGAATACAGGAGATCCCGCACAACACATACATTCACGTGCTTCCAGAGTCTGAAAACAGAATACAGAACTGGCTTAATAAAAAGAGTATATCTGACAAAGGCATTGCCGTGTTCTCTCCTGTAACTCCAATCAGAAGCAGGCAGTGGAACTTCGGCAGTTTCGCAGCTGTCGCAGATATGCTTATTGAAAAGCAAGGGTTTACCGTTGTTCTGCTCTGGGGACCAGGAGAAAAGAAAAAGGTTGAACACATGGCCTCTATGATGAAAAGCAGGCCGTTGATAACTCCTCCCACAACTTTCAATGAAGCAGCTGCCATGCTTAAACACGCCAGGGTCTACATTGGAAACAACGGAGGTGTTCACCACCTGGCAGTTGCAGTGGGAACACCTACCGTAACCGTATTCGGCCCTGGAACCAACCCCTTGAAATGGGTTGCCTGGCATATGCCCCAACACATCTATCTTGCAAGCAGTCTTGAAAAATACGAAGACAACACCTTTGGCATTACACCGGAAATGGTTTTCACGGGCTTCGAAAAACTCCTTGAGTCCGGGCACATCTGATATCTAACGTACATTGGAAGCTGAAGTACTGGTATTTGCAGTTACATAATCGGCTTCAATATCGTATATCATCATATTACGTTGCTATTTCGTATTATTCCTCAGTATGTCCCCACTGTTGCATCTGTTACTCTCTCTTCAAATCCGGACGATTTCTTATTCAATCCTGTGGCGTAACTGCACAGTACTGATTGTCAGATACACTCCTGGTATTTTTGTGTTGAATTTCATAGCAACTTGGAGGTTACTCGTATTATGAGTCTCTTTTATGGTAATATGTTATTTCGCCGGAATAATTGTATATTTTATGTCTGTGATTAGGCATTTTAGCAGCTTTCAATATACTATATACTGTGATTTAACTATTCTTGGAAATTGATACCAGAGAAGAACTGTTATTGACTCGAATGGAGGTGATAGATGGAGACAGTTCGGAAAGTGCGAGAGCCGTGTTTTTGCCCTGCAGGTAGTTTGTAATCCATACGAAACGAAGACTGTTTCAACGGGAGGAGAGGCAATGGTTGAGAAGAAAAGAGGAAAAAACACAGTTAAAGACTATGGGGAGCAATACAGCTCCGATGTGGTGCTCACAGCATTCATTGACGGTGCTACTTTCTACTCAAAGGAAGTTCAATACACCGTAGTTGACGGACTTGCGATCTTCGAAGGAGATATTGTTCTCGGCACTGCCGAGGAGGTTGAGCGAAAAACAGAAATCCGCCGCCAGGAGATGCGTGGTGAAATTGCTAATGGTGTTGCAATCACCGGTGACAATTACAGATGGCCAAACTGTCTCATTCCCTACACAATTGACAACGCTCTTCCAAATCAAACTCGAGTAACTGATGCTATTTCCCATTGGGTAGCAAATACCCAGGTTAACTTTATTCTTAGAACTGCTGCAAATGCAGCACAGTACCCCGATTTTGTTACCTTCAGACCCGGCAACGGCTGCAGCTCCTGGGTAGGCCGCCAAGGGGGTGAGCAGTTTATCACACTTGCCGGTGGGTGCTCAACAGGAAACACAATACACGAAATAGGTCATGCTTTTGGTTTGTGGCACGAGCACAGCCGCGAGGATCGAAATGCGTTCGTCACAATCAACTGGGCAAAGATTATTCCCGGACGAGAACACAATTTCAACCAGCATATCACCGATGGTGATGATATCGGAGCATATGACTACGGCTCGGTTATGCACTACGGGCGTGCGGCCTTCTCTATTGATGGCACTGACACAATTACACCTACAGACTCCACAGCTGTTATTGGTCAAAGAACCGGATTGAGTGCAGGTGATATCGCCGCAATTGCCACTTTCTGTCCCCCACAACTTGTTTGTCCCGGTGGACCGGTGATGCAGTGTATGGCTGCACCGATACACAGGTGTCCCCCTGCACCGATACCCATATGTTACCCAGCACCGATACACAGGTGTCCCCCTGCACCGATACCCATATGTTACCCTGCACCGATACACAGATGTCCCCCTGCTCCATTGCTCAGATGTCCCCCTGCACCAATTTTCTGTGCGGCAGCACCAACAGTTGGATGTATGGCTGGACCGTACATGAAACCTGAGATATGGAGACACCGGGTTTATCCTGAGGTACGACCTAATTACTTCAGTAGAGGTCACAGGTTTGCTGGCTCCAGAATGCCCGGTTATGGCTACAGATATGCCCCTCCTGCACCGATGGACTACGGATATGCCCCTCCTGCTCCCATGGGCTACGGGTATGCCCCTCCTGCACCCATGGGCTACGGATATGCTCCTCCTGCACCCATGGGCTACGGGTATGCCCCTCCTGCACCCATGGGCTACGGGTATGCCCCTCCTGCTCCGATGGACTACGGATATGCTCCTCCTGCACCCATGGGATACGGTTACAATCCAAACTGGAGAGCAACCGAGTTTGCCGATCCAAATGAGGATTGCGGATGCGAGGGAACCCGTAGATATGGAGGTTTCAATCCAAGATAAGAAGACTGTTTTCTGATCTTCAGTCATGCAGCTGAGCAATCTGCCTGTTGAAGCATCCTGAACAAGCTTCCTCTCTTGTAGTGATTCAGAGATTGTATCCCTGTAATTCTGCTGGGATACAATCTCCGTTTCCCCGACAATACTCGCATCATCAATCCAGACACGTAAATATAGGTTTTAGTGCCCTATCGGAGGTGTTTAATGTGCTACCCCTTCTTTCCATTCAAGATGATTCACGGGAGAGATGAACAAGTTAGAATCCTATCGCCCTACAGTGAAGAAAATATTGAAATAAATGCGGCTGCAGCATGTCTGCTTAAATTGAGCAACGGCAGCAGGTCTCTTGAAGAGATCATAGCTAAACTATGTAATCTCTTTATGTCATCTGAGGATGAGATAAGAACCCGTACAATAAGCTTCGTTAATGATTTTGAAAGCAGTGGGCTTCTCTGGATAAAAAAAGAAAAGATGCGCTGGTTTGATGCCCCTCCTCCTGACTCAATCTTCTGGGAAATAACAAATGAGTGTAATTTGAGGTGCCTTCACTGCGTTGTTTCTGCTGAGAAAAAGCATGAGAATGAATTGTCAACTCAGGAGGGGCTTGCTCTACTGAACGAGTGGAGAGACATGCGAGTGCGCGAAATCACCTTCAGCGGAGGCGAGCCTCTTATTCGCAAAGATTTTTTCCAGCTTGCCTATGCAGCAAGGAGGAATAATCTGGCCATAAGCCTCGCTACAAACGGTACTCTCATCACACCAGTAATTGCAGATGAGCTGAAAATACTTCAGGCAAATATCCAGGTTAGTCTGGATGGATCCACTTCTGAGATTTATTCAAGAGTCAGAGGCAGCGAAATAGCTTTTAATCAAGCGATTAGGGGTATTGAAATACTGGTCAGAACAGGACATGAGATTACTATAGGAACTCTAATCTCGATGCATAATGTTGATGATATTCCGAATATGCTGAAACTGGTTCAACGGCTTGGAGCAAAGAGATTCAGACTGATTCCGTTTATTCCCAACGGACGCGGTAAGAGTAACAGCACACTGGAGCTTCCCCCTGAAAGAGTAAAAGAAGTATACACATACCTGCTGCAGCAGAGGGGCAATTGGCCCTTTGAGATTGCAGCCCTTGAATTTGAGCATACATTCTCTGAGCCACCCCACTACAGAATTGACCAAACACAACCGAGTGAATGCGGGGGTGCACTTAACTATTGTACGGTTACCCCAATTGGTGAGGTGCTTCCCTGCCACTACTTCGAAGGCGTAACTGCAGACAGTGTAAAAAACCAGAAATTTAGTTATATCTGGAAATACTCCAGATTCCTCAATTACTTTCGCAGTCTGCAAATCAGTGATATTAGTGGATACTGCAGGCAATGCGAGTGGTTACCTGTCTGCCGTGGTGGATGCAAGGCAGCAAATTTTGCCAAAAAAACACTGTTCCATTCGAATCGACACTGCTGGCTGGTAACTGAGAACGAAAATGTACATTTGGAGCTTGACAGTGAATAGACATTGAGCAGCAGCACCTCACGGACGAGATGGAAAGCATGTCGATCGGAGAGGAATAGCAGCGCTGTTGACTAGAATCAGCGTGTTTTGCAGCCGCTCGTGTGATGTCAAATGCCTGTGTTGTATTTTTTGCAAGGCTTCTGGTAAAAGAAGATATCTTTGCTCAACTGAAAGGCTGATAATATGAAAGTCGAAGTTAAAGTTTTGCTGCGCAATCAGGTTATGCTACCAGCAACAGCTATGTGTCGAGTGGAAATTCGGGATGTATCTCTGCTTGATGCACCCTCAATTACCGTTTGCTCTCATTTGCTTTCCGTTGCTGATAAAACAGGAATCACTGTAGTAACAGATTTGCTTGAAGTACCCAGTAATTATCCTGCAGGTCGGCATCTCAATGTTTGGGCTCACCTCTCAATCTCCGGATCAGAGCGAATTCAATCAGGAGATTTTATTACAGTACAGGCCTTTCCTGTTAAGACTGATTCCCCCTATACGGAAATAGTCGTGGAATTGCAATTGATTCAATAACTCGCAATATTGTCACAAGAGATAATCATCAGCAAATGAAACTGTCCTAATCTGGTGGGAGGTCACCCCCCGAAACAGAGCTGGAGGTTTGTAGAAATGAGAACCGCTCAAAGCGGCAATTTTTTGAGCCGCCTGAAGGCGGCATTCATTTACCAAAGTAACCGAATGTTTAAACACTTTGTAACTTGCACGGTCACTCCCTTTCAGCCCGCAACGAGCGGTTCTTGAAAGGGAGTATTCACATCAATCCCGGAGTTATCGAACTATTTCGGTCCCCCGGGAAAGCCGGGGAGGGACATAATTGTTCTAATGAACACGCCCCTCTGCTCTACAGGGAATCCTGATCGATCAGGTGTGTGAGGTGCCAGATTCCGGAGCTGTCAGGTTTGCAGACAAGAATAAAGCTTCCTGTTTCTGTAACCCCTGATTGGCCGGTGTTGTAGAATTTCAGCACATAGCTTCTGGGATATGCAATTGATTCCCCGGATTGGTCATCGGGCCAGATATACTGCTCCTCTCCTGCTAAAGAAAATTCGCAGCAATCGTATTATGCGGAGAAGTACCCCTCTGCAAATGAGAGTTCCAGGCTGTAGCCCCAGGTGTTGTCAATTTCTCCGTCTCCGTTGTAGTCAGCCCAGTTCTCCTCCAGCAGATGGTGCAGGAATCCACTGTCCAGAGTTACTGTAAGAAGGTCAGCATCCAAGGTGTTGTAGGCGTGCACGTAGTTATCGATAGCTTCCTGGCCTTCATCCATAGGGTTATGCGGAGGCGTTATCCCTGTTGTGTCATTACCACAGGCGGTCAGGATCAGAAACACTTGTACCAGTACTGCTACTATCGCTGTTGACGCTCTCTTCATTTTTCCTCCAGCCAGGCGGTTTGAATCCACTGTTACTCTTGATATGGCGTATAGGTAACACCTGAGGTAATAGCATCGACAGCGTTCGTTTGTTCCAGCTCATATTACAAATATTTAACGCATATATCCCTTACGGAAATGGCTGTGATAGATAATCTGAAGTTTCCGGTACAGATTCAGCGGTTTCCGCCTCGTTCCCACTGGTTCCTCAGGGTCTACTGTGGAAAGAAGATCAATGATGTTCTTTGATATGTTTCCGTCTAATCTGGGATTTACCTCATCAAGATGACGCTTCCGGTTGCTCGAGAACTCATCAGGATTCAGAAAGGATCGGTCCAGTGCAGCCCTCAGCTCCCGGGGCTCCTGTATGTTGATACCTTTGTCTTTTCTTGCCAGTGTTCTGAAGGTTACAACCGGCTTGTCCAGAACCATGAATTCGTAGACCACAGAAGAAGTGTCAGAAACCATCATATCTGCCAGATGAAGATATGGGGTAATATCGTAATCGGTGATCAGGCGAAACTGCTGTTTGTCTGCAATTCCGTTTACAAGAGATCTGCTCATGAATTCGTGTGGCTTGCACAGCCATATCTCATCCGGCTCCATGGTTTTTTCAATCTCAGGAAGAAGCAGAGTCGCAGACTCCATGGTTCTGCTGTGCGTGGGAGCATAAAGAATAACCTTTTTGCCTGCAGGTATATCGTACTTCTTTTTAAGGTCTGTGGTGTTGTATTTAAGAATATGATCTATCTTCGGCCACCCGGTTTCCACAGTTCTGAAGTATCTGTACCTGTTCTGCATCTGTGCAAACCTTTCGGTCACAACCGGCCCTGAGGTAAGGTACATATCGAAAAAGTGCCTGATTTTGTAGTGTGAAGGCTTCTCTACTCCAATGCCGTGAAAAAGCTCAACTTTTATTCCCGACAAGCGGAAATCCACGAAATTGCCCGGGCACAAAACAAAGTTGGGCTTGAAAGCTTTGGTACTGTTCAAGTTTGTAAATACCGGAAGATCCGATATTTCATGGGGAAGGTCTTTCTTTACCTTTGAACTGACGAAAAATGCGACTTCCACCTCTCTGCTCTTTGCCTCGTTCACCAGAGGCTGCACAACTGGAACAGAGTAGAGTTTTGAAATGTAGAACAGCAGTTTCATCAGATAATCGTTTTACCGTTCTTTACCGTGTTCCTGATGGATGTTGTTGAAATGCTCTTCGTTCTGGGCAGGTAAACTACTTCGCAGTATTCCTTAAGAAAATCAAATTTTCCTGCCCAGTCTTCCCCTATAACAAAAATACCTATGGAGTGTTTCCTGACATCATCAATTTTCTGCTCCCAGCTGTTCTCCGGTATCACCTCGTCCACGCAACGAATAGCTTCAACTATCTGCGCTCTGTGAGAGTATGGATAAACACACTGTTTGTGTTTTCCGGTGTTGAATTCATCTGTGGAAACAGCCACCACAAGGTAGTCACCCAGAGCTTTTGCCCGTTTCAACATGTTAAGATGACCTATGTGAAACAGGTCGAATGTTCCGTATGTAATTACCTTTTTCATCGAAGTTACCAGCCAACTCTGATAAGGGTTGCCCACTGCTCCAGAAACATTGTGTCTCCTGGTGCAGGCTCGCCTCCCCATCCGCTGAATACTCCCTTTCTGTCCAGCCCTATCACCGGTATTCCCAGAGCTCTTGCATGTATCCACAGATTCCGATCCGTTGTGACCATAGCGGAAGCACCGGCAACCATTGCCGCCAGCAGACCGACACTTGTCTCCGGTGGAATAACAGTAGTCTTTCCGTCTACAAGAACAATCTTAAGTGGAACTTCTGCCCGTTTTTTCTCCAGTACATTTGCTGCAGCTTCAGTGGCCAGAATGTACGGCAGTGTGCGGTGAGACACAGGGGACAGAACAGAGGAAGCCTTCTCGGCCAGAACACCCGGCACTACCGGTTTCCACGCTGTATCTGCTTCCATTTTGAGAACCTTCATCAGTTCGTAGATGCTATGCGGTAACACAGTATCAGATCCTATTTTAACAATTATATTCACAGCCGGGTTTTTTTGTGTTGAAACACACGCAAGAGGAGATGCTTTTTCCACAAAACGCAGCAAACTGTCTTCAGGCTGAGGAGAAAACATAAGAACACCCTCTGGAATCTCGGGATCAACTGATCCAGGGTCACCGGTATATATGTGCATCTGCGGTGTTACCGGCAGGAATCCGGCGAGCTCGGCCACACTGCTGTGAGTCACAAAGTGAACCGGAATAGAGGGATACACATTCTGAAGTACACTGGCCATGTAAACAGCCGACCACGCAGAGGAAATATCTGAAGAAGAAAACACTCCAACGGCTTCTGGTTCCGTAACATCAGACGGGAAATTGAAATCGCTCCAGTTGGAAGAAACCCTGGTTACTCTTCGTTTACCAAAGAGATCTCTTATAAATTTCACTGCTCAAATCCTTCCATAATACTCCGGGCAAGAGAAACTGCTGCCGGATTATCCATATCTATAGAATTTAATACTCTTGAAGACTCTCCGAACTGCCCTGAAACCTGTAGGCACAGCCCGTACATCACATCGCCCATGGCATCTCCAGGGTAACGAACTTTTATCAGACGGGACAGCTGCAGGGCATCAGAATACCTTCCAGCATTCAAATAAGCGGAACACAGATCTATACCGCTCCAGAAGGCCTTTCTTGCCGTGGAAGCCGCGGCAACAGACATTGTGAGCTCTCGTATGGCTACCTCACCGTTTTCTGTAAACAATGCGGACAATCCGAGAGCTCTGTGAAGAAGCCACGGATCCGACGGGTTCATCTGCTTCAGCTCTTCCGCAGCCAACACAGGAAGACCTGAAGCCCATGCAATCCTTGCCATCCAGAACTGCTGAATATCTGCGTCGTTGCAGATGCTTCCCAGCTCACCGGCCAGCAAAAATGCCCGTCTGGCGTCACCTGCGTATATTGCTTCCTCCACAAGCCTTCCCATCACCCTGACCTGCCCTGACAGGCTGCCGTCTTCCTGCCAGGCAGCACCTGCTTCCGGCAGTTTTCCAGCCAGCTCCAGTTCAAGCGGAGAGAAGCACACAATAAAAAGCAGAACAGCGATCATTGCAGGTACCTCTGTATCAGTCTTCTGCTGAACCTGAAGTAACTCACAACGCCAAGTATAGCAGCAATCGGCGTAAGTATCTGTGCAACCCACAACAATTTCACAAATATGCTCTTCGCCGGATAAGCAAGCACACCAGCGGCTGTAAGAACCATTACGTAACTAAGAATAATTGTAAGCCTTTCACTTGTGGTAATAGCTACAACCGGTATTTTTATGCTCCAGGAAACAACCAGCAGACCAAGAACCACAGCTATGTGATACCACGCGGGGATAAGGGCCAGCAGGGTGTTTGCCACACCGAGTCGGGCAAGAAAAATCAGCATTACAGAGAGAAACAGTTTATCTGCCAGAATATCAAGTGTTTTACCCGGAGTACTGGATTTCTTAAGTTTTCTCGCCAGCCAGCCATCAATGTAATCGCTTGAAGCCGCCACAAGACACAACCAGAACATAACGGTGAAGTGAGCATACCAGCCAGCCCAGATACTGAATGGAAGAATAATAATACGAACCCATGAGACCATGGCAGGAGCGAAAGGAAGCTGCCCCTGTGTTCTTTTTATCATCTCTATCGTTTGAGAAAACTGTTCAAGGTGTCTCTGCTGAGCTTCGCTGATTTTCACCGGGAACCTCCGCCCAAAGACTGAAAAACACTCTCAAGTTCAGCGGTGGTTATGTACTCCGCAGATGCATCGATAGATGGGAAATACGCAGAAAGCACCTTTATATCAAGAGGAGAAACAGCATCATCACCGTGAAACATCCCGTCGCTTCTGGTTCTCATCCATCCCAGAGCACAGACAGCCCCACACTGATCACTGTGCATTTTCCCTTCCATGTCGGATGGAATTAAGGGATTCGACGCCATTTCATGGTACAGTTCATACCTGCCGAACCACGCAAGAACATCGAGCAGATCGTTTCTGGTTGCAGGCAATTCCATTCCCCGAAGACTCCAGCAGGTTTCCGCCAGCTCTGTCTCCCCGCGGGAAACAAGAGAAGCCACAAGCGGAACGAGCATTGAAGCATCTCCCCCTTTGATTCCATCTGTTGCAACTGCAAGTGAAATATCCGAAATAGTATTAACACTTGTATACAGGTATGAAGCCATATCTGGAGGATTGCCGCCCGCTGCACACCCTGCACGCAGAAGCCACAAGCTTTCGTTTGATGACAGGGGATCTGCAAGAAGCAGCACAAGGAGAAACATCATGATTCCACAGATAATCTGGAGCGGGCAACGGGTTTCGAACCCGCGACATTCAGCATGGGAGGCTGACACTCTGCCAACTGAGTTATGCCCGCTCTTGTCAAGAAATTGTCTCCGCTCTGTAGATTATACCGGCTTCACCCTGAAGCCACCAGCCGCTGCTGTCTTCTCCCACGGTAAGAAGAAGCCCGCTCTTCACTGCTATTCTAACAGGTAGAGTTACAGAATCAAATCTTTCAGAGGCCACAAGAGCGCATGCAACAGCACCGGTTCCGCAGGCAAGAGTTTCACCTTCTACGCCCCTCTCAAATGTTCTGATAGACATTGACCCGTCTCTCTGAACCCTGACCCAGTTTACATTCGCGCCCTCCTGCCCGAATTCATCCAGCGATCTTATTACACTGGCGTACTTCTCGAAAGAACCGTCTTCAATGCTGTCTCTGAAAACAACTGCGTGAGGTACACCTGTATCTGCAAAACCGGTAGTGATAACAATACCGTCGGCAACATCAATTGCCTTCTCCAGGTAGTGAAGAATCGGTTCAGTCATCCAGATTCTTGCTTCCCTGTCTCCTGTGATACTGCCTTTATGAATTCCAGCGTCGCTGGCAAAGGTAAACTCAACTCCGGTCTCCACCATTCCCAGCTCTGCTGCAAACCGGCAGATACATCTTGCTCCGTTGCCGCACATGTCTGCTGCTCCACCATCTGAATTGTAGTACTTCATGGCAAAAGCGTGCACTGGATCTTCTCTTATTTCAATAAGCCCGTCCGCTCCCACAGAAAGACCTCTCCTGCACAACTCTGCAATTCTTTCACGACCAAGCACACGGGAAAGGCTGCCATCACGGTTGTCAACCATAATGAAATCATTCCCGGCACCGCTCATTTTCGTAAATTTCATAGGTTCTGCGTTCCCATTCTTTCAATTATTTCCATGTGATACTGTGCCCTGTCAAAAAGGCTGCTGTTTCGAAGCAGCCTTACCAGGTCAAAACGAAGTTGAGGATCCGGCCCCCAGACGCGCAGGTACGTTACAAAATCATCTTCCAGATCTTCTATTGAGTAGTGCCCGTCCAGATGAGCCATAAGAAGCTCTTGCAGAAGACCAACTGCAGCATCGGATGGCACCTCATCGGGAGATCCTGACAACAGCAGCAGTGCCGCTGATATCTTCTGGATATTACCTGTTTCCATCCCCTGATCTGCAAGATAGATAGCCGTTTCCACAGGTAAATTCACAACTGCGTTTGCCATTTCACTGTCATGCAGAAAAGGTGCGTAGCGAACTTCCCACAGCGGCTGCCTTGGCAATTCTTCCGCGCTTTCGTTTATACCGAACACCCTTACGGAAGGTCCCTGCCAGACTATTCCAAGTGTCTCAAGAGACTGGGGATAGTAGTGAAGTCGAAGGGCGAGACAACCATCGGGAATCTCTGTAAGACCGGCCAGATACACAAGACCTTGCGGTGATCTGTCGAAAACAAAGTCGGCCTGGTAAATCAGGTAGTCTGCACCCTTTTCTTCCATGAAGTCTATCATTTCCTGCTCGGTTCCAAAGCTTCTTCTGGCATACTCTATGATGGTTTCCCGGTTTTCTGCGTTTTCAAAAAAAGTGTGGGTAACCACAGGCATGTTCGCGTAAGCGGAAAGCAGACCTGAAATATGCCAGAATGAAAGCACTGTTCCGTGGTTGTCTTTCGCCCACCTGATAAGCCCGGTAAGCTCGTTCTCGGTTAGAAGAGATGACGAATCTTCAAATTCCAGACCTGCTCTTGAAAGCACACCTGCTATCCCCGGGGCGTACATGGTCTGCAGTCCAAATACTGTAAGAACAACCGGAAGAGCCCACCTGCGATTCCTGCAGGCAGCAACCACTAGAGGAATGATCCCGATGGCTAGAACAACCATGAGCCTGTCAAAAAACAGGTATCCGGCAACTGAAAGAGGTATCAGGAACAGCATCAGTGACTGCCCTGTTTTCTCTCTGAACCGCTTCCACCCCAGAACAGCCGCAACAAATGCAAAGCCGAACAGAAGAAGGATCTGCCCCGATGACGGAGAAGTGTAGCCACTTACCCAGAAAAGCCGGGCATCATCTGAAAGCAAAGCAGGATTTTCTGGATGACTGAACAGGAATTTCAGCTTTGCAGCAATCACCGCAGCTACGTGCCCGCCCGAGGAAGACCTGAAAAAGAAACCGGAAGCTGAAGAAACCGCCAGACCTGCCCATGGAACAATTCTGCTTCGGTACATCGCTGAAACCACAGCTGCAGCAGCCATAAGAACGGCTGGTGAAAGAACAGCTCCGTCGTGACGCATATGGCTTAGAACAACAGAGGCAAGAAACTGACTTGCAGCAAGCGGAATAACAGTACGAAGCCCTGGCCTTTTGAAGGCCATCCATACGAAAACAAAGAAGGATACAAACGCTGTTACCTTCCAGGATGCCAGAGCCAGGAACAGTGTCAGAGCCGCGGCAACGGAGTATTTCAAAGACTCTTTTTTACCGCTGCTCATATCTATAAGGGCAAAAGTGAGTACTATCAGCGGCAGTGCCACTGTTTCACGGTAAAAACTTTCCCCCCTGGCCCGAAGAAGTGCCGGTAGAAACACAGCGTACAGTGCTGCACCTGTGGAAGACTCCTGACTGGAGAAGTTCGAACTTCGCATCCAGTAGAAGATTACAGGAACCACCAGAAGCGGAAACAGAAGACAGAACAAATGCAGGAACGAATCAAAATCACCACCTGTTACCCGGTGTATTCCCCCTGCTATATACTCTTCAAAAATAGAATTCTCTGCCGTTATCAAACCCTGTGGGCGCATAACCAGCGTATCCAGAGTAGGTATACCATCGCCGTCTGAAACCATCTTTGTATATCTGTACGCCTGGGTTGTCTCCCCCTGCATTCTGGCAGGAGGCGGCATGACTGATGTGGCAAATACACTCCGGAAAACAAAACCGCCTGCTACCAGAAACAGCAGAAGCAGCGCTGTGCGGAGTTTTGACCTGCTGTCAGCCTGTGCGTGCATGGCGCTTGGCCATCTGGGTAGCAATAATCTTGAGGGTTTCCGCAGGACCACTTCCGCCAATGGCAACCGACTCTACAGTGGGCCACTGGAATCTGTTTAATTCTTCATTCATTCTGGCGGTAGACATTATACCGGGAAGGTCGCGCTTGTTAAACTGCAGAACCATGGGAATCATGGACATGTCGAGGCCGTAGCTTTTCAGGTTGTGCTCCAGGTCATCTATTGTGCTGATATTCGCCTCCGCCCTCTCTTTCTGGCTGTCGGCAACGAAAACCACCCCGTCTATACCATCGAGGATTACCCTTCTGCTGAGAGCATAGTACGCCTGACCGGGTACAGAATACAGATGGAGCTTAACCTTCATGTCTCCGATCCTGGCGAAATTAACAGGAAGAAAGTCGAAAAACACTGTTCTCTCGCACCTGGTGCAAAGAGTTACAAGCCTTCCTCTGTTTTCAGGAGCGATGATGTCGCGTATACCCCTGAGATTGGTAGTCTTCCCGGAAAGACCGGGACCGTAGTAGACTATTTTGTATGCAACCTCATTACCTGACCTGTGCATCCCTCCCCCTATTCGTAAAGCAACCCGCAGTAATCCTAAAGAATATAACCCTCTTCGTCTTTTCTTTCAACCAGTACCGCCAGCCTGCCCTTCGCCTTCTTTCCTGTGAGCCTGACTCTGCCCCGAATGAGATCCGGCGCGCCGAAAAGATACTCATCGAACAGAAATGAAAGAACCGAGCGAAGTCTCCTGGCCCCGATGTCTTCCTTTTCTTCATTCAGATACCTTGCAGTTGCAGCTATGTTTTTCTTTGCCTGCTCTTCCACCACAAGTTTCAAATCGTCCGCCTCAAGCAGCCTGGTGTACTGATCAAGAATACAGCCCTCCGGTTCTGTAAGAATACGAAAAAGGTCTTCCTCTGAAAGTGGATCCAGTGAAACCCGCAGTGGAAATCTTCCCTGAAGCTCCGGGATCAAGTCTGCCGGGCTGCTTCCATGAAAAGCTCCCGCTGCTATAAACAGGATATGATCTGTTTTTACAGGACCATATCTGGTTGAAACCGTGCATCCCTCAACCAGGGGAAGAAGGTCCCTCTGAACACCCATCCTAGACACATCAGGCCCGCTTCCGCCTTCCGAACCAATTATTTTGTCGATCTCATCAACAAAAACAATACCCTCTTCCTGTGCTAGACGAAGCCCTTCCTGAATGTGATCGCCTCCGTCAAGGATTCTGGCTATTTCGTCATCGAACAGTTTGTTCCTGGCATCGGCTACACTCAGTGTGATCTTCTTCCTGCGCTTTCCAATAACCTTGTCAAGCATGTTTTTCATCTGGTCGTTTATCTGGCTGTCAAATCCCTGACCGGGTATCATGGGGAACACCTCAACACCGATGGCTTTTTCTGTGATTGTAAGCTCTATCTCAACATCATCCAGTCTGCCATTCTTTAAAAGACCCTCGAGTTCTGCGGTAGAACCAAACTCAATACCGGTTCTTGAAAGGGCATCCAGCAGTTTCTTCTCTACCCTTGCCTCGGCTTCAGTCTTTTTCTCCTCCCTGGCCTTACCGGTGGCAAGGTTGACTGCAGAACGCACAAGATCGCGTATTATTCCTTCAACATCTCTGCCAACGTAACCAGTTTCCGTGTACTTTGTTGCTTCAACCTTAACGAAAGGTGCTCCCACAAGACTTGCCATTCTTCTGGCAATTTCTGTTTTACCTACCCCTGTTGGGCCCATCATTATCAGGTTACTCGGGTAAATTTCCGACTGCATGGGTTCTTCAACAAGCTTCCTTCTGTATCTGTTCCGTAAAGCGATCGCGACTGTTCTTTTCGCTTTGTCCTGACCGATAACAAACCTGTTGAGCCAGGCAACAGTTTCCGCAGGTGTCATGATTTTCCGGGTTTGCATATTTCCTCCGACATGATCGCGCCACCAGTGTAAATACAGATTTCGCTTGCTATCACAATTGCTTCTCTTGCTATTTTCAGAGGGCCCATTCTGGTGTGCTTAACAAGAGATCTTGCGGCAGCAATTGCGTAGGGAGACCCTGAACCAACCGAAACTATGCCGTCAGGTGACTCAACCACCTCTCCGGAACCCCCTATTACAAGGGCATGATGGCTGTCTACAGCTGCAATCATAGCGTTGAGTTCCCGGAGATACTTGTCGGCTCTCCACTCCCGTGCAAGCTCCATTGACGCCCTTGGAAGATTACCGCGAAAAGCTTCAAGTTTCTCTTCCAGCCTTTCCACAAGCGCAAAAGCGTCTGCTCCCGCACCGGAAAAACCAACGAGAACGGTTCCCCCACTGAGTTTTCTCAGTTTTCGGGCACTCATCTTCATAATGGTATCACCAAGTGTAACCTGACCATCAGCCGCCATTGCAGCTTTACCGTTCCTTACAATACCGATAACCGTGGTTGATTTAATGTTCATTGCGCCTCCAGCAGATGAGCCAGGGTATTCCCTGTTATATCCAGGGATAGTGCATATTCTTCACCGATTTCAAGATCGTTTACAAGAACAGCATAGGCAAGACCTGCGTAGCCGCCGTCGGCAAGACTCACCGCTCTTGCTTCCGATGAAAATGTTTCGGTGGAAAGAAGAAACCACAGAGCCATCTCCTTTGCGTGATCAGGATTGGAAACAAACTTATCACACAGATCAGTGATCAACTGTGCTTCTCTGTCTGTCTTCATCTGGGGAACCATAATGCTTCCCAGTGAAACTGCCGCCATAACACTTCCTCTGGCGGCAAGCCCAGCCATTTCAACTGCTATGGATGCGGCTGTTATATCCTGTTTCCATTCCAGTGCTGAGCTTTCCTGATCGGTGTGGTTGAAAACGAATGCAAGTGCGGTGTCGAGCATGCTAAGACCTGTGGTCACAGGGCAGTATATGGTGTACTGGTCAACCGTCTGCCCCATAAGATCGAGAACTGTCTGGTATTCCGAACCCCAATCCGTCTGAAGATTCTCCAGATGTTCCCGGGCGGCAATGTAGTTTCCGAATGAAAGATATTTCTCTATGCGTATCCATTCCTGGGCAGGAGAACCATCACTTATGAAATCAATTACTCCGTCAAACGCTGACTCCTGATCAAACTCGCTGGACATAGACAGCAGCTGAGATGCTGCAGCAGCCGCGGACGGATTGTTGTATTCAACTGCCATACTGTCCATGTGCGCTGTTGCCTGCTGCATATATTCTATTGCAGCGTCGGCTCCATCTTTGCCGTGAATATACCTCGCCTTCAGTAGAACGAAGCTGTACATAATGCTGAGCCACTCCTCCGGCATTGCCGCAAACAAAGTTTCTGACCTGTCCAGGCACACACCAACCATTTCCGTGTTGCCCTCAGCCATGAACTGATATGCGAGACGATTATAGGCACTTACATAGTTTCTGGCGATCTGAACCGCCTGATCATCCTTGTAAACGGAAGGGTCGGCAAGGCCTGTGGTAAGTAAGTTGTCTGCAAGGGTCCATCCCAGATCGGTGTTTACAAACTCACGGACAGGCTCGTGCATTACCCTGAAAGCAATTCCCTGCATCTGAAGGTAGTTCTCAACATAGCTTCGGTTCTCCCCGGAAACAGTTCCGGCGATCATCACTTCCCTGCCGTGAATGCTTCTGTTTCTAAGCATGTCTATAAGCAGAAGATCCTGCATTGGAACTGAACCCTGGTTTCCTCTTCCCATTGATGGCACAGGAATGCTTGTGTTGCCGTCATTCAACACCCACGGCCATTGGCCATTGAATGTATCGTCAAGCACCTGCCTGTCATATTCGCCTGTAACAGGCAACCCGTCCGATGAAACATGAAAGAAATTGGGTCCCCAGACGAACACAGGCTGCATGTGGTCTATTGTTTCCTGTGAATAGCTGAGAAGATCAGGATCTTTCGCGACAAGCTGCTTCACGTACCACCTTGTATTCATAAGGCTTAAGTTGGAGATAATCACATCACGGCGAACTTCAAGCACCCCCTGGGCAAACCACAGTGGAAAGGTGTCGTTGTCTCCATTGGTGATTATCACGGCATTTTCCGGACATGACTGAAGCAGATTGATACCATAATCCCGTGCAGCATAATCGCCTGAACGGTCACAGTGATGCCAGTTCATTCCCAGAGATATCATGGGAAAAACAACCATTGCCCATGCTGCATTCTTTGCAAACCTGCTTTTTACCGAAGCAAACAACGAACCCAGCCCTGTCATTGAAAGAACGGCAAAGAAGATAAAAGATGCTCCGAAAAAGTAATCTCTCTCGCGGACTTCACCCAGTGATGTACCCTCGGGACCTGTCTTAAAATTCAGATACACCACAAAGGCGAAACTAGCCATGATAAAAGACAATCCTACAAGAACCAAAAGATCCGGACGCCTTTTTCCCATAACCACAAGACCTGTAACTGCAAGAACGGCCATCCCCATCCAGAGGAATGCCCAGACCACACCGCCAGAAGTACCAAATGCATCTGTCCATGCTTCCGGTCTTCCCACCTGCCATGACAGGTACTCGGCGAACAGGCCAAGCTGATCCTTAAATGGCCCTTTTCTGCTGAATATGGAAACCTGACCATACTGCTTTCTTTCAATAGCTTCCTTGAATTCTGTCCATACAGAGGGGTTTGTCTCGTTAATCTCGGGGTTCTGTATGGCACGAACAGGCATATAGAGATGAATACTGAAAGCAAGAACCATAAGGCCCAGGAACATCACAGGAAACCCTGGTGATCTCCACTCGAAGGCCTTCTTCCTGATGGCGTACAGAACGTACATGGCCACTATCGGAAGAGTGACTATAAGAGCACTGAGATGGTTGCCGATTGCAAGCGTCATCAGGTAACCGGTAAGAAGCAGCTGACGACCTGCCGGTTTTCCGTGCAGTCTTCTTTCTATCCACAGATCAAAAACCCACAGAATAAGAAGTGAAAGAAGGGCTGCCATGGCGTAGGTCTCAGTTGCATTGTTGTTTCTCCACACTGTGTAGCTGAAAGCTGCCATAAGTGCTCCTGCAACGGAGACCGGCCTGTAAAGCCACGGTTCGAACCCCAGCCTTATGCTCCACCTCTGAATCAGCCTCGCCACCAAACCAATGGTTACAGTTCCCGCAATCGCGCACATAAGGTTAACCCTTGCCGCGATGGAAGGGATGAAACTGAACAGTAAAGTGCTTACTCTTCCCAGGAGAACAAAGAAGGGTACTCCCGGCGGGTGTGGAATCCCTGCAACCCATGAGCAGGTAATGTACTCTCCACTGTCCCAGAAGCTGACGGATGGCGCCAGTGTAACAGTATAAACGATGAAAGCGGCCATGGCTGCAGCCAGTGCAACAAGCCTGTCTGCGGTAAATGCACTTCTGATATTCACTTCTTCCCCCTGGGATGTGTTTTCATGTAAACACCTTTTAGTTTTTCCGTTGTAAGATGCGTATATATCTGCGTTGTTCCTATCCCGGCATGCCCCAGCAGTTCCTGAACCGTTCTGATATCTGCTCCCTCGTTAAGAAGATGTGTGGCAAAACTGTGCCTGAAGGTGTGAGGAGTCGCCCCTGCAGCTCTGGCTGCACCGTTAACACCAGCAGAAACAATACGCCGTATATCTCTGGGGTCAAGTTTCCGACCTCTGACACTTATGAAAAGAGTTCCAGGATCATCACCAGCTGTAAATTCTTTTCTTCTATGAATCCATTTCTCAATATACTCTGATGTTCCAACTGGAATTGGAACAATTCTTTCTCTTCTGCCTTTTCCCATAACCTTCACAGTACCTGCGGCAACACTTGTGTTCTGAAGTATAAGAGATGAAGCTTCGGCTGCCCTCAAACCCGCACCGTAAAGAAGTTCAACCACTGCTCTGTTGCGTACACCTATTGTGGTGGAAACATCATATGCGTTCAAAACGCTTTTAACCTCACTGACGCCCAGAAACCCTGGAAGCCTTCTGGGTACTCTTGGAGCCCTGAGCAGCTCACCGTGGTCAACTTCAGAACGACCGGTCTCCACAAGCCATCTGGAAAAGGTGTGAAAACAGCTCACCATTCTTGCAATGCTGCCAGGAGACATACCGGCAGAGGCACGCCTCATGAGATACTCCCGCATCCTGGAAACATCAAACCCATCTGCGAAGGATCCTCCGGTAACAGCAAAATCCGTCATCTGAGTAAGGTAAGCCTTGACTGTGAGTGGAGAAAGCCCTCTGCCGTAGGAAAGTTCATCTCTGAAAGACTCCAGTATCAGTCTATCTTCTTCTTGCAACTGGGACAGAACACACCTTTCTTTCTCTCTTCAAGCAGAGGAAATCCACACCTGGGACACTCCCTTGCCACAGGCTTGTTCCACATGGCAAAGTCGCAGTCGGGGTATCTGCTGCATGAATAAAACACCTTACCCCTGCGTGACCGCCTTTCAACAAGCTCACCGCTGCAGTCAGGGACAGGACACTTCACGCCCACAGGAACAGGCTGAGTATACCCGCATGCCGGATCTGAACAGGCAAGATATCGGCCGTATCTGCCGTTTCTAAGAAGCATGTTTTTACCGCACTTTGCACATTTGACATCCGACACAGTGGATGCGGAATCTTCATCCACAGGGCGTGTATACCGACAAGATGGGAATCCGCTGCATGCCAAGAATTTGCCGTATTTTCCCATCTTCTCTAGAAGCACCTTACCGCAAAGGGGACACTTCTCAGCAGTTTCCTTTACCATGGATGCTTTGATCTCGGGAAGGCGTCTCATGGCCTCTTCCAGGGATGCAGCAAGTGGAGTATACAGTTTCCTTACAGCCTGGTTGTAACTTGTTTTTCCTGAAGCCACAAGATCGAGCAGCTCCTCAAGGGTGGCAGTGAAACCAACATCAAACAGATGAGGAAAAAGCTTAACAAGAAGGTCTGCAGTAACCATTCCCACTTCTGTGGGGAAAAGTTTCTTTTCCCGGGCTTCTACATAGGTTCTTTTTTTCAGCGTTGATAAAATAGACACATAAGTAGAAGGCCTTCCTATAGCCTTCTTCTTCATTTCAGACACCAATGATGCTTCAGAATACCTGGGCTGCGGCTTTGTGAATTTCTGCTCTGCTGTTACTCCCAGAAGTTCAACGGCCCCTTCTGAAAGCTCTGGGATTTTACCGGTTATTTTAAGCTGTGCCGGGTCTGCCAGCGCAAATCCCAGGCTGACAACCTTCTGTCCGGCAGCCCTGAATAACAGCTCTCGGCCAGAAACCAGAACTGTGGTTTCAGCCACAACAGCATCAGCCATCTGAGTAGCCACAAACCTTTTCCATACAAGAGAATAGAGTTTAAGGTGTCTGTCATCCAGGATGCCAGCCATCTCTTCGGGTGTTCGCCTCACATCTGTAGGTCTTATGGCTTCGTGGGCATCCTGGGCTCCACCGCTGGCTCTGTATCGTCTTGGTTTAGGCGAAAGTTCCTTAATACCCCATTTGTTTTCCACATAACTGCGGCAGTCTGCAATTGCAGCTGGTTCAATTCGCACTGAATCCGTTCTCATGTACGTAATAAGACCGGTAGTTTCCCCATCGATTTCAAAACCTTCATACAGATCCTGAGCCAGCCGCATTGTAACCGATGGCGGCATGGACAACCTGGCTGATGCTGCAACCTGAAGAGAGCTTGTAATAAACGGGGGAACAGGTTTTCTTGCTTTGTTCTTCTCTATCACAGAACTGATCTTCCAATAACCCTCACCGCGAGCTCGACCGAGAACACTGTCTGCTTCTTCACGATTTTTAGGAGAATACCTGTCGCCGTCAGCCTTTTTGCCGTCTATTTTGAACAGTTTTGTTTGAAATGCAGAGCTGTTCTGCTTGAATTCTGCAGTTATGGGCCAAAACTCTCTGGGGACAAAGCCTCTTATGGCTGTTTCCCTTTCGGTTATTAACCTCAGAGCCACAGTCTGCACTCTTCCAGCACTGAGCCCTTTGCCTACTGTTCTCCACAGATACGGGCTTATTTTGTAACCCACCAGACGATCCATCACTCTTCTCGCCTGCTGTGCATCGACCAAGTTCATATCTATATCTGATGCCGTTTTGGAAGCCGCCTGAACTGCTTCTCTTGTTATAGAATTGAACCTGATTCTCTTGAAAGAAATCCCTTTACCCTGCAGCAGCTTATAGATGTGCCAGCAGATAGCCTCTCCCTCGCGGTCAGGATCCGCTGCAAGATAGATTTCGCTGTACGCTAATGCGGTTTTCCTAAGCTTCGCAACTGCGGCCCTTTTCTTTGGAAGAATCGTGTAAACGGGTTCGAGCGTTTCGATGTTTACACCAAGACGGTTGAGGGGCAGATCTCTTACATGACCATATGAAGCAACAACATCCCAACCGCTGCCAAGATAGCTTTTCAAGCTCTTTGCTTTAGCTGGGGATTCTATGATAACAAGCTTTTTCTTCGTATTACCTGGCATGGATACAAAACTCCTGATTTTCTTGTAAGAACGATTATTCCATGGCGGAAAGCCACAAGACCACAGGACCGCTGACAAACTCCCAGCAACTCTCTGTGTAGCCCATTATGCCCTGAAACTGTCTTGGACTGAGAACACCCTCCACCTCAGAGAAAGTCTCGTGCACCAAGCTGTACAGAACAACCTCCTGATACCGGTTTTCTCTGTAGATAAGTACCAGCTGGTCAATATTTGTACGCTCCAGCATGACAGCTGCATCTCTCATGAGACGAATTCTTACCTCTGTTTCTTCCGGATGAAGAATTACCATGACTAAAACTGATGTAGAATCATCGTAAACCAGAAATGCTCCATCGTCTATTACTACAGGAATTGCCGAAGCCAGCAGTTCCAGCTCTCTGAACACTGTCTCGCTGCCTTCTGCGGGAATATCCGCGCCTGTTTCCCTGGGAGCTCTTGTATGGTAACTGATAGACAGTGGATTCTCCGCTGGAACACAACTGTCCGGCAGGGTGATAAACTGCAGACCGTAAAAGTCTTCAACAGCAGAAGAATCACCTATTACCGCCAGTGTATCTTCTTCAACAACCGCCGAGTCCAGCGATACCGTACTTTCCGTACCTACAGAATCCTGACCTGCCGTATCGGATGTGTCGGCAGAAGCCAGCCCAGTTTGAGATGTGGAATCCCCGGCAACCTCTGTGAACAGGTTCAACGGATCAATGAAATAAAACACGGCGGCCAGAGCAAGTACCAGGAAAACAGCAACAACTGTTTTTAAAACTGTTGATCCGGCATCTGCTTCCCCACTGGCAGGCTCTTCCGAATCAAACTCCAGCCCATCCCTCTTTTCTTCACTGACACCCTTGTTTGGTCTGTCTATAGACTTTCCGTCACTGGCACAATGGCTGCATACGTGAGCTACTCTGTCGAAACAGTCTCTGCAGGTTAGCTCTCCACAGGTTCTGCACGGCGCAAGTCTTTCGCCGTCTGTGGGTGTTCTTCCGCAGATGTGACACCTTACCGTAGAGAGTATTTCCTCGCTCGCTGAAGTAATAACGATTGGTTCTTCATCTACAGTTTGCTGAACTATCTCTTCCTGCATATCATACTGTATATCATCCTGTATATCTGCTGTTTCAGCTTCAAGTTCAACCTCGGTTTCACCTGGTTCAACTGTTCCTCCTGAAGAATCCAGAACAACTTCAGACAGTTGTTCTTCATCAGTGCCGGTCTCGTCCTCAAGACGCGGGAGCAGATCGATGTAGGGATAGAGGTCTTTCTGTATAACCCTGGCTTCATTCATAGGAACAGCTTCTTTTATCACGGACGGCGAATTGTTCACCGCATTTTCAGCCTCTGTCACGGAAAGATCAAGAGTTGTTATAAGAAGCTTCAGTACTTTCTTCTTCTCTTCTTCCCTTCCCAGCCTCACAAGCAGCAGATCAACGAAAGAATCAGACATCAGGCTCTTCCCTCCAGTATTTCAAATTGTCTGTGCAACCTTGCTATTACCATCCGGCTCACCCTGCGCAGGGTTTCAAAAACGCCTTTGCCCTCAGATGCTACAGATTCAAGACACGCAACACGAGACAACCCCAGTTCACGAACAATCTCATCCACCGGTATGGCATCGTGCAAGTCTCTCTTGTTGCACTGCAGAACAAGACTAACACCCTTCCTCCTCTGATTGCGGAGATTCTCTTTCAAATCCCGGAGACTTGCAATATTAGCATCCATTCTTGATGCCTGGGAGTCCGCAACAAAAACAATACCGTCAACTCCCTGAAGAATCAGGCGGCGACTGTCTGAATACATGGCCTGACCAGGAACACTGTAGAGGTGAAGGCGGATTTTGAAACCGTTGATCTCACCGGAATCAAGCGGGAGGAAATCAAAGAACAGAGTTCTGTCGTTGCCAGCGGCAAGAGAAATCAGCTTTCCTCTTGAATCAGAAGCAACCTGACCGTGGATATACTTCACATTTGTTGTTTTCCCTGACAACCCCGGGCCTGCATACACAATCTTGCAGTCAATTTCCTTAGCGCTGTAGCTCACAGTTGCCATAAAGTGTTACTCCTCGCTCTGCTCTTTATTTTTGCCTTCCCTGCCAATTTCATCTGACTCAATATCAACGTCTTTCAACCCCTTCTTGAACTGACTCATGGATCTTCCAACTGCCCTGGCAATGTCGGGAATCCTCTTTGCCCCGAAAAGAAGAAGAAGCACCACAAGAATCAGCACAAGCTCTGTGGTTCCAATACGACCCAAAATAACCCTCCTGTGCAGTCAGAACCATTTGTATAGCACACCCACCGCAAGAAGACCGGCAAATGTCATTATATTCAGTTTCACCGCGATTTCAGCAATCTGAAACCTGAGTATGTAGATATCGAAGCCCAGAGGCCCCACAGAGAACTCGGCCCCACCGCTGAAGAACTGCCTCAACGCCACAGAATTGTCTGGCAATACGGCACCCACAGCCTCGCCAAACACCGTTCCCGTCATCATGCCTGCAACAGCTATGAAAACCCAGAACCCTGTGGATCTCCCGTTTAACAAAACCTGTCCTTCCTGTAACTGTATCTTAATTTAACGCTCGTCTTTGCGCAACACTTCAGTTTTCCGTCTCCTGTACACAGCCATCTGTGCAATCAGACCTGTAACTGTGCCCGAAATAACTCCCCACAATGTGAGCAATAATACAATATTCCGCAGCGGAAGTCCCGGCAGAACAATTCTTGCAACAATCAGCTGTATCCATAGAGATGCTACAGCCCCAGCTATAGACACACCGGCACAAGACAGTCTGTTCCTGAAAACAAGCCTCATGGTTGCCATTGCAGCAGCACTTGTTACAGCTCCCGCCACCGAGAGAATGAAGGTGGGCGTTGCCAGCAATCCAGTGATAAGGGCCACAGCAAAAACTCTTAGTAAATTCAACTCCAGTGTTTTTATAAACCCGTACCTTACAACGGCTATAACCGCCGCAACATTGGCAAGCCCCAGTTTCATAAACGGAACAGGCTTTGGAATAAGGCTGTCGATCACCCCAAGTGCAGTGGCATACAACACAAGAACCGTTAGATCCCGGTTGCTTCTATCAGGCATTCTTCAACCTTCTTAAGGAGTGTTCCAGAGTTGAAAAGAGCTTCTGCCCTTCTTCTGGCCTGAGTGTACATTGTGGCTCTGGTGGTATTCAATTCTTCGAAACTGGCTACAGCCCGGCACAGATCAGATGAATCCCCGGGGGTAAAAAGCAAACCAGTTTCACCATGACGGTTTACCCATGACACACCTGTAGGAAGGTTGCTGCTAATCACCGCCGTACCACAGGCCATTGCCTCAACCTGCACCATTCCAAAGGCTTCACTGCGCTGTGTGGACGGAAGAATAAGAGCTTTTGCTCCCTGGTACAGAGCAACAAGTTTTTGGTCTGCAACATCGCTTACAACAGTAACCGGCAGTTTGTGTTTCTCAATAAATGCGTATACCTTCTTCACAAGCCCGCCTCCCCCGGCCAGGATGAGATCTGGAGGGTTCTCCATCATCCGCCAGGCATCCAGAAGAACAAAAATCCCTTTGTATCTTCTGAACCTTCCCACGAACAGATAGTAGGTTTTTGCTGCCGTTTCATCCGGCTTGAACCTTTCCAGATCGGCCCCGATGGGTATAGTCTGTGTGTTGTGCAGGTATTTCAGGTACAGCGAGGTTCGTGTGTAGTTGTCTGAGGAAACAATCACTTTGTGTGCCCCTGCAAGAAATCTTCTAAGAACAGGGCCGTAAACGGGCATCACAAAAGCCTGGCGGACAATATCGCTGTGATAGGTAACTACATACGGTTTCTTGTTTTTTACAGCTTCCCAGGCAAGCACGGCAGTGGGCAACGGCAGATGAAAATGAACAACATCTGCGCCTGTTTCTGAAAGAAACCGACTGAAGCCCGGTGCCAAAGGATTTGAAAGCACCCGCAAAGGAGACCACACACCTTTGACAGCCAGCCCGTTCACCTCTCTGTTTCCACCACCTGTAACCAGAACTTCCACACTGTGACCTCTGGAAACAAGAAACTGTGACAGATCGTGAATGTACCTTTCGATGCCGCCATGAACTTCAGGAAAAACATCTTTATACACCTGAAGAACTTTCACTGAAATGCCTCCCCGTAAGCCTGGAATGTGTTCTCAGCCATACCTCTGCATGTAAATCTACCGGCGAACTGTCGAAGATCTTCAGGGTTATACTTCTTTTCAAGAGCATTCAGAACAGCTTCCACAATAGACTGAGATGTTCTTCCTGAAATAGCCGCCGCCACAGCTCCGTACACCTCCTGAAGGGTCTTCGCAGGCCCTGTAACAAAGGGAACCCCGGAAGCAGCAGACTCCAGAGGGGGCAAACCGAACCCTTCGTAAAGTGAAGGGTAAACAAGCAGTTCTGCACCGGAAAACGCACTTGAAAGCAGCTGTTCCCGCACAGACCCAATCCACCTGACGCCTCCTGGCGTATTCAACAATGCCTTTTTTGTTTTTCTTTTGCCCCAACCCCATCTGCCTGCGACCACCAGTGTCATTTTCGGGTGCACCTGCCTTATCTGCGGCCAAGCTTCAAGCAATGCATCGATATTCTTCCTGGGCTCTATTGTACTGGTTGAAAGAATGTAGTCACCTGCTATTCCGAATGCTTTTCTGAACATGGCATCGGAAGCTGTGTTCTCAGGTGCTGAAAGGTAAACTCTTGTGGATGAAAGCCCCATATATTTCTTTATTTCCGAAACAGTAAAATCGCTGTCTGCTATTACAACCGAAGCTCCTGCGGCTACTTTGGGAAAGTGAAGCCTGTAGTACAGTGACTTTAGAAAAGGAAACCACCTGGGTTCTGCCATAAAAGCCATATCGTGAACGGTTACGGCGTAAGGCATACCACCTGGAACCCCTCCAGCAAACGCCGGAAGGTGAGCCAGATCAAAGTGCTGTTTCCGTAGAACACGGCGCAATCCCACGTGCTCCGAAATTAATTTCCCTGGGAAACCAGAGCCAGACAACCCAACTGGAACGACCTGTGATATTCCTGCCTTCTTAAACCCTTCAATCAACCTTGCGGTGTAAACACCGGTTCCTCCCCTGTTGGCCGTGGAAGATGCATACAGAGCAATCCGCCTGCTATGTCTCCGCAAAAGAATCGTCACCTGTGTACATTCGGGCTGCGGTGCCCTGTACAACAGACCTTTCCCCTGTAACAGATTCCTTCATTATCACATTTCTGAACTGTGAACCCTTACCAGCAATTGTATCTGTAATCACTGAGTTCTGTATCTGAACACCAGCGCCGCCGGAAAACCACGGCCCCACAACAGAGTTTCTGATAACAGTTGCTTCGCCGAAAAAGCACGGGGCAATAACCACAGAATTCTCAAGAACAGGAGAGCCGGAACTACCATTCCTCTCCAGAAGCACACGGTTGGTTTCTAAAAGGGTCTCCGGTTTACCGCAGTCAAACCACCCGTCTATATCCAGTATGCCAAATGGTTCGCTGTTCTTAAGCATGAGCTGCATGGCGTCTGTAAGCTGGTACTCTCCTTTTGTTGTAATATTTTTCTGCCTCAGGTAACGGCAGCTCTGCATTATCTTTTTTCCGTCTGAGAAGTAGTACACGCCAACTATGGCCAGATTGCTTACAGGTTCAGAGGGTTTTTCCACCAGTTCTGAAACTTCATCTCCGTCCATAACAACCACACCGAACCTTGAAGGATCTTCCACTGGGGATGCTACAATCATGTTCCTGGTTTCTCCCCGCAGAACAGACAGATCTGCGGAAAAAAGTGTATCGCCCAGAACAACCATCAGAGGGCCATCTTCAACATACGGCTCCGCCAGCAGAACTGCAGAAGCAAGACCATCAGGTTTTTTCTGTTCTGCGAAATCTATTCTTATTCCCGGATATTCCTTCCGGGCCCATGAAACTATGGCATCTCCAAGATAGCCTGTTATAAGCGTGATATGGTCTACATCCGCATCGAGAAGTGAATCTATCACGTGGGCCAGTACCGGTCGTCCGGCAACCGGTATAAGAGGTTTTGGCAGAGACCATGTAAGCGGCCTCATTCTGGTTCCCTTGCCAGCGGCAGGTATTATACAGTGCATCTGGATCAGCCTCCTGTTTTCCAGTCATTCTCATCCAGAAGAATCTCCGGATATTTTCCTATAACGTAAGAGTGAACAAGCGCCCGAACACCAAGGCCCGTTTCAATCAAAAGGGATTTTTCAGCCATTTCACGGGCAGCGTACGTGGAAACAACACCTATCATCTTCTTTACATCAGGTATGAGGGACGGTGCAACACTCAACTCATCCACCCCAAATCCGATCATCAGAGGAACAGCCAGTGGGTTACCTGCCATAGAGCCACACACTCCAACCCATTTTCCGTGACTGTGGCACTGCCTGACCACAGTATCAATCTGACGAAGAACTGCCGGGTGGAATGAATCGTAAAGATCGGCCACCCTGGGATTTCCCCTGTCAACCGCCAGAGAATACTGTGTGAGATCGTTGGTTCCAATGGAAACAAAATCTGCGTAGGGCAGCATAAGATCAAGAGCTATAACCGTTGCCGGGGTCTCTACCATTATTCCCACAAGCATTTCGCTATCGAATGGAATTTCATCCGCGCGTAATTCATCCTTTACTTTCTCAAGCAGATATCTTAATCTGCGCAGCTGCTCCACATGGGTAACCATTGGAAACATCAGCCGTACGTTACCGTGAACGGAAGCTCTTAAAATAGCTCTCAGCTGAATTGAAAACTCTTCAGGTCTGTCAAGACCAATTCTTACGGCACGGTAACCCAGAAAGGGATTGGCTTCCGGTGCGGAATTCAGACCGGTTCTGAACTTGTCTCCACCCAAATCATAGGTTCTTATTATCACAGGTTTCGGTTTCAGCCGGGAAGCCACTTCGTCATAGATGGCAAAATGGTCTTCCTCGCTCTCACCATTTTCCTGAACAAGCCTGAGAAACTCCGTTCTGAACAGACCTATACCATCAGCCCCCAGTTTGTTCACGAGCTCAACCTCGTATGGAAGCTCGATGTTTGCCGCCAGCTCGATTCGAACACCGTCTTCAGTAACGGCAGGCTCCTGATTCTGCTCCTGAAGCAGTTTCTCGGCTTTCTGAAACTTCTTCCTGAGACCGGCATAGTAACGAAGCTCTGTTTCAGTGGGATTAACAATTACGTGCCCGTGTATTCCATCCACTATGAGCACGTCACGGGGATTAATTTCGGTGGTAATTCTTTGAAGACCAACCACGGCAGGTATGCCAAGGGCACGGGCCAGAATGGTGGTGTGGGATGTTCTTCCCCCCATATCTGTAACAAAAGCCAGTATCTGCCCGGGTTTCAATCCGGCGGTTTCAGACGGGTCAAGATCTTTTGCCACAAGAACCACAGGCTCTTTCAACTCGTAGAGAACATCCTTCTCTGTACCTGTCAGTTTCTCGATAACCCTGCGACCCACATCTCTTACATCTGCAATCCTTTCGCGGATGTACGGATCGGCCATAACCTCAAATTTTTCCATAACACAGCGCAGCGCTGCGCTTACTGCGTATTCGGCATTAACCAGCTCATCCTGAATTCTGCTTTCAACATCTCTTTTAATCGTGGGATCCTGAAGCAGAAGCAGAAGGAATTCAAGAATCTGACGACCCTCTACAACATCCCCCATGGTATCAGCAATGTTTTCAAGATCATGGCGAACGGAAGAAACAGCACCTTGAAATCTTTTTACCTCAAACTCAGCCTGCTCAAACGATTCCAGAAATCGTTTTGCGTGCCTCAGCTCTTCAACTTTTAACAGAAAAGCAGGCCCAATGGCTATACCGTGTGAAGCGGGAACACCTTTGAAAAACATCTAAATCATCTCTTCGCCGAAACCGCTTCTTATTACCTCCGCTACAACCTCCACAGCTTCGACCTCATCGGGCCCGTCTGCGGAAACAGCAATTTCGGTACCTCCAGAGGCCGCCAGAGTCATAACACCCATAATACTCTTTGCGTTAACTTTGTCTGCCGGGCTTTCCACCCACACATCACAGGCAAACTCCACTGCCGCTCTCACGATCAGCGCAGCCGGGCGGGCATGTATCCCCAGCTTGTTGGGAACAACCACCTTTATCTGTGTCATATTATTCTCTCAGCCTTTTTCTACCCATACGGGCAATAAGTTTTCTGTTAAGCCGTTCGGCAGATGTACTGCCTGTATCCTTGGCCTGAATATTCATCATTGCAGCAACTTCCAGAAGCAGTGTGATATTTCTCCCAGGAAGTACTGGAATCTCAACCATGGGAACATCAACCCCCATTATACTCATGTGCTTGTCTTCAAGCCCCGACCTGTCTGCCTCATCGTTAAGACCGGTATCAAACAATCTTACCACAAGATCAACCGACTGCATCTCTTTAATTGCCCCCACGCCAAACAGTTCCGCAATGTTAACAAACCCTATCCCTCTTATCTCCATGTGGAATCCAAGCATAGCGTCACCGGAACCGATAAGGCGGTTACCTGTTTTTCGTACCCGGATAAGGTCATCTGCAACCAGCCTGTGCCCTCTTTCCACCAGCCCCAGAACAGCTTCACTCTTTCCTATGGCACTTCTTCCCATAACAAGAAGACCTTCACCGTAAACATCAACAAGGGTTCCGTGAAGGGAAACATGCGGTGCAAATACTTCGCTGAGAAAATCAGTCAGGTCGTGTATCAGGGGAGTTGTATCCTGCGGGGAAACAAACAGCGCGGAACCGGAAGACCGCGAAGCTGAAACTAGTTCATCGGGAGGAGTAAGACCTTTTGTAACAATGCTGCACACAACAGGAAAACTGAAAACAGTCTTCACTGCTGCCTGTCTCTTCTGAGATGAAAGCTGGTTAAGCAGCGTAATTTCAGTCTCGCCAAAAATCTGGATTCTGTCGTGCATAAACTTGTAGGTGTACCCTGAAAGGCACAACCCCGGACGGCTGATGTCTGGGGATACGACCATACGATCGTATCCCCATGTGTCTGTTATATCTTCCAGCTGAAGCCTTTTCCCCAGCCGCTCATACATCACACCTACAGAAAATGCTTCTGGATCAGGGTAGCGATCCAACACCTTTTCTATTCCTTGCGTGTAAGCTCAACAACCTGGGTAGCACCGCTGGAAGTTCTGTATGCAGCACTGAAGCTGTTTGTTTCCGTGTTGTAGAACACAAGGTTTCTGTCATCACCACTTACCTCGAACTCGGTCATTGCATCGTTGGTTGAAAACCTTTTCAAAACAGCTGCGTCTTCCAGAAGAACCGGAGATGTAAGCTCTGACGGTTCTGCCGCAATGTACCACGCACCGGAAACAGGGTTTTTACCGTTTCTCTCCCTGTGAGGATGATCGTGATGGGTTTCTTTGAATTTCCTGAGCTGCCTTTCGAGAGAAGAAATACAATCATCAAAAGAAAAATACATATCATGCCCCTGAGAACGGGAATCGAGTCTCAATCGGTCTCCCCGCAGCTGAACATGTGATCTACTCATTCCTGACGAAAGCTCAAGAATAACATGAACATCATCGATTCCGTCGTAGAACTTGTCCAGAACGGACAGTTTCTCATCGACGTGTTCCCTCAGGGAATCGGTTAGTTCAAAGTGTCTTGCGCTGATCTCGACGTTCATGGTAACTCCTTTCATGTTAAACGGAAGCCAAACTGAATACCGCCCCTCCCGAACATGCGGGAGAAGCGGCTACATAAGGTTTGGCTTCCAATCTCACATTTCGATAATAGCCCAGATGGGTCATCCGGTCAATACCTGTACCTGTTTACCCAGGCGCTGCCAATCGTTATTTTCGGTTTTGTAATTTCCCGTTTAGCACACAGAGTGAAAGGAATCATTTTGCAGGATTACACCGAACTTCGCGAGCTCGGCTTTAAAGGCGGTCTCGAGACGCATCAGCAGCTCGCAACATCCGGAAAGCTGTTCTGCCGGTGTTCAACAAGAATCCGTAACGATAAACACGACCAGGAAATACTCCGTCACATGCGCCCAACACTCAGTGAATTCGGAGAGTATGACGGAACTGCCCTCATGGAATTCAAGACAAAAAAGCAGGTTCATTATCTGCTTTACAACGATTCTGTATGCACCTACGAAATGGATGACACACCTCCTTTTCAGGCAAACCCTGAAGCTGTTAACATTGCATTGCAACTAGCCATGATGTTCAATATGTCACTGGTAGACGAACTTCACATAACACGCAAACAGTATCTGGACGGATCAATTCCAACCGGCTTTCAGAGAACCGCAATTGTCGGAGTAAACGGAGTGATCCCGTTTCTTGGAAGGAAACTTCACTTCATCCAGATGAGTATGGAGGAAGACGCATGTCGTGAGGTTTCAGACAAAGGGCATCACGTTGTGTTCCGCACAGACCGTCTGTCCATACCGCTGGTTGAGCCTGTCACTGCTCCGGAACTCTACACACCTTATGAAATGGCTCTTGCAGCAAAACTCATTGGCGAAACCATGCGTTCTACACACCTTGTAAGAAGGGGAATCGGCTCTGTACGGCAAGATGTGAATGTATCTATCAAAGGCGGCACAAGAATTGAGATAAAAGGTGTATCCAAAATAGGTTACATTGAGTCGCTCTCCAGAATAGAGGCCTACAGACAGAAGGCACTGCTGGATCTTCAATACCAGTTGAAAGCATCCGATTTTACTGCAGGCCAGCTCAAGCCAGAGTACACAGTTCTGGGCCGAGTCGAAGCTGCCGGCGAGAGCTTCGACCCTGACAGCCTTGAGTCCAGGCAGCACAAAGCCGCTGTAATGGTTATTCCGGAGTTCAGGAAATTCATCGACTGGCCTACCCAGCCAAAGCGTACATTCCTCGATGAGCTTCGGGGGCGGGTAAGGGTTATTGCGTGCCTGGAGTACCAGCCTGTTCTTGTCTGTGCATCAGACATGATCCGAACAACAATGAACATCTCTCCCGACGATGCTGCAATTGTGTTTGCGGGCCCGGAGGAAGACCTTCAGACCGCCGCAAATGAAATCTGTAACAGAATTGAAGAAGCTTTTCAGGGTGTTCCCCCTGAAACCAGACAGGCACAGCCTGGCGGAACAACCGATTTCGAGAGAATTCTCCCAGGGGCAGACAGGATGTACCCGGATACAGATCTCCCCCCCCAGGCAATTTCGCCAGACACTTTTAACAGACTTCAGAAACTGCTTCCTGAAAAACCCTGGATCAGAAGAGACACTTACAGAAAACTTGGGCTCAGTGAGCACCTTATTGACCGTCTGCTTAACCTGGAACTCTGCGATGTGTTCGATGAACTGCTGTCAAAGACAGAATTCAGACCATGTCAGCTTGCCAGCCTGCTTGCCGACCGGATGCGCGGTTCAAAACGCCAGGGAAAAGACTGGATGAAAACGCTTACGGAAAAAGGGGTGCGAGACACAGTTATTTGGTGCTTTGAAAACGGAATAAGCACCACAGGAGCCCGGTACATTCTTGACTGGATGTCTCTGAATCCTTCAGAAGCACCGGAGGTTGCCTTCAAGGCAGTAAAACCAGCCTGACAGAGGTGTTAACTTGAGAATTGATATCCTCAAAGCGCTGATTGAAAACTCCGCGCTGCTTGTTGTATCGTTCTTCTTCCTTGCCCGGTTGTCCAGGTGGAGAGTTGGAAAGCCGGTACTGAGTGTGCTGGTTCAGGGTTTTGTTTTCGCTGTGTGCGGAGTTATGGCCATTCTCTTCAGCGTTGAGGTTCTTCCCGGGGTTCTTATTGATATGCGTGCACCTGTCGTGGTGGTAGCGGCCCTCACCGGAGGATATTTAGTTGGGGCTATCACTGCGTTTCCTCTTCTGGTTTTCAGGATGTACATTGGTGGGTCCGGAATGATTCCCGGAGCAGGAGTTATTGTTTCGGCCTTTGTTCTTGGGCTGCTTCTCAGGCTGACGGAAAAATCAAGGTTGCGTGTCTCCGGTATTCTTTTTCAGATGATTGCGGGATTCGGCTCGGCAGCAATTTATATTGCGTGGATCTTCATTCTGCCAAATTCCATTTACAGGCAGGTGCTGGATACTGCCGCTATTCCCCTGTGCTTTGCATCAATCCTGTCTATACTGGCCATTTTTTTCATAAGAAAAAAAGAAAGCGCTCATCAGATTCTTCTGGAAAGACTAACCGAGGTAAACAACCTTTTCGAAGAGATTTCACTTGACGAGAGCATCGGCATTCTTGTTCTGCAGGGAACTGAAGTAGCCTATGTAAATCAATCCCTTGTAAATAAATACGAATTCAGCAAATTTGAAGACATCGAACGCGACCTCTACGGGATTGTAGATGATGATACAAAGACAAGAGTGAAGGAATTCCTCAGTAGGGCATCTTCCTCAACACCAGGTGTGTCTGTTCAGATGAAGATCACATTCAAAAGCAGGAATGCTCTGTATCTTCTAGTTCACGCGCGGGAGCTTACCTACAGAAGAAGAAAATCTGTTCTTGTGGTTTCAGTCGATATATCAAAACTCATCAGAGTGGAAAAAACTCTCCAAACCAGACTTGATCAACTCCAGCTGGCTCTTGAAGCCTCAGGTGCCATTGTGTGGAATGCCACACCGGAAGATGATTCTCTTACAGCAGAAAAATCCTTTTTCGAAGCTCTTTCCTACATACCGCAGAAAAACCCGCCAAGCTTTTCCAGATGGGTAAACGCATCTTCGCTGCCAGAGGAAATGCAGAGCAGGCTGAATAATCTTGCTTCCGGCAGAATTGACAGTTTCTTCGGCGAGATCTGCTGCAAAGACAACAGCTCTGTAACAAGGTGGTTCAACATCAGTGCTATTGCAAGAGGTACTCCCCGTGCGATTTCCGGTATTCTGTTCGATACAACTGTGATAAAGGAGAAAGAGCTGTCTCTTCTGCAGAAAGAGATCGACGATATACAATCTCAAAAAATGGAAGCAATCGGTCGCCTTGCTGGCGGTGTTGCCCACGACTTCAACAACCTTCTGCATGTGATAATGGGCTACTGCGACATACTGGACAGGGTTTCCGACCACGACCCGGTCATAACAGATGTTTCAAAGCCCATTGTTGAAGCGGCAGAAAAGGGAAGGGAGCTTGTAAGAAGCCTGCTTCTGTTCAGCAGAGACAGAAAACCCAGGCTCCAGAATGTAAACATCAGTGCTCTCACAAGCAGATTTTTTAAACTGTTATCGAGAATTATGGAAGAAAACATCGTAATAACCTCAGATATCACCACCCTTGATACCTGGGTCTACGGAGACCCATCGCAGATTGAACAGGTATTTATGAACCTCTGCGTGAACGCCAGAGATGCAATGCCTTTTGGAGGAGTACTCAACATTGCTCTCAACAGATTTTCCACGGTTGAACCGTTCTGCGTAACAAGCGGTACCATTCCGCCTGGAAACTATGCAGCTGTTACAGTAACAGACACCGGCCACGGAATTCCCGAAGACAATCTGGAGAACGTGTTCGAGCCTTTCTTCACAACAAAACAACTCAACGGCGGTACCGGGCTTGGTCTTGCAACTGTTCTTGGAGTAGTTAAAGAGCACTCCGGGTACATCGATGTAAGAAACAGAACAGGCAGAGGACTTAAGATAACTGCGTATTTCCCTGCACTGGATGAGGAGCATCTGTACTATCAACCACTAAAAACACAGGCAAACCCCCTGAAGCACATTAACTCCGGGGCTACCCGCGCTGTGTGCATCCTTCTCGCCGAGGACGACCACCGCGTGATGACTCTTGCCGTCGAGGGGCTTGGAATGGCCGGAATTAAAGTAGTACGGGCAGAAAACGGTGTGGAAGCTGTAGAGATTTTCAAAAAAAGGCACAGCGAGATTGAAATGCTCGTGTTTGATGTCATGATGCCGGAGATGAGCGGGCCCGAAGCTTACAGGAAAATTATTACCCTCGGTGCAGATATTCCAGTTGTGTTTACAACCGGATACGCCGGCGACCGGCTGGCAGATATGGAGGAAACACACGAGGTTCTGAGCAAACCATATGCAATTCGCGATCTTGTTTCCACAATACGCAGAATGACAGGTTCCGGAAAAGGAGAAACATGACAGAAGATATCAGCGGCCTTTCCCTTCTAGGAAACTCCAAAAATGGATTCAAAGGCCTGGAAGCGTTCGAAAACCTCAACACTGAGCGAGACTACACTGTAACCCTTGCGACAGATGAGTTCACCTGTGTCTGCCCTAAAACGGGCCAGCCTGACTTCGCAGCTGTTACCATTACCTACATACCTGATAAAAAGATCGTCGAATCAAAGTCACTGAAACTGTATTTTCAAACCTACCGCAACAGAGGTGTTTTTCACGAGCACGTTACAAACATGATTCTGGACGATCTTGTGAAGGCCATCCACCCCAGATGGTGTCGTGTACAGGCAGATTTCGGTGTAAGAGGCGGTATTTCAATTTCAGTGGAAGCAGAATACAGCAACAACCGCAACTGACAGGTTTGCGGCACCTGTAACCTCCAGCTTCTCATGCATCATGTTTAGGGGTTAACAATTCTGTGAAGAATTGCACAAAACACAGGTACCGGGGTATATTCGGGCGCTTATTCAATCAATCAGGAACGGAGAAGGATAAATGGCACGGGATTACAGTCTCGAAATGATTCGCAATATAGGAATAATGGCCCATATAGACGCTGGCAAAACCACAGTATCCGAGAGAATTCTCTACTACACAGGCAAATCACACAAGATAGGTGAAGTACACGACGGAGAGGCCACACTCGACTGGATGGCTCAGGAGCAAGAGCGGGGAATTACAATAACAAGTGCTGCCACCACAACCGAGTGGAAAAAACACCAGATCAATCTGATAGACACACCGGGACATGTGGATTTTACTGTGGAAGTGGAAAGAAGTCTCAGAATACTCGACGGAACCATAGCACTCTTCTGCGCTGTGGGAGGTGTTGAGCCCCAGAGTGAAACAGTCTGGCGCCAGGCAGACAAATACAGTGTTCCACGCATTGCATTCATCAACAAGATGGACAGATCCGGTGCTGATTTCTACGGCGTGGTAAAAGAGCTTCATTCAAGACTGAATGCCAACGCGATTCCGATCACCATTCCCATTACAGGCGAAAAAGGAGATTTCCTGGGTATCATCGATCTGGTTGACAACTGTGCTGTGTACTACGATGAGAAATCCGGCGGAAAAATATTTGAGGAAAAACCAATTCCTGCTGAAATGGAAGCTGTGGCAGCTAGACAGCGTCTTATCCTTGTAGAGAAGGTAAGCGAAGTAGATGAGGAACTGCTTGACAAATTCTGTTCAGACGAAAAGATATCAAAGAGCGAACTCTCCGCAGCCATCAGAAAGGCAACCCATTCCGGTCTGGTCTGCCCTGTTCTGTGCGGAAGTGCTTATAAAAACAAGGGTATACAGAGGCTTCTTGACGCTGTTGTATCCTACCTTCCTTCCCCGGTGGATCTTCCCCCTATCAGCGGCAAAAGCAAAACAGGCAAGCTTGAACAGCGCAAACCGGGTAACGACGGTCCACTGGCAGCACTGGCATTCAAGGTTGTAACAGACAGACACACAGGAAAACTGATTTACACCAGAGTTTACTCCGGTGTTCTTGAAGCAGGAACCCATGTGCTGAACTCCACAACAGGAAAGAAACAGAGAGTTGGCAGGATACTTAGAATGCACGCCAACAAGCGCGAAGCTGTAGACAGGCTTTATACAGGTGAAATAGGTGCCGTAATAGGTCTTTCAGACACCATTACAGGAGACACTATCTGCTCTCCTGACGATCCCATCATTCTCGAAGCTATTGAGTTCCCTGCTCCTGTTCTAAGCATTGCCGTAACACCGGTTAAAAGACAGGATCGGGACAAACTCTCTGATGCACTGGCAAAACTCTCTGAGGAAGATCCAACTTTTACAGTGGAAACCAACGATGAAACAGGAGATACCGTTCTCTCCGGTATGGGAGAACTTCACCTGGAAATACTGATAGACAGAATAAAACGGGAATTTTTCGTCGAGGTGGAAGTAAATGAACCACAGGTAGCCTACAGAGAAACCATAATCGGCTCTGTTGACTGGAACGAAAGATACAAAAAACAGACAGGTGGAAAAGGCCAGTTTGCCCACGTTATTTTTACCCTCGAACCTCTTCCTGCTGGAACCGGTTTTGAATTCAAAAATTCGGTAAAAGGCGGAAACATACCCAAAGAGTATATCCCCTCTGTTGAAAAGGGCATAATTGATGCCATGAAAGACGGAGTTTTCTGTAACTTTCCCGTTGTGGATGTGAAGGTTACACTTAAAGACGGATCCAGCCACGCAGTTGACTCATCCGAAATGGCATTCCGTATCTGTGCCAGAAATGCCTTCAAGAAAGCCTTCATGAAGTGCAGCCCCCGTCTTCTGGAACCCATAATGGCAGTTTCTATTGTTACTCCCGAGGAGTACTCCGGAGGAGTTTCCGGAAGTATCTATGAGCGCCGTGGTATTATCGTAGCCATGGAAGCCCGTGGAAACGCAAAGGAGTTCAAAGCTCGTATACCCCTCTCTAAAATGTTCGGCTATGCAACAGATCTCAGAAACTCAACACAGGGAAGGGCTTCGTTCTCGATGCAGTTCGAGCACTACGAAGCTGTTCCGGCATCTGTAGCTGAAGAAGTTCTGAAGCAATACAGAAACAAGTGAAACTGATCTACGAGGCAGCAGCTGTAGGAGCCGGAGGATTTGCCGGTGCTGTTGTACGCCACCTGGTTGTGAGTGTCACTGGAAGCACCATCGGTATCATCGCTGTAAACCTCGCAGGATGTCTGGTGATGGGGCTTCTGTCACATGACTCGAGATTCGCACTGTTTGCCGCAACAGGATTCCTGGGTGCTCTTACCACTTTCAGCGCTTTCAGCGGACATGCTGTAAAACTCTGGAATTCAGGAGATATTGTTATGGCAGGTGCGTTTATACTTATCAATGTGCTGGCTGGAATATCTTCTTTTGTTCTGGGCGTTTACCTTAAAACACAGCTTATTCCGTAGGTTTAACTTTCCCGCGAACTGTATACACTGTGTGTCTCCCTTTTTGTGAGGTATGCAGCCTTTTTTGTTTTACAAGCAGCCTGAGTGTTTTCTTTACTTTGAGATCACCGAACTGTCTGTATTTTCCCAGAATTTTTGATTCTACGCGGGGTGTTCTGCAGTATTCAAGAATTCCTGCAGACACTACACTGGCACCAGCCGGAAGTACAGCAATGGGATGCACTGTGGTTTTACCCGGATTCCAGCTGCTCTGTGTATATGCAAGACAATCCTCGTTTGCCGCAAAAAGCTTTCTCAACGCAGTTTTGATCGATCCTCCTGCGCCGGAGGAACCGTAGCCGTGAACAACAGATACTGGTGACAAATCACCTTTGTTTACCCTGGAATTATAGTACTCCACAAACACTTCAACAGCCTCTGCAACATGCAGGCCGTGAAGATCTATTTCAGCTTTCATAAACAGACAGCAAGGCAAAACACGCTGCTGTTATACCCCGTCATGTTCAAGGTATTCATTCAGTTCACGCATTGCCCGTGCACGGTGTGAAACTGTATTCTTTTCCTCTGTTGAGCATTCCGCAAAGGTCTTTTCCAGCTCCAGAGAGAAAAACACAGGATCGTATCCAAAACCCTCTTCCCCCGAATGAGCTTCTGTGATCAGGCCATCGACAGAGCCTTTAAAAACATGCTCTTCCCCATCAGGTGTTACCAGAGCTATAACCGTACGGAACGAAGCTCTTCGATTGCTGTTCCTCTCTCCGCTGAGCGCATTGAGAAGTTTCACCGTGTTGTCGTAGTAGGAACAGCTCTCTCCTGCGTATCTGGCTGTGTACACTCCCGGAGCATCGCCCAGCGCCCACACAAACAGGCCAGTGTCATCTGCTATCGCGGTTCTTCCAGTGGCCTCTGCTGCAGCCCTC
Organism: uncultured bacterium; assembly: GCA_964604135.1. GTDB lineage: Bacteria > Fermentibacterota > Fermentibacteria > Fermentibacterales > JCC-6 > Sabulitectum. The sequence goes on along the minus strand of CAZRXU010000001.1, from coordinate 6,446 downwards.
GCTTTCAGAAGAGCATTTTCCTCTAGGGTAAGACCTGTTTCCTCAACATCCCAATCGGGAATAATATCGCCGATGGCCACAATACTGCCGATGCCTGCCAGCAACCTCAGTTCTTTCAGCTTGTCTTTGTTGCCCGAAGCGAGAACTATATAGTTCATAATTCGCCGGCAGCTGCTTTCTGCGCGGGAATTACAATTTCTCTGATGGCTTCAATAGCGCTTGAAGCCATTGTAAACACTGTTTCAGCAGCAACAGGGTTCTCTTCAGCAGATGCCTGAATCTCTACAAGCATACCATCTTCCCCTGCAACAAGATTCATGTCCATATCTGCTCTGCTGTCTTCCTGATAACACAGATCCAGAAGAGGCACTCCCTGCACAACGCCAAGACTCAAAGCTCCTATGTACTGTTTCCATGGGTCTATTTCAAGTTTGCCACGAGACAGAAGTCGCAGCACAGCTAGCCTCAGTGCCACAACACTTCCGGTGATACTCGCAACCCTTGTACCTCCGTCTGCAACAAGCACATCACAGTCTACAGTAATGGTTTTATCCGGCATGTGGGAAGTGTTTACACACTGCCTCAGCGACCGGCCAATAAGCCTCTGTATTTCCTGACTTCGGCCCTTGATACCGTTACCTGTACGATCCCTGCGTATTCTGTTGTCACTGCTGCCAGGAAGCATGTCGTACTCTGCCGTAACCCAGCCTTTCCCCTTCCCGCGAAGGAATATGGGAACCTTGTAATCAACCGTGGCCGAGCACAGAACCCTGTTCTCACCCCAGGAGACAAGAACGCTGCCCTGAGGACCCGGCTGGTAGCCAGTTTCGAAGGAGATATCTCTAAGGTGATTCCATTCTCTACCGTCAATTCTGCTTACTTCGGTCATTGTTCAACCCGTCCTGTGTTTGAAACTTTTACTGGTAAGAGGGTATTCCCCGAACTGGAATGCCGTCTTCATATCCTTCAACAAGCTCCCCAGCTACAAATGGAAACATTACGGTAAACGATATGAACCGGCCTTCGATTGTTTTAACAACACCCTGCCAATCTGCCGGCCTGGGCATATCAATAAAACATGTATCACCGCTGGAAAAAGCCCAGACTCTTTCTACCTCCAGGGGCTCAAATCCGCTGTAATCGACCCAGAGCTCTATAAGTAGCTGAAGTTCAGTGTTTCTGGATTCCGGTCCTGGTGACTGTGGGAGAGAGTCCAGCACAGCATCTGCCTCTGAATTAACAAACAGCGAACACGGTGTGGATTTCCAGCCAGGAGCCCAGACTGAAATGCCTGTTTCCGTTGCCATATCCGGGTCGAATTCCGGCATGGCCACCTCTTCCATGTTCTGTTCTGTCAATACAGTATCCGCTGGTTCCGATATTCCTGCGGATTCAAGCCCCATCTTTCTGTTCAGAACTCCCATGGCAAGCTTTGCCGTTACACCCATAAAAACAGCCAGCACCACAACGATCACAAGCGAACGAACGATTCTTGGCGAACCCGGTTCGTTGGATTTCCTGTTTACAGCAGACAATCAACTCTCCCTTTCTGCGTATTCAACTATTGAGTCAACAATAGCCTGTGCAGCTTTGAAACGGAAGTCCAGCGACTTCAGGAGCTGCTCCTCCCCGGGATTTGATATGAAACCAACTTCAATCAGCACTGCTGGCATATATGCTCCTCTCAGTACAAAAAACCCGGCTCTCTTTACCCCTCGACTCCGTCTGCCTGGAAACTGATGGTTGAAATTACTCTGTATCGCTCCTGCCAGGTAACTTGACTGGTTCTGGAATATAGACTGTGCCATATCGGCCAGAAGAAAAGACAGGGGATCTTCGGGAACAGTTGAAACCTCATCCAGTTCAAGTACATTGTTCTCCAGCATCTGTACCGCTCTGGCGTCATCGGTTCTTGCTCTTGAAAGAAAATAGGTTTCAAACCCGCCTGCAGAACGGTTTTCCGCTGCATTGCAGTGAATGCTTACAAAAAGATCGGCTCTGTTTCTGTTGGCCATACGGGTTCTGCTGCCAAGAGAAACATACTCGTCCGAGGTTCTGGTTAGAACAATCCGCAACTCTGGAAGCCTGATGCGAAGCAGATCCCTGACCATCAATGCAATTTCAAGGGTTCTGTCTTTCTCCTGACTGCCGGTTAATCCCACAGCCCCCGGGTCTCTTCCCCCGTGACCCGGGTCAATAACGATGCAGTCAAAATCTGCCAGCCAGGGCGACTCCTCCCCGCGTTCAAGGGCAGCGTATACCAAAGAATCAGACCACAGGGTTGTATCCGGCGCAGGCGGCGGCGCCTGCCATGAAACAGGTGGAAGAAGTATCTCCTCCTCTGCCCTGGCAAACACAATCATAGCAGTAGAATCACCGTTTAGCGCCCAGTCAGCAGAGATTACCAGCGTGCTGAATTCCGCAGTAAAGCCTGATGAATCCACGGAAAGACTGTCCAGCCAGATTGGAAGCGACTCTGCTTCCTCCCAGTATACGGGCTGGTTGAAACTCACAGTTACAGTGTTACCGGAAGCGTGCACAACAGGGTTAAGAGTCTGCTGCCCGAGAAGTTCAATTACAACGCCATCGTACCTGGGAAACAGGTTCAACCCTATGGCCGCAACAACAGAAACCAGCAGTGCTCCGTTCATTGTTCCCGCAACGAATGTTTCATTGCCGCATCAAGCCTTCGCTTGCTGTCGCGATCAGCAATATCTGCTCTTTTATCGTACTTCGTTTTGCCACGGCACAACCCTATCTGAATCTTTGCCCTGCCCGTTTCCGATATATGAACATCCAGAGCAATCAGGGTAACACCCTTTTCTTCAACCTTTCTTCTTATTTTCCTAAGTTCACGTGCATGAGCAAGAAGCTTCCGTCTGCGATCGGGGTCGTGGTTGTCACGGGCCTCTGGGTATTCTGAAATATGCATACCGTGCACCCAGAGTTCCATGTTGTCGTCAAATTGCGCATATGCACCCGCAAGGCTTACCTTTCCCGCTCTGATAGACTTAATCTCGCTGCCCGCCAGCACAAGCCCCATCTCTATGGACTCTAGAATATGGTAATCGTGTCTGGCTCTTCGGTTCCTTGCAACTGTTCTTGCTGTTTCAGTCATCTCCACCCTTTCAACGGGGGAATATATCAGAGGGGATTGACTTTTGCACGGGTTTTAGCATAATTGCGCCTGTATGAACAAGGCCGTGGTGGCGGAATTGGCAGACGCGCTAGGTTCAGGACCTAGTGAGGGCAACCTTGTGGGGGTTCAAGTCCCCCCCACGGTACCAGAAGGTCGCGGCAAGAGCCGCGGCCTTTCTTTGCTGTCCTCAACCTCCGAATACTGGAAGAAGCCCCTTGTTCTTGAGGTCAGTTACAGTGGGGTTGGTTCTGTCGCGGTCAGACAGAATCGGATCTGACAATGCCCACTTTATTTTCAACAGCGGGTCGTTCCAGGCAACACCCTGCTCGTCTGAACCGTCGTAGTACCTGTTTACCACGTAAACAAGCGTTACATCGCTGAGGGCAAGGAAGCCATGTGCAACGCCAGGTGGAATCAGCACACCACTGCAGTCATCACTGTTGAGTTTCAGTATACTGGTTTTCAGAAATGTTGGAGAACCATCCCGAAGATCAGCGAGAGCCACCTGCAGAGTTCCAGAAACCGGTATCCACCAGTCGCTCTGCCTTTTGTGAAAGTGCAGCCCCCTCACAGACCCCTTTTTTGAGCGTGACAGATTTATCTGTATTTCATCTTCGAAACCGTTTACTTCCGACCACTGGGAACGGAACACTTCAGCAAAACTACCCCGACTGTCTGGAAAAACGCTGCAGTGCCTTACTTCAACACCTTGGATTTTCCCGAACGAATAAGCATTATTGAGTGGCATAAAATCCTTTCACTGGTTTAGCAACACGGCGATTATTACACGAAGGATTCACAATGAAAAGAGAGCACAGAGCAGATCTTGTAATTTCCATGCTGAAAAAACTCTATCCAGAGGCAAAGTGCGCACTTCACTATGACGGGATACCGGAGCGGCTGGTTATCTCTACAATTCTTTCTGCTCAGACCACCGATTCAGCAGTAAACAGGGTAACCCCTTCTCTGTGGAAAAAGTATCCATCCATGAGCCACTTGGCGAATGCGGACAACTCCGATGTTGAAAACCTGCTGAAAACAATAGGTCTGTTCAGAAACAAGGCGAACTTCATAATCAAAGCCGCTGGGTTCATGAGTACCAATAAACTGCCCGACACAATAGCCGGGCTAACAGAAATACCAGGCGTAGGCAGAAAAACAGCCAATGTGGTAACAGGGGAAATATTTGGGAAACCCTCCATAACCGTAGACACCCACGTAAAGCGTCTTTCTCTGAGACTTGGACTGTCTGCGAACACCAGCCCCGAAAAAATAGAGAGGGATCTGAAAAAGCTGATCCCCCCGGAAGAGCAGACAATGTTCTGCCACCGCCTGATTACCCATGGAAGAAAGGTGTGCAAAGCAAGGAAACCCCTGTGCAGTGTGTGCGCTCTGGCTGCTGTTTGCCCCTCAAACAAAAGAGGGAACCCGTAAATTACGGGCTCCCTCTTTTAAGCAAAAGATTTTAGTCCATATCGGAGAGATCAACACTCCAGTAGAAACCATCGGAATCTACCCAGACTTCCCAGATGGTGTAAACGTCATCGTCTTCGTCTACACATTTGAAGTCATAGTACTCACCTGCAGGCACGTAGAAAGTAAGGCTTTCGCCTGGCTCAAGAAGATCCGAACCAAGTCTGTCATCGCCCCATGGCTCATCACTGGGACAGCCATAGACGTACCAGATTGTCCAGCTGCCGAGATCGTTCTCGATGGTAACAGGGGCCATTCCCTCGGTGGAAGTACTGCTGGAACTGGAGGCGGATCCTCCCCAGTTCTGTTCGCCGAGGTTATCAAGGCTAACCCACAAATCAAGCGTTCCACTAACTTCCACATCCCAGAAAATGTACTCGTCGCCATCTTCATCTTCAATCTTCACATCGTACACGCCGTTGTTAAGACGGAATGTGCGGGTATCCCCCGGCATTATTTTTTCGGTATCCCCAAGCTTATCATCACCCCATGAATCTGAAGATGTCGGTGAAATCATCACGTAGAAGAACTCATAGCTTCCCGTATCGTTAACGATGTTGAGACGACCGGCAAATGAAACCGCAACAAATACCAGCATAAGAATAAAGAGCGCTTTTTTCAAAACATTCCTCCCGTTTATCCGGCGGTCTCCCGCCGATCCCGATCGAATGAAATACCCGACCTTCGGTAGTGACAATTATCCAATCCGTACACTGATGTCAATGCCCGGCGTCACTTCTACACCAGACAGCCAGTGTGTATTCCATAGTATATTATCTGCTCAACCCGGTTCTGAAAGAGGAAATCTGTGAAAGTGCTGTACACTTCAACACATTCAGGTGTAGACCACGCTGTGGGAAGACTTATGGACGGTATTCCATGGCAGAAGATGATTGGCCGGGGCGAAGATGTTCTTGTAAAGGTAAATCTCACATGGGATTATCTCAGACCTGGTGTAAACACATCTCCGTGGGTGGTTGAAGCTGTTTGCAGGCGATTGAAAGACCATGCAGGGCAGGTATACATCGGTGAATCCAGTCAGATACTGGTCGATGCATCAAAAGCTCTCTGCGTTCAGCGTATGGACTCTGTTGTTGAAAGACAGGGTTTGATATGGCACAACTTCAGCGAACACAAGTGGAAGGAAGCTACTGTAAACGGCCTTGCATTCGGTATACCGGAAATCTGTACCAAAATGCCAGTGATCTCGTTACCTGTGGTAAAAACCCACTACAGATCGGTAATCTCTGTAGCGATGAAGCACCTCTACGGTTGCCTCAACGACGGCAGACACAACTACCACCACAGACTGGTTGACTACACTGTAGCCGTTAACAAAGCTATCCCCGTGAAGTTTATTCTTGCCGACGGAACTGTGAGTCTTGAAGGAAGCGGGCCCAAACCGGGAATTCCAAAGAGAACAAACTTTGTGGCCCTGTCTACCGACCCTGTTGCCATGGACTACTCAATCTCCAGAGTAATGGGAATCGATCCCCAGTCTGTGGAAACTGTACGCATGGGAAATGGTCTGGTAGGGTCATATGAAAATGTCGAGGATGTGTGCATTCCTCCACTTGAAACTGTGCCGTCTTTCCACTTCAAACCTGCAGAACCCAACTTTGTGGCAAAGGTGGAAAAAAAGATAAGACGAAAGAGAAAACAGGGTACGGTACAAAAGGACGGCCCATTCATCGGAATAATGAAAACCGGCGCAAAGCACTGGTATAACCTCTCTTATTCTCTTTTCGGTCAAAGAAATGAGGCTGAACAATGGAAGAGAAGCCTTCCCTACGGCCCTCAGTGGCTTGGTGAACCGGAGGAAAAATGAACTTTG